>CAPERS010000028.1 GCA_948607205.1 uncultured Eubacteriales bacterium | reverse complement strand
CTAAGCATAAGTGAAATTAAAATAGTGTAGGTGAGAATTAAATAGAAGTTTGAATTTTTGTAAGTATAACACCATATTTATAGAGAAACAACATCATTTTTATAGAAGAGCAATATTTTTTTAAAAAATGAGCGCCTCCGCTATCTATGCGTAAAAGACAACTTTTACGCATAGATAAGTGCATACTAGCGTTAAAAATGCAACTATTATGTTATTTTTATATAACTATTAAAATACCACAATTTTTCTTATATTTATTCTTATAAACAAAAAATGTGCTTTGAATTTTTGCACATTTTTATTTATCTTATAATCTTATTTTTTTAAATTAAACTATAATCTTTATAAAAATCTTATAAATCTTAAAACTTTAAACTTGCAAATCTATAAGCGAATTTAAAAGTTTTGAATGACCATAAGCGCTGTTTCCACATAATTTATCTTTAAAAATCGACTTGTCAGAGATAATTGATTTGAAATCTTTTATAGATTTAACTGTAAAATAATTTACAATTTTGACAAACGACTTATAAACATCTTTACTGTCAAACAATTCATCTGGACAGTTGCAAAACAGACTTTCAACAAAAATTTGATTTGGCATAGCGTTGTTAACATCAAAATACAACACATTATAAATTTTAATCAAATCAATTAATACATCACCAACGTTATAAAGTTTTTTGTTGATTGCATTAATTCGTTTTGAAATGTCGATATCAAGATATCCTTCTTTCTTTCCAAGGAAATATTTGAATTTTTCACCGTCATATAACGTCACATAGATTATAATCTGAGTATTCGAACCAAATTCTTCTTTGCCGACAATCCTGATTGCGTTGTTATCAAGATAAATCAAAGTGGTCTTTGTCAAATTTTTAGATAAAGTCAACTGCAAATCCGCTGACAAATTGAAAAGACTGTATTTTGATGGGTCAAATGTGACTTTTTTGTTATTTTGCTTTGCGCTGGCTTTTTGCATTCGTTTTTCAGCACGCTTTTTTGAACCTCGAGTGCGCCAAGCATATATAATTTTATCTTTCAGTTCTTTCCAAATTCGGCTATCTTTTCGTGTGTTAAGGTCAATTTGAACGTTGTCGATACCCAAAAAATATACAAAGCGTGAATTGTCAGTCATTGCACCACTTAAAAGTTCATTTGCTGATTGCAGAACGACATTTTTAGTGCTGACATAAGATACCATGGTCGAAAGATCCTCAATAACATCTCTCACAAGCGATTGAACTTTTGCGTCAACAGCGTCAACATAAGAAGAATTGTCATTTCTGACAATTCCTTCAATCATTTGCTTTGATATCGAGTTATTTTTCATAAAATCCCCCTCCTTTGTAGAGCAAAAAACGATGTATTGCGCCTAATTTTACAGTCAAAAGTTATGCAAATATAACTTTTTTAAAACTTTATTTTCCAAAGAAAACTTTATATTTTATATAAATTAGATACGACTTAAACTTTTTTAGGCATAATCTTTGTCATACCGCCCATGTAAAGTTGCAAAGCTTTTGGAATATTTACAGAGCCATCGGCATTAAGATTATTCTCCAAAAATGCAATAAGCATACGTGGTGGTGCCACAACGGTGTTATTTAAAGTATGTGCAAAATATGAACCATTTTCGCCTTTAATTTTGATGCCAAGTCTTCTGGCTTGTGCGTCAGAAAGATTTGAGCAAGAACCAAGTTCACCAAAATATTTCTTTTGACGTGGACTCCAAGCATTGAGGTCACAAGATTTAACTTTAAGGTCAGCCAAATCGCCACTGCAACACTCCATAACTTCATGCGGAATGTCAAGACTTGCGAAAAATTCAGAAGAGATTTGCCACATTTTGTTATACCAATCCATTGATTCTTCAGGCTTGCAAATGACAATCATTTCCTGCTTTTCAAACTGATGAACACGATAAATTCCGCGCTCTTCAAGACCATGAGCGCCAACTTCTTTTCTGAAACATGGAGAATATGAAGTCAACAAAAGTGGCAATTGGCTTTCTTTTATCTGCGTGTCTTTAAAACGTCCAATCATTGAGTGTTCGCTTGTTCCAATTAAGTAAAGGTCTTCGCCTTCAATTTTATACATCATATTTTCCATTTCGTCAAAACTCATAACGCCGTTAACAACGTCACTTCTTATCATGAATGGAGGTATGCAAAATGTGAAGCCTTTATTTATCATAAAATCTCTTGCATAAGACAAAATTGACGAATGAAGTCTTGCAATGTCGCCAGTGAGATAATAAAATCCGTTTCCGCTTGTTCTTCTTGCGCTATCAAGGTCGAGTCCGTTAAGGCTTTCAAGTATGTCAGCATGGTATGGAATTTCAAAATTTGGAACTTCGGCTTTGCCAACTGTCAATCTTTGAACATTTTCACAGTCATCTTTGCCGATTGGAACATCGTCTGCGAGAATATTTGGAATCGTCATCATGATTTTCTTGAGTTTTAAAGAAATTTCGCCTTCTTCTTTCTCTATTTCAACAATTCTTTCATTATTGGCTTTAACTTTTGCTTTAATTTCCTCAGCCTCAGCAAGTTTTTTTTCACGCATCAAAAGTCCAATTTGGCTTGACAATATGTTTCTGCTTGCGCGCAAATCATCGCCCTCTTTTTTTAATGCTCGAATTTGGTTATCAAGCACAAGTGCCTCATCAACGAGTGGCAATTTCTGGTCTTGAAACTTCTTTTTGATATTCTCTTTTACTAAATCTTTATTTGTTCTAATTAAATTGATATCAATCATTTTTTTCTCCTGCTTTTATTTTAATAATATTATTATATATTTATCGTCATTTTTAGTCAAGCAAAATTATATCAAGTTGATTTTAATTTCATTGTTTTTCTTTTTGAAGCATTCGAGGTTTAATATATTGAAGATAATTGTGTATTGTATGATAGACATACTACAATATGTGGTATATAAAACAATTTTACGAATAGATTGAAAATTACTAGGAAATTTTATTGTTTTAAGATATAATTTAAC
>CAPERS010000027.1 GCA_948607205.1 uncultured Eubacteriales bacterium | reverse complement strand
CGGACACCAACATGGGAAAAGCGGGAATTAATAAAAATGCTTTAAAAAAATATATAAATAAATTTATTAAAAATTATTTTAATTTAAAATTAAATTATATTTAATTAATAGAAAAATTAAATAAAAAACAAATTAAAAAAATAGAAGATAATTCTTCTATTTTTTAGTTCAAATAACAAGACATAAATTCGAAAAGCTTTGTTCTATTTTAATTTAAAATTATCAAACTTTTTCAGCCGTTTCATAAGAATCCTTATAAATTTTTTCCTGTTCGCCGATTTCAAAATTTTAATGTTTCCATTTTTGTGGAAGAATGCAAAAGTCTTTCCAGGGGCAGTGTCTGTGTCAACAGTCATGTCAGCAGTGAGATATTTGAAAAGTTTTGGATGAGTAAGATACATGTAAGTGCAGATGTCATTTGTTGCAACTCTCTTGTCAGGGAACCCTGGCTCCCAATAGCCATTAAACATCTGATAAATGAAAGCACCAACTTCATTTTGCTCTTTTATCTTATACACAAGTTTCTCATCAAGGTGAGTTATTCTTCTTCCCATATTTGATGGCACAAGCACAAGTGGAATTTTCGAATCCAAAACAATTTGGAATGCCTCAGGGTCGTAAGACATATTGAATGAAATGTGATCAGGGAAACCAGGTGCTCCATAAGGCGAACCGCCTTCATAAATTATTCTTGGCACGAGGTCTTTAACATCAGGATGCGCTTTCAAAAGTTTGGCAAAATTTGTGTGAGGGCCGATGAGAATAGGGGTTATTTCACCAGGGTTTTCTTTGATAACGCGATACATTGCTTCAATCGCATTTTCTTTAAGAAGATTGCCTTTAACTTTCTTTGGTGGAATGTATGCGCCCATGCCTTCGTTTTGGTGAATAAATTTTGCGTCAATAGGCAGGCGTTTCAAAGGTCTTGGTGAACCTTTTGCAACAGGAATGTCTTTTATATCAAATTTTTCCAGAAGATGAAGAAGGTTTCTTGTCACTGTTTCAACGCCAAGATTTCCGCCTAGTGTTGTGATGAGTTTGACATCAAGACTTGGGTCATTAAGCATAAAAATAAGAGCATAGCAGTCATCTACGCCAGGGTCGGTATCAATAATAACTTTGTATTTTTTGTTCTTAACTTTCAAAGTTTTCTCCATGTTTAACTTTAATAGTATAATATACAATATATTAAATTCAAAACGATTTCGCTTAAATTAATTAAATTTTGTTGAAAGTTTGATGCAAAGTGTGCTATATTATATCTGCAAAAAGTCGGTATTTTCAGGTTAAATAAAAGCGCTTAAAAAGAAGTCTTTTTGTGTTTATAAAATGGAGAGGTGTCAGAGTGGTCGAATGAGCCGGTCTCGAAAATCGGTGTGCAGGCAACTGCACCAAGGGTTCAAATCCCTTCCTCTCCGCCAGACAATTGTCGTTTGAATGAATTATCAAACGGCAATTTTTTATGTCTTTTTCAGGCACTTCAAGCTCTTGCTTATAAATCGTTGTTCCGCCATTGTTTTGGTCGTTATCGGGGTTATTGGGGCTTCGTTTATATATTTCTTCGGCAGGATTAAAACTTGTGTTATATACAATAGTTATTCTGTCGTCAAACAAGTTAACTCTTAAAATAAAGTTATTGAAGAAATCATTTTTGTCGGTTTTGCTATCGAATTTCTTTTTAGCATATAGTTTAAGGAAATCTACAATTTGAGATTTTTCAAGTGGCTTTAATTGATGATTTTCTTCGTAAGACACTTTATCTTCTAAAATTTCTTTTTCATTTTCAAGTTTCAATAATCTTTCTTGTGTAGATTTTGTGCAAATTCCTTTTTCTAGTGCATCTAAAATTGAATTGATTGCTTTCTCTTTTTCTTTTAACTCTAATTTCAGTTTGGATAAAGTTGCACTTTCACATATCTCGCTGTTAAATTTTTCAACAACAACTTCCGCAATTTGCTCAATAATGTTTGGTTGCAAAACATATTCTTTTGTCTTTTCAAATACAAATTTTTCAACATCTTCTTTTTTGACATTATGCTTGCCACAATTATTTGCTCGTTTCTTTTTACCAAAGCACTTATAATATCTATGAATTGTTCCTGTCGAACTCGTTCCAGTCTCAGCAGTCATTAAATAACCACATTCGCCACAATAAAGCTTGCCACTTAAAATATAAATATCTTCGCTATTTATTTCTTTTCTTTGCCTATGTTTGTGAGTATCCATAATATCATTACACCTTTTAAATATAGTTTCATCAACAATAGGTGGAAACACATTGTCATATTCAATGCCATTGATTTCACACTTACCGATATACTTTGTGTTTCTTAACATCTTGGCAATTATGTTTAAAGTCCATTTTCTATTGTATTTTGTTTTTAAGCCTTTATTGTTTAAGTCGTCAACAATCTCTTGTGCCTTTTTGCCATTTGCATAATCTTCAAAAACTTGCTTAACAATAGAACTTTCAATTTCATTTATAACATACTTTTTATTTTCAACATCATAGCCATACAAAATATAACCACCGATATAATTGCCTTTGATTAAGCTTTCTTTAATACCTCTTCTTACCTTTTGGGAAAGTTCAGCCGAATAATATTCTGCCATGCCTTCAAGAACACTTTCCATTAAAACACCACTTGCGTCATCAGAGATATTTTCTTTGGCTGACAGGACTCTTATATTATTTTTCTTCAACTTTGCTTTGTAGGTTGCACTATCATATCTATTTCTTGCAAATCTATCAAGTTGATAAACCAAAACAAAATCAAACTCTTGCTTTTTACTATCTTCAATCATTTGCTTAAATTCTGGACGATTATCAGTTGTTCCAGATATTGCTCGGTCAATATATTCACCAACAACGATTAAGTCATTTCTTTTAGCATAAGAATAGCATTCTCGCAGTTGACCTTCGATAGATTGCTCTGTTTGACTATGAGAACTAAATCTCGCATAAATTACAGCTCGTTTTTTCATAAATACCTCCGTTTTTATTCCTATTACGGAATTATTATATCATTCCTATAACGGAATGTCAATGACTTTATTCCTAAAATGGAATATAATATAAGCATGGAAAAATTTGCAGAAAGATTAAAAGAATTAAGAATTGAAAAAAGCCTATCAATTCAAGGGCTCAGCAAAGCAACAAAAATTGGTGTTGCTTCTATTTGTCGTTGGGAAAACCAACAAGCAGATGTTAAGGGAACACAACTTATCATTCTAGCCAGATTTTTTGGCGTTTCAATAGATTATCTAATGGGATTGGAGGATTAGTATGGCTGTCCAAATTGTCAGTATCGTTTTAAGTTCATTAACTGCAATAATTGCAATAATTATCTCAATAATTTCTATCGACAAACAAACTAAAAGTCAGAATATAAATGCCAC
>CAPERS010000026.1 GCA_948607205.1 uncultured Eubacteriales bacterium | reverse complement strand
CGAGATCTACACTCTTTCCCTACACGACGCTCTTCCGATCTAAACAATCTCGAAAATTTAAATTGGGCAAAATTATATTTTATGGAAAAGTTTGGTCTTGAAAACATTTTAAGCTATAAAATAAACGAACACGAACAAAAAAGTGTTGGAAATTTAATATATAACGTTATTGAAAATTATGTTTCACAACAACTTAACAATTCTCAACAAGAAGAGATTGAGAATCAATAAAACTCTTATGAGTTGATGTCTTGATGTTTAAACAATAAAACGGCGAGTTTTGCCGTTTTTTCTTTTGCTTTGATTGATTTTATTTTGTTTAAGTGATATACTACTTTTAATGAAAATAAAAAAACTGACGCTCAGAAACTTTAGAAATTATAATGAGCAAGAGATAATTTTCGGTGATGGACTCAATGTGCTGGTCGGCAAGAATGCGCAAGGAAAAACAAATATTCTTGAAGCAATCTTTTTTGCGGTTATTGGCAAAAGTTTCAAAACAAGCAAAGATAAAGAAGTTATTCTTTGGGAACAAGAGCGCGGACTTATTAAAGGTGAATTTGAGCGTAAATATAGAGATGTAACGATTGAAATTGTGTTTGACAGCAAACTTAAAAAACAAGTTTCAGTCGACGGAATTTCCTTAAAAAGAATTGGCGAACTTCTTGGTCACGCAAATGCGGTTTTTTTCTCACCAGATGAACTTAAACTGATTAAAGAAAGTCCTGAAGAGCGCAGACGATTTATGAATATTGACATATCGCAGACAAACAAAAGATATTTTTATCTTCTTGGAAGGTATGACAAAATTTTAGCAAATCGCAATAAACTTCTCAAAACTTCAAAAGATTTACAAACTTTGAAGCAGACAATTGACATTTGGGATAGAGCGCTTTGCGAAGTTTCAGAAAAAATTGCTTTTGCAAGAGCAAAATTTATTGAAGAACTTGCTCCACTGGCCGAAAAAGCGCATTCATATATTTCAGGCGGAAATGAAAAACTTGAAGTTTCTTATAGCGGTTATAAAGAAGACTATCAAAAATTCATGCTTTCAAGCTTGCAAAAAAATTTAAATAAAGATTTTAAACTTGGCTACACTTCACTCGGAGTTCATCGCGACGATATAGATATTTATTTAAATGGTGTGGAGGTCAAAAGTTTTGGCTCACAAGGTCAACAACGAACGGTTGCACTTTCTCTTAAACTTGCAGAACTTGAAATAATAAAAAACAGAATTGGCGAATATCCAATTCTTCTTCTCGATGATGTTTTCAGCGAACTTGACGAGTCAAGACGCAAAAAACTCTTAAAATTCACATCAAAAACTCAAACTATAATAACTTGCACCGAATTTAACGAGGTCGATGCAAAAATTTTCAATATAAAAAACGGAAAGGTTGTTTAATAAAAATTAATTTCTTAAAATAATTTTGTTATAGCAAGTGCAATTAAAATCAATCCGCTAAGCCAAGAAAGGTTGATTTTTCCAGAAAGTTTTTTGCCTATAAATGAGCCTATCGGAATGAAAATAAGTGGCAAAAGAAAGGAAAATATAATGACATAATTGAGATAAATTGGCATTATTCCAATGCTTAAACCAACGCCAATAGAATCTATTGAAAGGATGAGTCCAAGCGTTAAAGCCTCTATTGGTGATAGTGTTTTATCCTTGTTTACATCGGCTTGCCTGGAATCTGTTATCACTGATAAAATAAGCCTAAAACCCATAATTTTTAGCCTAATTTGCCCTTTTTTTGCCTTTCTTGCCAAAAAGATTTTGATAAGTTCACTTAAAAACTTGATAAGTCCAACTGTGAAGAGAAGAGAAAAGGAAATTATTTTTGCCGTCTGATTGGATATAGCACCGCCAACAAGAGAGCCAATAAAAATTGAAAAAGACAGAACAACAATGTTAAAAAATGACATAACAAAGGCAGAAGCAAAAGGAATTTTGATTTTGCTTGTGCCATAACCAATGCTGACAACAAGTGTGTCAAGAGAAATTGCAAGTGCCAAAGTTAGCGCTTCTAAAATTATGTATAGCATTTCTTCTCCCTACTTACAATGTATACACAATTTAGTAAAGTGTGTCTTGACCGTTTTTTAATTTTTAGATAATGAATATAAAATTAAAAAAAGGTGCATTATGCACCCTGAATTAACAAAAAAAGGGCATTTTTTAGCCCTTTTTTGCAAAATTTTTATAATTTAATGCCATTTTTTCTTTCATTTTTTCAAGAGTTTTACGCGCTTCTTTTGACGCTTCTTCTGAATTTTTGAAAAGCATTTCATAAATTTTGTCTATATTTTGTTCATATTGCGCTCTTTTTTCTCGAATTGGTGAAAGCGTTTCTTGCATGATATTATTTAAGAAAAGTTTAACTTTAACATCTCCAAGTCCACCTTTTTGATAATGGTTTTTAAGTTCATCAAGATTTTTATAATCAGGAAGATATTTTGCAAAATGCTCATCTTTGCAGAAAGCGTCAAGATATGTGAAAACAACATTTCCTTCAATCTTTCCGGGGTCACTGACTTTAATATGGTCTGGGTCGGTGTAGGCGCTCATAATTTTTTGCTTGATTTCTTCTGCGCTGTCTTTGAGATAGATGCAATTGCCTAAACTTTTGCTCATTTTAAGTTTGCCGTCAGTGCCAGGCAGGCGCTCACAAGCCTTAATTTCAGGAAGCACTGCATTTGGAAGAGTGAAAACTTCGCCATAAGTTGAATTGAAGGTGTTTGCAATTTCACGTGTTTGCTCAATCATTGGCAACTGGTCATTTCCAACAGGAATGATGTTTGCATTGAAAGCCAAAATGTCAGCCGCTTGACTTATTGGATAGCACAAAAAGCCAGCAGGAATGGTGTTTTCAAAGCCACGCATTGAAATTTCAGACTTAACGGTCGGATTGCGTTTGAGCCTTGCAACAGAAACAAGGTTCATAAAGTAAGAAGTTATCTCAAAAAGTTCAGGAACAAGTGATTGAATAAAAATGCAAGTTTTTTCTGGGTCAATTCCGGCAGAAAGATAGTCAAGCACAACTTGAATGACATTGTTTGTCACCTTATCAACATTTTTGGCATTGTCAGTAAGTGCTTGCGTGTCAGCGATCATGATATAAAATTTTTCATAATCGCCTTTTTCTTGAATTGCAAGTCTTGTTCTTATTGAGCCAACATAGTGACCAATGTGCAGGTTGCCAGTTGGTCTATCGCCAGTTAAAATAATTTTTTTCATTTTTTACCTCTAAAAAACATTATAAAATTCTAAAAAAAGTTTGTCAACCTAAATTGCAAATTAAAAAAATTGAAATTTTATAAAAACGCAAAAATAGCCTAAAAAATATATTATTTTACATAAAAGATTCATTTTTATCACTTTTTTTGCAAAAAATTGTTATATTTTCAAATATTTTCCAAAA
>CAPERS010000025.1 GCA_948607205.1 uncultured Eubacteriales bacterium | reverse complement strand
AAAAGTATTTTTGGTAAACTTAGATATACAATAATATACTAATTATTGGGCAGTTCTAAAGCTTAATGTGATACAGGTTTTATTTAATGGTTGGATATGAAGTTCAACTTGAATAGTGTTCGTCCCGCCAAAAGTAAATAATACGAATCTTAGCAATTTGCACAGGTTCGTGTTTTTGTTTGGAATTATTTGGGGATTGTGGTAAAATTTATATGAAATATTTGGAGGAGTTAATATGTTAAAAAAAATTAAAATAATGTTCGTTTTGGCATTAATGGCTTTGGTTTTGCCACTTTCAATGTATGGTTGCAGTGGTGACGGAAAAGTTGATTATTGGGATGGGAGCATGTATTTTATGCGATATTCCGAAAATTTTAAAATTATGCAACTTGCTGACATTCAAGCAACAAACACTGAAAATTGTGATATTGCATTTATTGAAATAAACAAACTTGTTGAAAAAGAAAAGCCGAATCTCATTGTGCTTTCAGGCGATAATGTGGAAAGCCCAAAAAGTGAAGATGTGCTTGACAGGTTGATATTTAATATGGAAAATTTGAATATTCCATGGGCTCCAGTTTTTGGCAATCATGACGCAGAGGGAGTGCTGACTAAGGATTTTATGGCAGAAAAATTTATAGAAGCCCCAAACTGCATTTTTCATAAGGGTGAAGAAGGTGTTGACGGAGTTGGAAACTATGTAATCAATCTCAAATCGGGGGGGATTACATATAGCATTTTTATGATAGACAGCCAAATGTATCATGTAAACGGCGGATATGACTCAATTCACACAAATCAAATTGAATGGTATGAAAGTTCGGTTGAAAAGATAAAAGAAATGAACGGTAACAAAACTGTTCCTTCCCTTGCCTATTTCCATATTCCTTTGCACGAATTTGCTGATGCAAAGGAATCGTTTGAAAAAGGCGAAAGTGATGGATTTGCCAATTTTAACGAGGGCGTCTATCCCGGAAAAGAAAACACTGGATTTTTCAGCAAAGCCAAAGAACTAGAAAGCACCAAAGCAATATTTTGTGCTCATGACCATGTAAATAACTGTGACATAGAATACCAAGGCATACACTTGGTTTATGGGCTCAAATCATCAAGATTGTCTTATTATAATAACGATTTGCTTGGCGCAACAATCACAAATATTTCCAAAAATGGCATAACTATTTCAAATTCATATTTTAAAGATGTGCAAGATTAGCAGAGTTTGTGAATTTATAAAATTTTTGATAGGTAAATTAAGGAGGAGTTATGAAAAACTATTTTGTTATTCATGCGCTGGGAAACACAGCGGAAGACTATTGGTATAGCTATATCAAGAAAATCGTTGAAAGCGGGGGGGGACTTGCTTCCTGCCAACTTTGCCACCAATAGAAAACATGAGTTATTCGTCTTGGGCAAAGGAGTTTGATAAATATAAAATGAATATAAATGAAGACAGCGTGATGATTGGTCATTCAACTGGCAGTATTTTTATAGTTAAATATCTCATGGAAAATAAACTCAAAATTGCAAAATTTATTGGCGTTGTGTCTTTCAATGAGTGCAACAAAAATTCTCCTCATCCTGATTGGGAAGAAATCAACAAAACTTTTTTCGTGAATAATCTGGAAGACTTTAAGAACTTCGCCAAAGAACGCATTTGCTTTTATTCTCCAACCGATATATATGATTATAACCTTTTAGATAAGTTTGCCACAACCATTGACGCAGAGAAGGTTATCATTGAAAAAGCAGGTCATTTCACAGCATTAACTGGTTATGATAAAGAGTTTAAAGAATTGTGAAGTATTTATAAAAATCTTAGATTATCAAAAAAACCACCATAGAGAAGGTGGATTTTTTATTTAATAATCATATTCAAAATGCCTATCATTGCTTTTGGTTCAACGTGGTTTGGCAAGAATGCTTTTAAGATAAGTGGAAGCAGAATATTTATGAAAAGCACCAAGAAGAGTAGCACTGCAACACCAATGATAGTGTTTCTAAGTCTTTCAGATGCCTTTTTTCGTGCATCTTCACTGTCTGCTTTTGCAAGGTTGACGCCAAGAATGATTGCATAAATTGCGCCTGCGCCACCAACAACAGAAAGAATTGCATAAAGAATTATTGGCAATGTTGAATAAACTTCATTCAGCCAAGCGTATTCGCCAAGGAATTTAAAATCCAAAATTGATTCAGCTAATAATGTTGACCACATAATTTTCTCCTTAAGTTTATTTTACCATAGTTTATTTGAAAATACAAGAAAATCAATGCGCTTTTTTTTAAAACCTTGCGAAAATTTGATTTTAATTAACAGGCAAAAAACTTTAATTAAAACAGTGACTTAAGAAATGGAATGATTTGTGTTTTTGTAATTGGCTTGTTGGTTGTTGAATTAATACCTTTGCCAATAAACGCGCCAATGATGATTGGAAGAAGTTTTGTGAAGAAAAGAATCAAAACAACAGTCACACCTATCGCAATTGCAACTGTGATAAGATGTTTCTTTGCATCATCACGTTTTGACTGGTCTTCTGCTCTTGCAAGTTGAATGCCAAGATAAATTGCATAAATTGCGCCCGCTGCACCAATGATGCCCATGATGACATACATAACAATTTCCATTGTATCGAAAACTTGGCTAAGCCATGCATATTTTGAACCAACCGGAAAAAAGTCAGACCACTTGGTTATGTTTCTTGTGTTCGTGTCGTTAATTGATGGGTTGGAACTTTCACCATTTCCGTCTAAAAGAATGGTTATTCTTGACAAAAAGTATCCGATTTTATTAAGTAGTAAACTCATAATTTTCCTCCCGTGTTTAAAACAAATTTATCGTGCGTGACATTTGTTATCTTGGCTTAATTATATTGCGGGGGGGGGACTTGTCAAGCAAATTTCAAAATTTTTAAAAAAAATTTTGCTTACGCAAAAAGGGAGTGATTTAAAATAAATTGAAAATTGTGTAAAAAATAAAAACAATAGTTAGTGCCATCGGCACACAAAAAAAAGAAAGCCTTTGTGGCGTTCTTTTTTTAATTTAAAAATTAAATATTTGCGCTTATTACATAGTAGGTGGAGTAACAAATGAACTAACAATAAGTGGCAACAAGTTGTTAAAGAACAAAACAAGCACAACAGTAACAGCAACAGCAATGAAAACAGTGATAAGGTGTTTCTTTGCATCGTCACGCTTTGATTGGTCTTCTGCTCTTGCAAGTTGAATGCCAAGATAGATTGCATAGATTGCTCCGCCTGCACCAACAAGACCCATGATGACATACATAACAATTGTAATAACATTGAAAATTTGCGCCATCCATGTATAATTTTCACCCCATGCATTGAACATAGCAGTCCATGTAGCATATGTTGCAAGTAAATTTGATAACATAATTTCCTCCTTTGATAGATTTAATATAACACAAAAAATAAAAAATACAAAACAAATTTAAAAAAAATATATAAATATTTAAAATATATTTTATATATATTTAAATAATTGAATTTGCTTCACGCAAAACATCAAGAAAAAAAGCCGAGATGTTCGGCTTGAATTTTTCTTAAATTATCTAAAAATATTTATAAGAGGTGAAATCATATTAAAATGGTCTTTATTTGTGCCATCAGAGTTTTTAGGCATAAAGAATGCTTTAACAATTTCAGGGAGAAGTAAGTTAAAGAACAGAACAAGAACAATAGTCACAGCAACAGCAATGAAAACAGTGATAAGATGTTTCTTTGCATCATCACGCTTTGATTGGTCTTCTGCTCTTGCAAGTTGAATGCCAAGATAGATTGCAT
>CAPERS010000024.1:713-3826 GCA_948607205.1 uncultured Eubacteriales bacterium | reverse complement strand
AAAATCAGTTTCTGTTTTATCTGAAATAATTTTTGCCAAATCTTCATTACTTATATTTATATTTTTGTAATTTTCTATATTAATATTTTTCATTATTTTATCCCCCTTTGTAACCACAAAAAGTATATCACAAGTGGAAATAAATTTCAATAGGTAAAATTAAAAAAGTTTAATTTAAAAAAAGTTATCCATATTTGCCTTGACTTTTAAATTTTAAGTTTGTATAATCAATTTATAAACTAAAAATTAAGGTGGATAAAATGCAAGATTTAAATTCTCTCTGGCAAGCAGTGCTTGAAAAACTTGAAATAACCGTTTCAAACGTGTCATTTGTTATGTGGTTTAAACCACTTAAAGTTATAGATTTTGTGGAAAACAAAACTTTGGTCATTTCAACAAATTCAGTTTCGGCAAAGAATCAAATTTTAAGAAACTATATGGATAAACTCAAAGAAGCAACAAATGATATTTTCGGCGAAAACATTGAAATTGAAGTTCTCGACCAAAACGAAGAAATTGAATACATCAAAAAGCATGGCGAAAAGAACACAGAAAAAGAAGTTGAACTCACCAAAAATCCATTTAATAGCAAATATACATTTGATAACTTCGTTGTTGGAAAGTCAAACCAGTTTGTTTATGCAGCAGCACGTGCTGTGGCAGAACATCCGGGTGAAAAGTTCAATCCTCTCTTTATATATGGTGGAGTTGGGCTTGGAAAAACTCACATTTTGCACGCAATAGGAAACTATTTAAGAGAATATAATCCAAACCTTAAAGTTATGTATGTGACATGCGAGCAGTTTGCAAATGCTTATATTGAAAGTTTGGGTTCTCAAACAAAAACAAAAGCAACTCTTGAATTTAGAGCAAAATATCGCAATCTTGACGTTCTTATGGTTGATGACATTCAATTTATATCAAAGAAAACATCAACACAGGAAGAATTTTTCCACACTTTCAATGAACTATTTCAAAACAATAAACAAATTATTATTTCTTCTGACAGACCGCCAAAGGATATTGAAACCCTTGCAGATAGGCTTAAATCTCGTTTCACTTGCGGTTTAACACAAGATATTCAAGCACCAGATTTTGAAACAAAAGTTGCCATCTTGCGCAAAAAATGCCAACTTGAAAAATATGTTATTGACGACGATGTTATTGATTATATAGCCGACAAAGCCGACACAAACATCCGTGAACTTGAAGGTATGCTTTCAAAGGTATACTTCCTTGCAAACCTTCTTGGAAAGCGTTCTGCCACAATGGAAGAGGCAAAAGGTGCACTTGAAAGTTTGGTGGAAGAAGAAAAAAATCAAGGTATAACAGCCGATGAAATAATCGATAATGTGTGCTCATATTTCGATATCACAAAGAATGATATTGTAGGCAAAAAGAAGTCAAAAGAAGTGGTTGAACCACGTATGATTGCCATTTATCTCATCAGTGAAATCATTGAAATGCCACTTGTTTCGATTGGAAAAATTTTTGGAGGCCGTGACCACACAACAATTATGCACAGTCGTGATAAAATTTCTGACCAAATCAAAACATCTCAAAAAACAAGAACTCTTGTTTCGGAAATTCGCAAAATGTTGAAAGGTGGATAATTAAACAAGTTTGTCCACAAGTTATCCACATTTCAAAAACACAATATGTTGTATGCATTATGCACTTTCTAAGGCTAAAATATGCCACCTATAGTAGCAGGCATCGCCTGTCAACATTTCCACATTGACTATTATTAGTGCTATTATTTAATAAATTAAAAAATATATCATTTAATATTTTTTGGCGCGTGAAGGAATTTTGAAAAAGAAAAATTACCTAAAAAAATAAGGCAATAACGCTTGTAAAATAATGTTAAATGTGATAAACTTATAAAGTAAAAAAAAGGAGAAAACTATGATTGTTGTATGCCAAGGACTTGAACTTTCTGATTCACTTTTGAAAGTTAGCAAAGCTATTTCAAACAAAATAACAAATCCAATTCTTGAAGGAATTAAACTTATTGCAGAAGATGGAACACTCACAATGAGCGCAACTGACACAGAACTTTCAATTGAGAAAAAAATCAAAGCAGAAGTTAAAGTTGAAGGCGAAACAGTTGTTCCTGGAAGATTCATAACAGAGTTTGTTAAGAAACTCACAAACAGCGAAATTGAACTCGAACTTAATGAAAAAAATCAACTTATTATTCGTTATGAAGACAGTGAAAGTATTATTCAATGCTATAACCCAATTGAATATCCAGGTTTCAAAAAAATCCAATCAAATGAGTTCTTTGGAATAAGCAAGAAAGATTTTAAATCAGCAGTTTCAAAATCAATATTCTCAGTTGCAATCGATGATTCAAGACCAATTCTTAAAGGTGTTTTGTTTGATATCAACGGAAAAGAACTCAACGTGGTTGCGCTTGATGGATATAGACTTGCAAGAGTTAAGAAAAATATAACTTCTAACATAAAAAAGTCTCTTGTTGTGCCATCACGCAGTTTGAGTGAACTTTCAAAACTTATTGATGACAATGATGATATTATAAACATTTATATCGACGAATACACAATAATGGTTGACCTTGGCGACACAAAAGTGACTTCAAGACTTCTGGAAGGCGACTATATCAACTATAAACAAATTATTCCCGTTAACTATGAAACATTTGTTATAGTAAATAAAGAACAATTTGTTGAGGCTCTTGAAAGAGCAACTCTTCTTTCAAAAACTTCCACAAATAACTTTGTTAAGTTTGATATAAAAGAAAATAATCTCTTAATAACTTCAAATTCAGAACTTGGAAATATCAAAGAGAATATTCCAGTGACTGTAAGTGGAAAAGACCTTATCATTTCATTCAATCCAAGATATTTCCTTGAAAGCCTCAGAGTTAATGCAAATGAATTTGTTAAAATATGTTTTAACAAATCTTCAACTCCATGCGTTATCGTTCCAACTGAAGAAGATGAATTCTTGTATCTCATATTGCCAGTCAGAGTTATTGGTTAAGTGTCTTAGACACTTTTTAAATATAAAAATTATTTTAAATAAAAAATATAATTTAAATTTCAAATGTGTTAAAAAACAAAAGACATCAAATACATGATGTCTTT
>CAPERS010000024.1:0-703 GCA_948607205.1 uncultured Eubacteriales bacterium | reverse complement strand
AATCAAATTCAATAAAACGGTGCGTTTTTTGTGAAAAATAAATATAAAATTATTTAATTTTTTCATATCAATTATTAAGTGCTTAAAGCACCATTGGTTGAACCAAAGCCTTTTTCTTTGCGTTCTGAAGAAATTTTGAGTAAGTCTTCATATGCGATTTCTTTAACTCTCATCTTTTCAACTTTGTGAATTATTCCTTGCGCAATAGCTTTCTTAGTTGAATAAAATAAATATTTTCCTTTTTGCTTTTCAATCTGTAATAACTCTTCTTCAGAAATGTTGGAAATATAAATTGGAAAACTGTTACTGTTGTATATTGCAATTTTAATTTCTCCACGATAACCACTGTCAATCACACCTGCACTGCGCTTGATTCCTTTAACACCAGTGCTTGAACGCTCTTCAATTTGCATATAGAATTTCTTGTCGCAAGCCCAAGCAATGCCTGTTGGAATAAGTTTTGTTTCACTTGGTTCGATTTTAATATAATTTTCACCAAAACAAGCAAAAATGTCATAGCCAGCATTTTCATCCAACTTGGTTGGAATAATTGCCTTTTCATTAAGCTTTGAAAAATAGATTTTATTTTTATTAAACATATTTTTTCTCCTTAAAATTATTATAGCATAAAAATGATACAAAACAAAAAAAGATAAGAAATTTTCTTATCTTTCATTCAATTGTTCCTATTTAAAAGATTTAT
>CAPERS010000023.1 GCA_948607205.1 uncultured Eubacteriales bacterium | reverse complement strand
CTACACTCTTTTTAAACAAAATTTTTATATAAAAAAAGAGTTTATTTCAACTCCTTTTTTATTCATCAAACAAGAAAGCATAAAGTTCCAGTTCTTTTTTAAGTTTTTTATAGTCTGGGCAATAAGATTTAACTAGTGCCCAAAATTTTGGTGAATGATTGAGTTCAACTCCATGACAAAGTTCATGGATTATCACATAATCTATAAGTCTTTGAGGCAAGATAACCAATTTATAGTTGAGTTTCATGTTCTTTTGACGGTCTAAACTGCCCCAGAAATGTTTGGATTTTGTGAGTTTTGTTGTTCCGAGTTGAAAATTCAGTTGTTTTGCTTTTTCCTTTGCCATAGGAATAAGATTTTGCGCCAAATCAGTATAGATAGAGTCAAAATTTTTGAGTTTTTGGGAAATGGCATAAGTTAAGTTTATTTGTTCAGGATGTGTTTTTTCGCCAAAGATATAGATAAAATTATCGAAATCAAAACTATCTTTAAACTCGCGAATCTTTTTTTGCCTTTGCTGTTGTTTTTCAATCCATGCAGATTTTTCTTCACAAAATTTATCGATTTCGCTCTCCTTGATTGTTGACGGAGTTTTTATGATTAAATCACCGCTTCTATCGATGGAAATTGAAATTGTCTTTCTTTTTTCTCTTAAAATTTTTCTCATAACAATATTATACACTTTTTTGAAGAAATGAGCAAGCGAATTGACTAGTATGCAATGCATACTAGTGTTTTTAATTTATATATAAATTAACTTAAAATTGTTTGACTTATACCCTAAAAGTTAGTATAATCGAACTATACGAGGGAAATTATGGAATTATATGCAAAAGGTCAACTTTCATTTTTAATACTCAATTGCTTGCTTGAACGCGATTTTTATGGTCTTGATATCATAACTGAAATTAAGGCTCGCACAAGTGGCAATGTAGATTTAAAAAAGCCGAGTGTATACTCAAACTTGACAAGAATGGAAAAACAAGGTCAGGTTTCTTCTTACATGCGTGCAAGCGAACTTGGCCCAAACAGAAGATATTACAGCATAACTGAAAAAGGTCGTGAAACTTATGAGGAACTTAAAGACGAGTTCGAGAGAAACCACATCGATGTTTTTAAAGATTTTCGTGGTGATAACGAGCCTATTGAACTTGTTAAGCCTGAAAGAATTGTGCCTCAAGTTGCTCATAGTTTCGAAAATCAGCAATCTGACATTAACGATGATGAAATTGAACAAGAAGACATGAGCGACTTCTTTGATTTTTCATCTTTAAATGAACAGAATTCACCTGCTTCAAAAGAAGAAACAAAAGAGGAAAATTTCCAGCAATTAATGCAAGAACAATTTGAAAATGCTCTGTTTCCAAATAAGAATAACGAGTTGCAAGAAAATAAAATTCAAGAAGAAAGTCTTTCTCAAGTTGAAGAAAAAATCGAAGGTGAAAACCTTGCCACTTCCTCACCTGTTTTTATGGAAGACAACTCAATTTCAGAGGCAGTTCAATCTGTTCAAGCGTCAACAACTCAGCCAGTTCAAGAAAAGTTTGAAGATAAAGTTGAAAATAAAACTATCGAGAAAAATGATGCTGTGTTTTTAAGCAAAGATGACGCGAATGAATACAATAAGCGCATATATGATATATCAAAAGATATCAACCGCTACAGGCGCAGAAGAAGTTTTGCGGAAGACCAAATTGCCATTTCTGTTGAAGCGCCATTGCGTGACTCTGAGGAACGAACTAAACAGAAAGTTGAAGAATTTAAGAATTCGCTTATTGAAAATAAGACTAAATATAATAACCGCATGACAAGTGAAGAGTTTTTCTCAATGATAAACAAAGAGGAAAAGGAAGAAGAAAAAGCGCCTGTTAAAACGCATGAAGATGACGGTGTGTTCATAACTTCCCGCATGAGTGATACAAGCGTGATGAAAGCCAGAAAGATTGAACCACCAAGACTAAAAATTGACGCTACGCCAGGAAAAGACAAACTGCCCGCTCCAAAGCGTGATATAACAATCGACCCTTCACATAAAGAGATTATTTCTCGCATTTATGCGAAAAGCAGAACTGGTCAAGAAGATGAGGAAGTTTCGAACGTTCTTTATGACTATAATGACCTCAAAGGATATTACAGAAATCAGAACATCAAGTTTAGTGCTTATCAAAAAGAGAACAGCAAGGTTTGCCACAACACAAATAAGCTCAATTTCATAACTAGCCTTATTGTTTTTGCTGTTTTTGCGGGTCTTAGTGCAATCGCGTTTGCTGTTTTAAATTCGGTTGGATTTATTTCAAGCCAGACAAACTTCTTGTTCATTTTGTTCCCTGCCCTTTATCTTGCTGACGTTGCTTTCCAAGGATATAATTATTTAAGGCATACAAGTTGGGAGCCAAATCCAATTATGAAACAATTGTATGTTTGGGGCTTAGCCTTAATTTTAGCAGGCGTTGTTGTTGGAGTGAACTTTGGATGCGGACTCAACACCGAGAACTTTGCTGAGTTTGCAACTTCAATAATAATTCCAATAGTTGCGATTATCATGGTGCTACCTTTCAGATATTATGTTAAACGCGCAATGCTTATAAAATATTGGAGATAAATTTAATTTAAATAAATAAAAAAGAGCTATATAATAACAAAATCCGGTTTGTTTATTCCTATTAAGTAGTGGGCTAAGTCATAGACATTCATCAACAAGAATAAATGCAGTAACATATAAAGTCAAAGTAGAAGCTAACGGCAAAGAATACATTGCATACAGTCAAAACTTTTTTGAAAAAATACTTCAGTCAGTGTTGCAATAATTGGAAAGCATAGAGCAAGTATAATAACAGAAAAAGACAATGCTTTGCAATCTGAAATGGAAAATATACTATAAATAGATTTATATAAATTGCAGAATGTGTTTAAAACATAAAAAGACCTTTTTAAGCGAGGTCTTTTTCTTTTTTGAGTGATATCTTTTTGAAATGTTTTTTTTCTGGTTTGTCACCCTTTCTGGCTGAGCGGATGATGTTGAGAAGTAAGTCAAGTGCAAGGAATGAAATAATGATTATGAGCGAAGCGAGAAGAATATATGTGATCGAACTTTCAAAAACTGTGCAAAGAAGAGTTATAATTCCGCTTGAAATGAGAGCTCCGATTGTGATTGCAATCATTGAATAGCCTTTTTTGAGTGAACTCATGCCAGCAATTAGGCTTCCTGTCCAAACGCCAGTGAGTGGAATTGGAAGAGCCACAAAACTGCACAGCAAAACATATTTCTTGAAAGAAGAGTTTTGCTTTTCAAGCATAACGCTTTTGTTTTTATAGCGCTTTTTAAGTTTTTCAGAAACAAAACCTGTTGTATGTTTTCTGAAAAGTCTGCCGAGAAGCAGAGCGAAATATGCTGGGAGCATTGAGCCTAAAAATGCGAATAGGAATGCCTGCCATGCTGGAAGTGCTCCATTTCCCCATATAAGCGAACTCATTGCGAAAGGAATCGCAATCTTACTTTCCAGAGTTGGAATGAGTGCGACGAGTATGACTGCAAGCCATACACATGTTTCAAAATTGTTTGCAAAAAAATCTAATATCGTTTTCATGTTTTAATGTTATTCGGCTAATTTCACAAATATGCAAAATTTGTCAAAAATTTTTTTAATAATATTATTTCAATATTGTCTTTAAGTTTGAAAGTAGTAGAGGTGATATTTTTTTTGCAGAACGCGCGGAGCACATGCCGTGGCGCTTGTTGCGAGAAGCGTAAGCGCCGTGGCATGCAAAAACCACCCTGCCGTTTTCGGCATGGGTGGTTTTGTTTGTCGCACGCCAATATGGCTTGCGACAAATGCTCCGCGCTACTTGGCTGTGTCAGTGAACCTCGATTCACGGATGACATTGACCTTAATCTGTCCTGGATATTGCATTTCATTTTCAATCTTCTTTGCAACATCTTTTGCAAGGAACATTGCTTCATTATCAGATATCTCATTTGGCTTAACGATAATGCGCACTTCTCTGCCCGCTTGGATAGCGAAAGATTTTTCAACGCCCTTAAAGCTGTTAGCGATTTCTTCAAGTTGTTGTAAGCGCTTAATATAGTTCTCAAAACTTTCCCTTCTCGCTCCCGGTCTTGTGCTTGAAATGGCATCCGCCACTTGAACAATGATTGCCTCAATGCTTCCAAATGGAACATTTCCATGGTGCGCTTCGATACAGTGGATAACCTCTGGGCTTTCCTTGTATTTCTTCGCAAGGTCAACACCGATTGAAACGTGTGTGCCTTCAATCTCATGGTCAAGCGCCTTTCCGATATCGTGGAGGAATCCGCCACGCTTAGCAACTGCAACATTTGCACCAAGTTCGGTTGCAATGAGTCCTGCAATGATAGATGTTTCAATGCTGTGAGTCAGGCAGTTTTGACCATAACTTGTTCTATATTTAAGTCTGCCCATAACCTTGACAAGTTCGGTGTTAAGGTTGAATATGCCAACTTTGTTGCAAGCGTCCTCGCCTGCTTCTTTTGTTGTTCTCTCAACTTCTTTTGTTGCTTTCTCAACAACCTCTTCAACTCTTGCTGGATGGATTCTTCCATCAACGATAAGTTTTTCAAGAGCAAGTCTTGCAATTTCACGTCTGATAGGGTCAAAACTTGAAATTGTGATTGTTTCTGGTGTGTCGTCAACGATAAGTTCAACGCCAGTCATGCTTTCAATCGAACGAATGTTTCGTCCTTCACGTCCAATAATTCTTCCCTTCATTTCGTCATTAGGAAGTGGAACTGATGTGATAGTCATTTCAGTAGAAATCTCAGTTGCGCATTTTTGAATTGCGCCCATTACAATCTCTTTGGCGTTCTTTTCAGCATTTTCGCGTGCTTCATCTTCAATGTTTTTAACCAAAATGCCAGCATCCTTCTTGGCTTCTTCTGTGACGTTTTCAATTAATATTTCTTTGGCTTGTTTCTTTGTTAAACCTGAAATCTTTTCAAGTTCTTTTATCATGTCCTCTTTGATTTTCTTTTGTTCTTCAAGCCCTTTTTCAAGTTTGACTTTTTCTTCATTAAGTTTTTCTTTATCTTTCTCGAATTGCTCAATCTTTGAGTCAAGAGAAGATTCCTTTTTTGAAACATACTCTTCACGTTGGTCAAGACGTTCTTCCTGTTTCAAAATTTCTGCACGGCGCTCTTTGGCTTCCACGTTGGCCTCATCGCGAATTTTTTGTGCATCATCTTTTGCTTCAAGCAAAGACTCTTTTTTTATGCTTTTTGCTTCTGCATATGCTTCTTCAATAATCTTAACAGCATTTGACTTGCTTTTGTCGATTTTTTTATTGATGACAAGTTTGAAAATAAGTATTCCGGCAACAGCGCCAACAAGAAGCGCAATAATGCCACTTATCACCCCAGCATTTACAGCAGCATTGCATAGTGTGCTTATACTGCTCATAAATTTCCCCTTTTAATAGAAAGTTTCAAAAAACCTTCTACTGCAATTATACACCATTTTCAAATTCTAAGTCAAACGATTTTATTTAGATAATTTTTTTCAACATAACTTTATATATTAAATATATAATATAAGGAGAAATTTTATGAAAATATGTAAAATAACCAAATTTTTAGATAAAGGAGAGTATGAAAAAGCAAGAAAAATATTAACTCGTAATCAAAATAAATTTACGGCTGAAGAATTATACAGCGCTTTAAAGAAAAGAAATTTGTTAGAGGATTATCAAAGTGTAAAAATTATGGTGGATTTGCAAAAATGTAAAGATGAAAAATTGATAAAAAATTTTACATTATTTGATATGTTTTACAAATTAAACTTTGATTTAAATGCTATCGAAAATCTTGTCGAAGAAGGAGCTAGTTTATCAGAAGATTTTTCTATTCAACGCAATGGAACCTATATTTCTTATCGAAACTGCTTATATTATTTAGGTTTAGCAAATACCAAATTGCAAAAAGATATATTATTTATATGTATGAAAAATGGATGTTATATTGGTGAA
>CAPERS010000022.1 GCA_948607205.1 uncultured Eubacteriales bacterium | reverse complement strand
TATTAAAACCTTATTTAATCTATGATAATGGTGCATCTCTAAAGAATAAAGGAGTTGATTTTGCTAGAAATAGAATAAAAGCTCATTTAGAAAAGTTCTATCGTAAACATGGAACAAATGGGTATGTGCTACTAATAGATTTCTCAAAGTTCTTTGATAATATTCAGCATGATATATTGATAGAGTATTTAAGAGACAAGATGGATAGAGATGCATTAAATTTTGTAAAAAATCTCATTGAAGAATCTAAAATAGATGTTTCTTATCTAT
This sequence comes from uncultured Eubacteriales bacterium, assembly GCA_948607205.1. Classification (GTDB taxonomy): domain Bacteria; phylum Bacillota; class Clostridia; order Christensenellales; family UBA1242; genus Caccovivens. The sequence goes on along the minus strand of CAPERS010000022.1, from coordinate 9,714 downwards.
CAGACAAAGAATATGAAAATTGTCTTTCAACTTTATTCAATTCTTTGGAATATGAGAAAATAGACAAGCAGTTTAAAACCGGCGAAAAGTTTATGGGAAAGTCGGTTGGTATTGGGAGTCAAATCTCTCAAATTGCTGGAATATATTTCCCACACAGATTAGATAATTATTGCAAAATTGTAAAAGGGTTGAAATATTATGGTAGATATATGGATGACGTATACATAATTCATCACAATAAAAGTTACTTAAAAATTTTGCTAGATGAATTGCAGACTATTACAAAAAATTTAGGCATCTTTATAAACACAAAGAAAACCAGAATTGTTTCAACAAATCATTTTAATTATCTAAAACTCCACTATTCCTTGCTTGAAAATGGAAAAGTGATTGTAAGGACTACAAATGAATCATTTCGTAGAGAAAGAAAGAGACTCAACAAATTAAAACGAAGACTAGAAAACAAGAAAATAACTTTTGAAGAAATTCTAAATAGTTACAAGTCTTGGCGTGGCAGTGTCAAGATTTATGGAAACCACTTTAGGTTAATAAAAATTGATGCTTATTTTAATAAATTATTTAATCAAAAAGGAGACAAAAATTATGATTAACAATAATGAAAACAACAATGAAAGTTCAGCAACAGACATTCGCAATAAAATAGCAAACTTGCAATGCTCACTCAATAGCCATGTAAGTCCAATTGGTGATTGGAAAGGTATCAAACAAAGAGAATTTATTGATTTGGGTTTGACCCCACCTTATAGCGCAGAAGAGATGTTGGACTATCACCAGAAGAGACAAGCAGTAAGAGATGAGATAAATGCACTTCAAGCTCAACTAGAAATTCAAGAAAACGGAGAGTCAAGTAACTAAAAATGAAGAATCAGAACAAATTCACGGTTTTCTATGAGTATGTAAAAGATGGAATATATCATAGTGGTTATATGACTTTAAGTAGAGAAGAATTTAACAAATTACTATATAGTAAATAAAAAATATACTAATTACTTTAATGTAATAAAAGGAGATTGTTATGACAACTGAAGAACAAGAAATGGTTGACAAGATGATTGAAGAAAAAATGCAAGAAAAGAAACCAGAAACTTCTGCAGAAATAGAAACAACAGAAGAAAATTCTAGTAGAGAACTTGCTACAACTGAAAGTCAAGTGCCAGCCGGTAAAATTGAAATGCCAAACTTTGTTCCACAGATTGACAAGACTAAAGATTTAAGCGACCAAGCAAGTGATGTTGTTCAAATAATGGGGGCTCAAAGGGCATCAACAAATGAAACTTTTATGAATAAAGTTTCAGAAAAATTCCAACATGGTGTTTTGACAGAACAAGAAACAAAGAATATGCAAAGACAAAGATTGCTAGAAGAAGAGTATTGGTTAAAATGGCAAGATGTCTTGGAATTTATCTTTATGAAATCTCCACATGGACTATTGTTTATGCAAATAATGACGGTTGTTGCAATGATTATTTACATTCCAACCAGATTGATAGGTATGATAGTTAAAACAATAGGTTTATTTGGTGATTTTGTAAATGAAATCTTTAATTCAATATTTGGTGGAAAGGGGAAATATTTACGAGATAAAGATGGCAATGTTATACAAGACCCCAAAACAAAGAAACCATATATTGAAAAACAAGGTTACAATTTATTTGCCAAATTATTGTTTGGCATTATAGCTGTAGGTTTGGCACTAGCTCTAATATTTGTATTTGTAAAATTATTCACTGGGTTTGATATCTTTAATTGGTTTAGGCAAGTATTGTGAGATTTCCAACAGAATTAAGGATATTTGTGGATAGGCCAAAACCTAAAACATTCTATGAGTATATTGCAGACCAAATAATAAATGGTCGTGATATAAATTTTAAACAAAAGGAGGCGTTCGATATGCGTGAATTGTTAGAAGAGAAAAAATCTCAACTACAAGCACAATTAAACAATTTTGCTTCACATGAAGAAGAAATTGCAAAAATTGTTGCCGAATACGAGCAAAAGGTTCGTAAAGACTTTGCGACACAAGATGCTAATGAAAAAGCAAAACTTGTAGCACAGATTGAAGTAGTTGAAGAACTAATCAAAGAACAAGAAAATCTTTCTGCTCATACCGAAGAAATTTCAGACTCTGAAGAAGATGAAGAAGTTGAATCGGCAGAACAGACTGAAGATTGCGATGCAACAAACGAAAATTAGAAGGAGACAAAGATATGGAGAAGATACTTATGAATGCATCGTGGCTAGCTTCAATAATTTTAGTCTTGGTAGGTATTGTAAAACTACCTTTTGCAAAACTTAAAGAAAAACATCCTAAATGGTATAAAGTAACTTTCTTTTTGCTTTCTTTAATCTTAGTGGTTGTTGGCAGTATAATAGTTGAATTATACATATTTGAGACAAGTCTTTATAGTTGGGCATTTGCAACACTTTTAGTATCAACCGGGTTTATTGTATTTGGTGGATATAGTGCATACGAATGCACCGGACTTAAAGATGGTCTTAATAAAATGTTTAATGCTTTAAAAACTGGTTTAACCACCTATAGTGATAGTAAATTAGCAAAAATGATAGGTAAGGTTGGCATAGATAAAATCAATTCTATAGCAGATAGATTAAAGGAAGAACAAAATGTTTCTTCTCAAGATATACCAGTTGAAGTAGCTATTGAGCCAAAAGAAGATGTTGTGGTTGAGCAAAAATTAACAGCGACAATTATTGAAGAACCAAACAATGAATAGTTTGGTAGATTGAAAAAAAATGGGCAGAATGTTGCCCATTTTTTATTTCTGTAATATTGCAGTTTTTTGACCTTTATATAGAATTAAAGTAAGAGTTAAGCACTTACTTAAATTTACTAGTGATAACGGAATGTCTTGGGGGGGGGATTTTGAAGTATAATATTTTAAGGAAAGGTGGACGAATGAAAAAGTGGTTTGGTTTTGTATCCTGCGCTATCATACTTGGGCTTTGTTTAAGCGCAACGTTTATTTGGGGCGCAAATAATGGTGAGGCTGATGATTCGGCTGGAACTCCAACAATTTCTTCACCCACGTCAAACACCCATTGGCATGAAGATACATCATTTTTCACGTCGTCATTTGCAGGTGATGGAACAAAATCAAATCCATATCTGATTTCTTCACCACAAGAACTTGCAGGACTTGCTTATAATGTAAATCAAGGTGAAACTTATTCAGATACATATTTCAAACTCTCATCCAACATCGACATGAGCGCGCATTATTGGGTGCCAATCGCATCAAGCAATTTGTCTGATGTTAATATATCTACGCCAAACAACTTAGCTGAAATTTCAAATTCACTTTCAATAAAATTTCAAGGCAATTTTGATGGTGCTGGTTATGTAATTTCAGGGCTATACACAATTGTTCCTGACGGTTCGTCAAATCATACAGACTGCCCAAATTATCCAGAGATTGCCTTTGGTGGTCTTTTTGGATATGTTCAATATGCAACAATATCAAATGTCGACATCCGTTCTTCTCACATTGCCTATGGCTCGTTCGCAGGTAGCGTTGCTGGTTTTGCAACTGAATCAGTTTTCAGAAACTGTCGCAGTGAAGCGGTTGTGTCATCTATTTTCTCAGGTGGAATTATTGGCGTGTGCGACGAAAATTTTGTAAGAGTTTATGATTGTGCATATGTTGGCAATATTGATGGTGCATTTGGTGCGAGTGGTGGAATTATTGCTCTTGCAAGTGGAGATTTGGAAGTAAAAAATTGCCAAAATAAAGGCAGAGTTTTCAACTCAAACTCAGTAGGCGGAATTATCGGATATGCTGGAAACTATAAATATTTATTAGACAAAAACACTTCTTCTGTCGTTTCAACAAAAGTTAAAATTCACAATTGTCAAAACTATGGCGAAGTTCAAGTTATTAATATTTTGATTGATGAAAGATATCTCGGCGGAATTGCTGGAAGATGCTATGGTGAAATTTATTCTTGTCAAAATTATGGTGTGATTAAATATGAAAGCCTTGGAAATAGTGAGTTTATAACTTCGGCCGGTATGGGAGAATTTGGTGGAATTGCAGGCGAATGCAGTTTGATAAAATCTTCTTCAAATCTCGGAACTTTTGACATCCAAATCAACAGTGAAGCGAGTAATGTCAAAGAAACTGTAACTGTTGGCGGTATCGTTTCAAATGGCGTTTATTTAAGAGGTGACAGTGGAATATTGGGTGCAGAGGCAGTCATTTATGACTGTTTCAATAAAGCGTCAATAACAGGAGGTCGTGAAGTTGGCGGAATCGTTGGCTTCAACAATGGCACAAAAGTTTATAACTCATATAACCTTGGTGACCTTGAAAGCAAGCCGAATGGAACTGCTCAAGGCGTTGGCGGAAAAGAAGTTTATAACTCTTTTAACGTTGGCAAAGTGACAAGCACAGGAACTGCAAAAGCAGTTAGCATTGATTCTTCAACAAAGTGTTATTATGAAAATCTTGGAACAACAGACAATAACGCAAGCGCTTATGGTAACTTGATTTCAGTGGCGAAAAATATTTCTTTCTACACTACTGCTTATAACTGGTCGGAAGTGTCACCATGGAATTTTGATGTGGTTTGGAAAATCTCTGACAGTGAAAATGATGGCTATCCTGTTCCAGTCTATAACCCTGAACCAGACAGTGACGAACCTCTTATGAAAGGCGATTGGAAAGATGTTTATTCAACAGACTTTGAAGGTGAGGGGAATGAGCAAAGTCCATACCTCATAAAAACACCTGAACAACTTGCGGGACTTGCTCACTTTGTCAACACAAATCAAAATGTATTAGACATGGGAAATGCAATTTTTAACACTGATTTATATTTCGCTCTCGATAACGATATTGACATGTCAGGCAGATACTGGTCGTCAATTGGCTATATGAATGCTGAAAACGGAATGATGGGGCTGTTTTCAGGAACCTTTGATGGCAGAGGACACACAATTTCTGGCTTAAAAATGCACAGAAATGTCTTGTTAAATGAAATGAAAGTTGAAGGCGGGCTTTTTGGATTCACAATGGGCGCAACAATAAAAAATCTCACATTGAAAAATTCTGAAGTTTTTGGCGGTGGAATTGTCATGATTGGTGCGCTGAGCCAGCAGGTTGAAACCGTATATTCAAACTGCCATAACTATGCCAATGTTTTGTCAGGCAACAATCAGTCAATGTTTGGCTATGCCGGCGGAATTTGTTCATACATAGTTCAACTTGATGATAATGTCGGCTTTAAAAAAGCGTCAATCACAAACTGCTCAAATCATGGAAATATCACATGCAAAGCAGGCAACGGAAACGGAGATGAAATGGCATTTGCAAGCGGAATTGTTGGATATTATGAGGAGTTGAATAAAAACGATTCTCCAACAGTTCAAATTGACAAATGTTATAATAAAGGCTTGATAAATGGTGAGGCTGGCGCTTCAGGAATAACACTTTCAGAAAATTTATCGGTTTTAAACAGTTATAACAAAGGCCGTGTTGAAGGATATATCGCAGTTGGAATAAACTTTGCCAGTGGAATTTTGAATTGCTTCAATATGGGCGAAATAGTTGGCGTTGAGGCGTCAGTTGGTGTTGGCGGTGCAGTTGTTGTCAACAGTTTCAATGTCGGCAATCTCAGCGGAAATCAAGTGTTTGCTATCACTGCAAATGGTGAAGACGCATCTGTTGAAAAATGCTACTATACTGGCAATTATGAAGCAGGCAATTCAAAAGCAATAAAACTTGATAACCTTTCAACTGTTGCAAAGACAAAAGAGTGGTTTGAAGATAAAACTAACTGGTATGAAGAGGGAGAGGATATAAAATCTTGGGACTTTAGTAACGGTTGGTCAATTCGCAAAACAATCAATGAAGGCTATCCAAACCTTGTCATGAACAGCGGTTGGTGGACAAGTCAAGGCAATTTCAGTGTTGCTTTTGAAGGTAATGGAACAAAAGACAATCCATATCTTATCGCAACTGAACAACAACTTGCAGGTCTTTCAGTCATGGTCAATGATGGCGTTTCTTATAGTGGAAAATATTTCTCTCAAACTGCTGATTTGGATATGAGTGGACTATATTGGCTTTCAATTGGCGATAACGAATTTGATTATTCTTTCCAAGGAAACTATGACGGTCGTGGTTACACAATCACTGGCATTTCAACATATGAATATGCTTGCACAGGAATTTTTGGCAGGGCAATTAATGCAACTTTTTCAAATGTCGTTGTTGGCGAAAACTCAAAACACTTCATGGGCGCAATTGTTGGTGAGGCAGAAAACTGCACCTTCCTCAATTGTTCAAACTATGCAACTGTGGCAAGAAACGATTTGCTTGAAGGCTATCACACAGGCGGAATTGTCGGAAAACTTACTGGCAAGGACTCACTTGTGGACGGCTGTCAAAATTTCGGCAGTATGACAGGAACCTATGTAGGTGGAATTGTTGGCTATATAGAAAATAATGAAGAAACCATTCGCATTCAAAACTGCCGAAACGAAGGTGAGATTTTTGGCATAGAAAAAAATATAGAAAATTTTAAAAGTAACTTTGTTGGTGGAATTGTTGGATTTGCAACAACAACTGAAAAAGCAACAAGAGGAACTAAACTTATAGTTGACAATTGTCAGAATAACGGAACTATTTCAAGAGCAATTGAAAAACATGACTATAAAACCAATGGTTTTGGTGGAATTGTAGGCGGAATTGAAATAAGTGGTGAAATAACCAATTGCGAAAATACTGGAAATTTTAAATATTCAAGTGGTGGAATTTTGGGTTACATAAATGATAACAACTCAACCTCTGAAATCAGTAATACTTACGGCGTCTCTGTTAAAATCGATAAGTGCAAAAATTATGGAGATATCGGAAGTAATGTTTCTTCTGGTTATATTGGAGGGATTTTCCAAGGCAATGGAAACAAGGTAGACCTTCAAATTTTGTCCAGTTCAAACTTAGGTAATATTTTATCAAATGATAGATATATTGGTGGAATTATAGGTGGTTATTCTTATGGCAAACGAAGCCTTTCAACAATAAAAATAATGTTTTCATGGAATGAAGGAAATATCTCAGCGGAAGCAGATGCTGCGGGAATAACTTCTGCTGAGGACGACATAGTTTTTTCTTGCTATAACATTGGAACGATTTCATCGAAAAATTACAGTTGTTTTGGTGTCGGTGGAACTGCAAGATATAGTTACAACGCAGGAAAATTAACAAAAACTGGTTCAGTTTATGACTTTTATGGCGTTTCAAGATTTGCTTCTTATTGTTTCAATATCGGCGAAATGACAGAAAAAGGAAATTATAGCACACTGCTTGTTGGAGATGGGTTAAACAACTATTATGGCGGAGCATCTCTAGGCGTGGAAGAATATAAATCGGATGAGGAAAGCGTTAAAGTTGAAAATATCGAAACTCTCGCAAGAACAAGAGAATGGTATGAAAATGAACAATACTGGGGAAGTTCTTCTAAAGGTATTTTTGAAAGTTTTTGGCAAATAAATTCATCAGTAAATAATGGCTTGCCAACACTTAAAGAAAATCTAAACTTAGATGATTATTTCTGGGCAACAGAAAAAAATTCTGATAGGAATTTTGAAGGAAATGGAAACGAACAATCTCCTTATCTTATTGAAACAGCAGAGCAACTTGCCGGTATAGTTTATTTGTTGAAAACAAACCAGTTGCAAGAAGGACTTAATTTCAAACAAACTGCCAATATAGATTTGAGCGGGAAATATTGGGAAGCCTTCGGAGCCATTAATCATTTAGAAATGATGCCATATATTTATTTTTCTGGAAACTATGACGGAGCAAATTTCAAAATTTCAGGAATTGAAAATTTAGGAACAGATTATGCTGGTGGGTTGTTTGGTGTTACAAACAATTCAAAAATATCAAATTTAAATTTATTTGATTGCAAATTTCAAGGAATTATGTATAGTGGTGCTTTTGTAGGTTTTTCACTAGGTGATTTTATAATTGAAAACTGCAATTCAAATTCTTCAGTTGATTCAGAAGGTGGTTCTGGTGGAATTATAGGTGTTGCTATGGGAAATACAACTCTTAAAAATTGTGTTTTCAAAGGTGAAGTTCGCTCACGTAGTAGCTATACTGGATTAAGTGGAGGTTTGCTTTGTGCAAATATAGGAACTGTGTTAGTTGACGGATGTTATTCAGTCGGTGAAATTTATGCCACAGGAATGATAGGTGGATTAGTAGGAACAATAATGGATGAAAGCAGGATGTCGCTTGTTCAAAATTCAATTTCTGCATCAAAAATATATACTTGCGGAAATCCAACAGGTGGTCTTGTTGGACAAATGCAAGGTGCTACAATAAGAAATTGTTTGTCCGCTGTCAATTTTGTTTTATATGATTCTCAAGTTGAAAAAACAAAAATTGCAGGATTTGTCGGAGACCTAATAAAATCTGGCAGTTCAATTTCCAACGTTATTTTCAATTGCAGTAACGTCAGCACTTCTTCTTTGACTATTTCGCCATTCGCTTGTGGTGAATTAAACGATGTCGTTGATTTGAACTCTTGCTATTCAGTCACAAATGAAGGCGGTTTTTATACACAAGGCCTTTTTGAAGGTTGGGTTATTGACGAAAAAATTAATAACAATCTTCCAGTTCAAGTTGTCCTTTTCCATAATGTTTCAAGTGAAGCAACAAATGTGGTTGAACATCTTATAAACAAAAACTTCAATCTGGTTGCTTAATTTAAATTGACAAAAAAGCAGATTTATTTCTGCTTTTTTAATGTGACAATCATGTTTTAATTAAGTGTTTTTGATTTTATTGCTAAAAACTTGCAAAAAAAATTTAAATCTGCTAAAATTATATACAGTGAGGTAAATATGTTCAATATTGCAATTGATGGCCATGTCGGCTGTGGGAAAAGCACACTCGCAAAAGGTTTGGCTCAAAAACTTGGGTTTAAAGTTTTCGATACCGGCGCTGTTTATCGTTCTCTCGCTTGCGCTTTTAAAGCCAAAAAGTATAATGAAATAAATGAAACAAACATTCACAATTTTGTCAACTCAATAAATGTCCAAGTCGAATTTCGAAATGATGGTCAACACGTTTTGGTCAATGGTGTCGATTATATATCATCAATTCGTTTGGAAGAAATAAGCATGCTCAGTGCAAAAATTTCTCCATTCATCAAACTTCGCGAAAAGGTGATTGATATTCAACGTTCCTTTGCAAAAGAAAACAATTGCATAATGGAAGGTCGTGATATAGGAACTGACGTTTTGCCAAATGCAGACATAAAATTTTTTATAACTGCAAGTGAAGAAGTTAGGGCAATGCGCCGATATGTTCAAATCAAAGATAAGCCAAATTCACCTTCTTATGAAGAGATTTTGCAGGATTTGCGAGCAAGAGATTATGCCGATGAACATCGTGAAGTTGCTCCTTTGAAACCAGCAAATGATTCAATCATTTTGGATACCTCTGATATGACGTTGGAAGAAAGTATCAATAAATGCTTGGAAATTATAAATTCCGTCCAAATAAAAAGGCTTTAATTTAAGGCCTTTTTTATAATATTCAAAATGAAACAATGATTTTTAAAGAAAAAAATAATCTTTTTTTATTAGTTTTTAGTTGAAAAATATATAAAATATTAATAAAAATCAATAGATTTCTAACAAAATTTCACCAACGAACC
>CAPERS010000021.1 GCA_948607205.1 uncultured Eubacteriales bacterium | reverse complement strand
ATTAATTTTGATGCGTAAATGTATATTAAATAAAATAATTATATTAATATTAAAAAATCATTTTGGAAAATGAGTAAAAAAGTGTTAGAATACAAATGATAACACATATGACAAACAAGAGGATTCGCTAATGAAAAAATATATAGGGCTGGTTTTTGCTTTTGTATGTTCTTCACTTTTGGTTTTCGCATCTTGCGGAAGTTCAAGTTCTTTGAAAGGAGAGTTTGAAGAAAGTGAATATATTTTGTCGTTGGGAGATAACGTCGACTTGCTCGAAAACTTTTCTTGCAACGGTTTTGCAGTTGGTGATGTTACAATCAATTTTTCTCGCGATGACCTGTTAAAGTTTGACAGCGAAAGCGGAAAGTATCTTTCAATCAAATCTGGCGAAGCGAGCGCATGGGCTGTTGTTCAAGGTCAGATTGTTGCAACAACAAAGATTTTTGTTAAGGAAAGTTTTTCAGCAGTTCAAAACATCTCTCTTTCAGCGGGAGGAAATCTCACATGGCAGGAAAGTTATGTGATATACTCTGGCATCAAAGTTGTTGCAAAAAACTATCTTCTTTCAATCAACGACCAAGAATTCACAACAAACACAAACAGTTACACTTTGACTGAAAGCGGTGTGTATAACATCAAAATCAAAGCGCTTGCTTCTGAAAGTGACAAGATTGACGAGTCGCCTTTCTCGAACGAGCAAACTTTTCACTTCAAAGTCATGCCTCAACTTTCAAACCTCAGCATTCAAACTTTTGCCGAATATAACAATCATGATATTCGCGTGAGTTGGTCAAGAATTGAAAGAGCATTTTACCGCGTTAAAATTGACGGCTTTGTGATTGAAGATAGACTCAGTCAGAACGAGTTCACCTTCAACATGAAAAATTATGCTGGCGGTGATAGAGCGCTTGTTGAAATTGAAATTTTGGACACGCTTGGTGAGAACATTTCACAGCTGACAAGTTTTTCTGTTATAAAACTTCACGCACCAAATCTTGCTTATGATGTCAGCGACGGCGAAGGAAAGATAACTTTTGGGAATTTAATTGATGCGTCAGAATATTTTGCACGCGTTGTTAACATTCAAACAAAAGAAGAACACTTTTTGTCAGCCTCAGATTTCACTAAACTTGAAGGCAAGGTTAACACCTTTGCGAATGGACTTGACTTTGGCATTTATCAAATAACCGTTCAGGCCAAAGGTCAAGGCTTTCATGCAAACAGCAATTCTTCTGAAGGTTTGACATTTGTTAAACTTGCAAAGCCGAACGTTGACTTCAAAGTGGAGGGCAATGTTTTGGCGCTTAGCAATTTAGAACATTCTTATGTTGATAGATATAAAGTTCGCTATGCTGGCAAAGAACAGGTTTGGAATGTTAATGAAAAAGCCCAACTTAACCTTGACATCTCTGACCTCGAAACTGGCGAGTTTGATTTGTCTGTGACAGCACTTCCAAAAATTGTAGACGGAAAAGTGGAAGGAATTGAAGTTGCATCAATCTCGACAACTCGCATTGTAAATTCAGACAGTTTTATTGATAAATTTTTTATCCTCAATGAAATCAAAAATATTCATCATAATTTTGATAAAGCAAGCAACACAAGCAAAATTTCTTTTTTAAGGCCAGCAAATTCAAATAAGTTCACTCTTTCACTTGGTCAAGATTTCACTTCTGACAATTTTTCTTTGAATGGCGACACAGTTGAATTTGTTATAGCCGACCTCGCACGTTTCGAGTCAGATAACGGAGAATATAATTTCACAATTTCAGCAATGCGCGATGACGAGCATTCAACAATTGTGACCAAAAACAAAAAGTTAACAATCCTTGACACTGTGAAAAACAGTTCTGAACAGGAGAACGGCTATTTCAAATGGAACGCTCTTGAAAATGCGGATGGAGATAAAATTGAATATCGTTATGAAGTTTATGAGGCAGACAGTGACTATAACCCAACAGATAATCTTGTGCTTTCATCAACAACAAGTGAAACAACAACAGAAAAACTTTCTTATGGATTTTATTTTATAAAGGTTTATTCAATTTCACGAGATACAAATCAATATCTCGACAGCAATTTTGAAAATGACAACTTTTTCTCACAAGGCTTTCATGTTTCAGAGCAGATTTCTGCGCCAAAGGTGACTTTCTTTGAAGAGGGCGGAGTTTATAAACTCAGAATTGAAAAAGCCGAACATGCCACTCGATATGACGTTTTTGTTGATGGAGTCAATAACGGAAATCTCATAAATTCAACAGCAACAACGCTTATATATCAATTCCAAAATCAAAATTTTGGCATTGCAAAAGAATATAAAGTTTCAGTCGTTGCAAGCGCGCCAAACAATTCAGTTTTGCATCCTCAGTCAGATGAAAGCATTATAAAAGTGACAAGACTTGGAGCACCAAGTTTTGACAGCAAAAATATAGAAGTTGAATTTGACAAAACAGGCAATAAAATTCATGAAAAACTTTCTCTCAGTTTGACTGAACATGCTGAAAAAATTGAAATCTATAACGGCTCTTCGCTTTTAGGGGAAGAGGTGTTTAAGGACAATGTTCTTGACTTCATTTCTTTCAAGCAAAATGAATTTGAATTGCAATTCAAATATATTGCATTGGCAGGAAGTGAAAATGAAGTTTATCTTGATTCGCTTCTCGCAAGCCACACCTTCAAACGTATGGCAAATCCAGCTAATATAACTTACAATAATGGCGATATCACATTCACAAGCGCAAGCGGCGGAGAAGTTGAAAAGTTTATTGCTTTTGTAACACTTGTCAATGACAATCCTGAACAAAATTACACAGTTCGTCACGAATTCACCGGCACAAATTTTGATTTGAGTGAGTTTATCAATGATAGCCAAAATGATGAAACTTTCAAATCTAACTATCTTCAATCTTCTTCAATCGAAGTTGTGATTTATGCTTTTGCAACTTCAAACGATAAACTTCCATCTGATAAAGGTTCAACTTTCGCTGGAAATGAAAAGTTAAGCCTTCAAAAACTTCCAAAAACAGTTTTAAGTTTTGATAACAGCACCCAAATTCTTTCTTGGACAGAGGTTGGGGCAGGAAACTTGCCAACCAAGTATGACATATACATCGACGGCGAACTTTGGAAGGAAAACTATGAGGCTTCAAGCATCAATTTCAATTATGAAAATGTTGACTTCCTCAAAAAGAAAAAAATCTATGTTGTTGCAAGAAATTCAAGTTATCTTGACTCGGCAAGGTCAGATGAAATTGAAATTGTGAGATTGGTCGGCGTTGAAAGTGTCAATGTTTCACTGACAACTCAGCAAAAATGGATTTTGGGCTTTTCTCTTAATGATGTGAGCAGTGTTTCGCAAATTCTTATAAATAAACAAAATATCTTTGTTGAAGGCAAAGGAAATTATTCTCTCGAACTTGACTCTCTCGACTCAGATATCGAAATCGAAGTTGTTGCAAAATCAGACACAAATGTCATTTCAGCATTTGCAAGAAAATATAGTTTTGTCAATCTCGATAGTGTTGTCATTGATGCTGGTATAGAAGACGGCAATTTGGTTTGGAATGACATTGCAAGTGATTTCCTTTCAAGTGCCAATAAAAAACCACTTACTTACACCTTGAAAGTGTTTGACAAAAATGGAGAGGTTCGCGGAGTGCTTAGTGGACTAACAGAATTGCAAATTGCACTCAATGATATTGCTGAAAGGCTTGACGTTGAAAACTTTGGCAGTGGTGAATATTCAATTCAAATTTCATCCTCAATTGAAGCCTATTCACTTTCGCAAGAAGGCGGATTTAACAAAGGATATTTCGGTCAAGCACAAAGCGAAAAAATGAAACTTTCAAAACTTGAAAAGGTGGATAATATTTCACATCGTATACTTCAAGGCACTGAAAAACTTGAAATAGACAGAATTTTAAACGCAAATGTTTTGCTCTATTGGGATGACAAGTGGTTTGAATATGATGATATCAATTTTGACGTAAAAATCGGCGACAAACTTCTTTCAAAAATTTCTGTTGAAAGCGTTAGTGATGAATTTGCTTTGTCGCTTAGCAATGGAATTTATCAACTTGTTCTCAAAAACAGCCTTTTTGGCGAACAAACAAAAGTTTCAATCACGGCAAACTCAAACAAGGCAATCTCATCAGATGTTTTTGAAACTGAAATTAAAAGACTTAAAAATCCAAGTGTGAACAGTTTGACAATCTCTCGCGAAGGCGTTTTGACATTCCCATTCATTGAACAAAGTGACTTTATAATCAAATATGAAATTGGAAATATGGTGGGCGAAGTTAAGGTCACAAAAGAAGACAACCAGACTGACGTGAAACTCAACTTACTTGACATTTTCCAAGACAAATCTGGAAAGTATAGCATTGAGGTCCTTGCTTTTGAAAGTCAAGGCTTTGCAATTTCTCCTTCAAACAAGGTTGGATTGTCAGGAACAAGACTTGGCGCAATGGAATCACTTTTCATTGACGACTATGGCAGGATAAATATTCAGGCATCACCTGAACTTGGCACAATAAATGTGTTGGCTGTTTTATCAGATGAGCAATCGGTGGTGTTCAGCCTTGAACGCAGTGAGGGAAACTTCTCTATCACAATGAACTCGCTTATTGAAAAATTTGTTGAGGCTTATGGAAGTTTCTCAGCCGGACTTAAGCAAATGAAATTTGCTCTTATGGAAGAAGGCTCACTTCCATCTCCTTACACAAATATTGAGTTCAACTATTCAGAGCAAACTGACAATGTTTCACTTGCGCGTGGACGAAATGAAGCTGAGAACTTTATTGTTATTAGGAACAATTCACAAACTGGTGAAAATTTGACATTGACTTCCTTTGATTTCATCATTTCGTATTTCGACCTTGTGGAAGAGATGAATGATGACGAAACATCATATAAACTTCAAAATGTTATCACTTCAAAACAATATCTATCTTCGGCTGTTGCTGGCTTTTGGATTAAGGTCAGAGGTGAAAATGGAGATGTTCTCTATGAATATTTTGACACGGTGAAACCAAGTATTGTTGCCGATGAAGACTGCGAAGCATGCTATGGAATTGATTTGGCTGACCTTCTTGAAGAAGTTGACTATGGCAAGGTCAGCGTCAAGGTTTCTCGCGTTGCAAAAGATGATAATGAAATATACACTCAGTTTGCCACAGCAGAAAAGAACCTAAACAAACTCAACAGCGCTGAAGAATTTAAGTTCACCTCTGGTCAGAAAGCAACTTTGAAATGGACTTGGCAGATAAAAAATGCAAACGACAGTTTCTCTGAAGAAAATGACTTGGCAGACAAGTCGGGTTATTATGTCTTCTTGAAAGATTCGGCAACTGGCGGAGAAGAAGCAATCTTTGTTTCGGCCGAAAGCCTTGACATTTTCTCAAAACTTATCGCTGAAAAGTCATATAACATCACAGTTGTTGCCGTTTCAAACAACGAAAATGTTATCGCTTCAAACAGAGTCAGCATTCCGCAAGATTATGTCAAAAAAATCAAAACGCCAAGCAAAGTCACTCTTGAAGATGGCAGAATTGTTTTTGATAAAGATGAGTTTGATGGCTCACTTGCAAATATCGATTTTGTTAAAACATTCATTGAAACTCGAAAAGTTCCAAACTTTGAAGCAGAGTATGTTAAAAAATCTTTCAGTGACCTTTTCGCTTTCACTGCAGGCGACATAGAAAAACAAGAAGTGCGTTTGACTTTGAGAAATGAAACAACTCATCAAGTCTACACAACAAGGGTCAAAGCATATCAACTAATTCCGGACCTCAGCGCAGTGACGTATCAAACTGATGAAGGAACTCAGGCAAATTTCCTTAATTTCTTCATGCAAAAGGCAACTGCAACAGGCACTGAAAACAGTGAGCCACATATTGCGCTCAGAAATATGCTTAAATATATTACCTCAAACAAAGATATAACATCAACCGCATCTTCAAACAACGGACTTGCTGATAACAAAATTCTGTTTGATGATTTTGGAAATGAAATTCCAGCAGGAAAATATGAAATTTCTGTAAGCCAATATGCAGATGTTTCACTTGGTGGAAACAGTGTTGAATCAGACTCTTCAAAATCACACAGTGTTTCAGTAACCGCTGGAACTCCTTATAGACTTGGAAAAGAGGGAGAAAATTATTATGCAGAAATGAATCTCGTCAATGGTCATTTTGACACCGAGAACCACAACTCTCAAACTTTGTCTTATTCCTACACAATGGTTCTCCGTTCAGACGAGAACAAAACTGAACATAATTTCGGCAAGAAAACTGAACACACTTTCAAAATTATCAGTTCTGACGAAGGTCAAACTTGGCAACTTAAATATTGCTATGAAAATGGTCAAATTGGCTCTGTTTCAGGCGGAATTTTAAGTTCAACTGAAGGTAAAGTCCGTGTGAATCTCACAACAATTTCAAGACTTTCTTTTATAAACAAGAAAACTTACACGGTTGAAATTTTTGCTCAGGGAAGCAACTATGCAATCAACGGAAAGAGCGGTAAGTTCACTTTGGAAATGCTTGCACTTACAGACTTCTCTTTTGCGAATGGAGAATTCACATGGTCGGCGTCCGCCAATGCCTATTCGAAAGTTGAAGCAAAAAGAACAGGATATATTTTGGACACAACTGAAATCCCTATTGTTGCAAGCGAGAAATTGAAACTCAAACTTGACAATAATGGCGATTATGAATATGTTCTTCTCTCGCTTATGGGAAGTTATGGAAATGACACAATAAGCGTTGATAGTGAAAAATATTTAATTCAAAACTTAACAAAACTTTCTGAGCCAAGTTTGTCTGTTTCTGATAACAGTTTGTTGATTTCATCGTCTTCAAATTTGAGCGAATATAGTTACAAAATAACAAACAATCAAGCAAAAAAATCGCAACCTGAAAAATTTATTCAAACTGTTGCAACAAGTGAAAGCAAATATATCTATCATCCGGGTCTTTTAGGCTTGAAAGATCATGATTATAAGAAAACAGAACAAAATGCCGACACTTTCTATGTCAGCCTTTTGGGCAACAGTGGCAATGTTATCTCAACAAAGAGTTCAGGAACAATTTCAGGCACAAACTTGACATATCAGCATGTTCTCAGCCTTGAAAGTGGCGATAAATTCTTCTTGACCTCAAATGAAAAAGAAAAACAATCAAGAATGCTTAAATCTGTCAGTGGCGAAATTACACTTAATGCGTATGGCGATATTGGTTGGGAAGATGAAAATCTAGAAAGCCTTGAAAACAATGCAAAAGTTTATTATAAAGTCATTGTCAATGGCTATGATAATAACAATAAACTGCTTGCAACGCAAGAGTTTATCACAAGCGAAAAGCAGTTTGACACATCTCTTATAACCATCAGCGCATCATATTTTGACTTCACAATTCAAAAAGTTGCATATAAGGTTAGCGAAAACAAAACCGATATTCAAACTGTCGATGGAATTTATCTCAGTGCAGTTGAAGTTAAGTTTGCTGACGGACATTCAGTCTTTGCAAGTGAATATAAAACTTTAACCACCAAATTTTCAAGGTCAACGGCAGTTGAGTCAATAACAATAAATGATAAAACAATTGAAATTATCGACGGCAATAAAGCGTTAGGTTTAGAGTCTGCAAAACTTCTTGTCTATGCAAAAGGTTTTGGAACAGACTCGGAATATAAACTTATCGGTGACTCTTCTGATGCCACAACTGGCAGTTTTAAAATAGATAATTCACACGACGCTAACAGCAGAAAAACAATTTTCACGCCAAACCCAAATGTATTTGATGGCAACAATCCATTCACAATCTTGGTTTATGTTGTGGAAACAAACAATCTTAAGTCTGTTGGAAAAACTTTAACTGATGTCTATAAACTTCCAACTGTCAGCGCCAACGATTATAAAATTTCTTTTGTCAGCGCTGACGTTGTTCAAGATAAAACTGAGTATCGTTACAATCTTGACTTGTCAGAATATTTCAAAAATGTCAGCATAATGTTCTCAAACAACATTTATCAGATTCAAGTTAAATTTACTTCAAATGGCGAAGAAATTGAAGGAAAAGGTTTAATTTTTAACAGCACTAATACAGTTCGAGAATTTACAATTGGTGGTGAAAATGGCTTAACAAGTGAAAACTTGAAGTTGGTTTTCACAGTAAGCAAAGTAAAAAATGAAAGTTTAAAGATTATAACATCAGACGATTCTGAAGTTTCGCTTTCAAGTGAAAATTTTAATGCAGACATTTCTTGGGATAACGAAAATAAGATTTTCACTTGGGAATTGAAAAATGCTGAACAGACAAATTCTGTGGCTGACTCTGAGGACGTCGAATATCATGTCAACGTGACATATTCGGATAACTCTATCTATTCAACAGTGACAAAAAACAAATTTTTTGCACCAACGAAGATTGGAACTATAGAAAAAATCGAAGTCAGATTAAGAAAAGATTCAAGTTCACTTTTCTCAAACGCTATAACACTTTCAAATAATGAAGGATTTGAATTTGACCTTTATAAAGGCGGTGAAGGAAGTGAACAAAATCCTTATCAGATTGCAAACGCTTCACAATTTGAAAAGATATTGAAAAGAAATGAAAAGGGCATTTATTTCTTGCTTGTCAAAGATATTGTGATTTCAGATTTTGCAAACGGAAGTGACATTGAAATTGTTAAGCCAAACCTTAAAGCATCAATCAGTGGCTTAAAAAGTGGTGGCGGAAAATATTGTCTGACAATCAAGCCAGACATGGCAACAATTTCAAGCGGAGAAGTTAAAGAAGATTTTGTCAGCGGAAATCAAACAGTTTCGCGCTCTTTCACCAAGCATCTCAGCCTTTTCAATCAAATTGAGGCAGATGCCGAAATCAAGGATGTTGAAATTTCATTTGATGTTATGCTTGATGCATCAAGTGCATTCGATGGCAATGTTATGCTTGCACCATTGGCATTTGAAAATTTTGGAAATGTTGACAATTGCACCATTTCAAATATCTCGGTCAATGGTGCTGTAAGCACGGCAACACATTTCGCAGTTGCAGGACTTGTGAGTTTCAACTTTGGCACCATTTCAAATTGTCAAAATGTTGTCAATGGTGAAATACTTGAAAATCTCTATCAAAACAAAGCGCTCCACATTTATTATGCCGGATTTGCACTTTGCAATGGAAGCAGGGTTAAATCTGGTGGCAAAATTTCACACTGTTATAACAGTGGTGATGTGACATTTGTCAATCCTTACACAAACTCAACACAACGCCTTGCTGGAATTGCTGTGAACAACTATGGCACAATTGAAGAATGCGGAAATGATGGAAATATCTCATTGACAGGTCAAACAAACGGAGTGTCAACATATATTTCAGGAATAACACTCAGACTTTCATCAAGTGGAGCAATTCGCAATTGCTATAACAACAACACCTTCCAAAATTCTTCAAGCGGTGGAAGTTCAGATGGCTCAGCAGGCATTGTGTTCCTGTTGCAGAATGGCTCTCTTAATGGTCTTATCGACACCTCTTCAACAATGATGATAAATCGTGGACAAAGTAGTTCAATTGCAAATTGTTATTGCAAAAATCCAAATTATAGTGGCGTTAGTGAACTTTCTGAAAGCACGTCTATCTCTTGTGCTGACGGTCATACCCTTAAGGTTATCAAAAATGGAAATGTTCTTGTTGCTCAAATTGTTTAGTTTGTGTCATTTAAATTTAATTTAAGGAATAAAATTTTAACATGAAAAAATTTATTTATTCAATTTGTTTTCTCGCTATTTCGGCACTTGCTGTGACCTCGCCATCCATGGCGAACCACGCAAACGCCGAAAGTAGTGCAATCAGCGACAACTATATTATGATAAGCCAAGGCGTCCTTGCAAATGGAAAGGTGGTTCGTGAGTTTGACTTTTCGCTTAACTCTCCAATGCTCACTCGTCTCGGCATGAGCAGAGTTGAAATTGGAAAGTGTAAAGACGCGCTCGTTGAAAATGTTAACCTCTTCAGAGAAGAGTTTGTCCTCTCTTTCACTCTTATCTATAAGAATGCAGAGAACAAACAGCCGTCCTTCGCTCTCGGCAATGACCTCGTTGTCACCACAACTCAATATGATAGCGAACTTGACAATGTCTCTTTCAAAATTGCATATAACACGCAAGAAGTTTGGAAATTCTATTCTCAGTCAGGAAGTGATGAGAATGAAAGCGAGGAGAAAAAAGACAACACCAAGATTGAATTTATCTCAACCCAAACCGTTTCTTCAAAGTTTCCTTTCGCTCAAGAAGTTAGCGCATTAAATGGCAAAGTCACTGTCGCAGAACGATATAAAAATGCATACCTTTCAGCATTTGAAAAAAGTTCAATTTTTGAAAAGGTAAAAAAAGATTATAATCCAGACTTCGTCTATAACTACGCTTCTCCATATAACAAAATTTCAAGCAATGCCGACATCAAATTTGTCGATAGCCAAAACCTTTATCATCATGTCTGGAAAGCAGATGAAAGACAATTGATAGATAAGCAAATAAATCTCACCATAAAAGAGGCAAACCGCGAATGGTGGTATCTGACCGCACTCGTTGTCACACTTGTCGGCACATCAATCGCGCTCGCAATTGCATATCTTATCAAACGCAAAAAGCTCTGGCAAAATATTGAGAAATAAAAAATGCTTGCGTTCCTAAAAAAAAAGAAAGCAAATTCGCTTTCTTTTTTTGTATTTCCTAATCTTGCACAAGTTCTTCAAAAGTGCAGTTTAAAACAACAGTCAACTTATAAA
>CAPERS010000020.1 GCA_948607205.1 uncultured Eubacteriales bacterium | reverse complement strand
CAATTTGAACTAATACTTTGCACAACTTAAACTAATACTTTGCCCAACTTGAAGTAATACTTTGCAAATTATAAACCAAAAGTATTTTTCAGTGCATTATTTTATAAGAAAATACTTGTTAAGTTAAAAATGTTTCATGTGAAACATTTGTGCTATTAAATTACATAGTTAAAACAAAAAATGTTTCATGTGAAACATTCTATAAGCTTGTAACTTTTTTAAAAAAATAATTATCGTTTCACGTGAAACTTTCAGTTAAACGCATCTTGAAATATGAGAGTCTCAAAAGGTTTTTTTGTAAATATAATATGAAAGATATAATTATCAAAAACAGATTTTATATAATAAAAACATCTTGTTTTGACAGATTTTAAATGAGGGAATATTCATTAAAAAGCTTAAAATTGGCTCTGGGCTTATTTTAGAAAAAATATCGTAAGCGCAATGCATTTTTGCATGAAAAAAGGGCATCTTTGCCCATTTTTACTGATTTTTGTTCCTTTTATTATAATTTCTTAAATCTGCAAGTGTGATTTCTTTCTTCTTCAAAAGTTCAATCATATCTGCAAGCCTATCCAGATCATCTCTTGAATAATAATCTATGTAAATGCGACCTTTGTTATCATTTCCAATCGCAGAAACCTTGGTTGCAAAAACACGTTGCATATCTGCGATAAGTTCTTTAAGTTCCAATGATTGCTCTGCAACCTTAGCAACTGGCTTCTTTGCGGGATTAAGATAATTCTTAACAGCTTTTTCAAGATCGCGCACGCTCATTTTGCCGTCACAAGCATTTTTTGCAAGCCTAATTTGTTGATTTGTGTCTTCAACCACAACAAGCGCCCTTGCATGACCAGAAGAAAGTCTGCCATCTTCAACCATTTTGATAACATCTGGATATAAAGTAAGCAAACGCAAAGTGTTTGTAATGTTTGGACGACTCTTACCGATTCTGTCAGCTACTGCTTCTTGCGTGAAGTTATATTCTTCCATAAGTTGCTTGATTGCTCGTGCAGCTTCGATTGGATTTAAATCTTCACGTTGCAAGTTCTCAATAAGGGAAACTTCTTTGACTTGCTTTTCAGTATAGTTTTTAATAACTACAGGAACAGAAGAAAGACCTGCAATTCTTGATGCACGCCAACGACGTTCACCAGCAATGATAAGATATTTATCCCCCTCTTCTTTATTAACAATGATAGGTTGAATCACGCCATGAATCTTGATTGAGTTTGCAAGTTCTTGCAAAGCATCATCATCAAAATACTTTCTTGGCTGATTTGGGTTAGGGTAGAGCTTGTTTATATCAAGTTCAGAAACTGACTTGTCTACCACTTTCTCTTTTGGTGTATTATTAGTTATATTTTGATTACTATTATCCTCTTCATAAAAGCCAAAGAGCGATTCAAGTCCTCTTCCAAGTCCTTTTTTTGTGCTCATATTACTTCACCTCTCTTAACTTAATTTTTGTATCTTTTGTTATGTTTTTATAACTTATCTTGTTTCTATTCAAAAATTCTTCTGCCAAACTTAAATATGCATCTGCACCTTTTGAAGAAGGTTCATAAATAAGAATAGGCTCACCATGACTTGGCGCTTCTGCCAAACGAATATTTCGTGGAATGTAAGTAAAGAAAACCTTTTTCCCAAAGAATTTAAGAATCTCATCACTAACTTGATTAGTGAGATTTGACCTTTTGTCTTTCATCGTCATCACAACACCTTCGATATCAATCTCTGGATTAAGGTGGTATTTGATAAGCCTGATTGTGTTCATCAGTTGAGTGATACCCATGAGCGGATAATATTCGCACTGCATTGGAATTATCACACTATTGCATGCGGTCAGCGCATTGACAGTGATAAGCCCAAGGGACGGAGGGCAGTCAATCATGATGAAATCATATCTCTCACGCAGTGGGTCAAGAATGCCTTTCAAAATCTTCTCACGTTGTGGCATCTGCACCATTTCAAGTTCAGCACCAGCAAGGTCAACGGTTGACGGCAAAACATCAAGCCCTTCAACGATGGTCATTTTGATAACCTCATCGGCCGTGCTGTCTCCTGAAATAAGGTCATAAATAGTTTTCATTTCGCTGTCTTTATCAATTCCCAACCCGCTTGTCGCGTTACCTTGAGGGTCCATGTCAACAACCAAAACCTTTTTACCCATAGCAGAAATATAAGCAGACAAATTTATGCATGTTGTCGTCTTTCCAACTCCGCCTTTTTGATTCGCAAAAGCAATAATTTTTCCCATAGTAAAATCCTCTAACTAAATTATACAATAAAATAAAGAAAAAATAAAGAAAAAACGCATATAAACTCTTAATTTTTTAGCATTTTTAAAATAATATTTTTCATTAAGTATTTACAAATATTCTTTTTTATGTTAGAATAAATTTAAGGAGTAATAATATGAGAATAATGGAACTTTCAAAATCTGCTAAACAATACTTTTTTCAACTTGAACTTCAAACACGCATGATTTTAAATCGCAAGAAATATACGGAAGAAAAATATGGAACTTTTGAAAAAGTCTGCAAAAAAACTCAGGAAGCTAAGCAGGCTTATAATATTTGGCTACAAAAAGCAAAAAAGTTAGGGTTTGATACGACAAAAGAAGAGGCTTTTATTCCCCAAAAAGAAGAGGAACTGAAAAGGGCATACTCTTCTTTAACAGCAAAAACAATTAAATCGACTAAAACCACTATCGAAGAATTGACTCTTGCATGCCAGCAACTTTCAGATATGGCGAAAAATAATAATCAAATCAATACTCCTTACTGCGATGAAACTGAATATAATAACGCGTTTAGTCCTGTTGTTGAAGACAGTGATACTGCCAAAAATGATAATGATAATGAACTTCCATTTTAAACAAAAAAACACCTATTAAACTTGGTGTTTTTTATTTTTGAGGAAATATCACTTATATAGTTAGTTCTATCTATTATATACATCAAAACTTTATAATGAAAGATCCTCACTTGTTCATTTTGGCTTACACAATCGGTTTTGTCTTTGGTAGATTTTTGGTGCGAGGGTATTTTGTTGGTGTTGACTTGATTTTTGAAATGAAAACAAGTGTGCGCTGAGCGTCAATTTCAGCAATGTTTATATTTGAAACGTTTACAATTTTTCCACCCAAAGTTTCAATAGCCTTTTTGCCAAGTTCGATTTCTTCGTCCGCCTTCTGCGCTTTATACATTATCACTTTGCCACCAATTTTGACAAATGGCAACAGATATTCTGCAAGCGTCGGGATTTGCGCCACTGCACGCGATAGGGCAATATCAAATCTTTCGCGCGTTTTTTTGCAATAGTCTTCGGCACGATCATGCACGCAATTCACTTGTTCAAGCCCAAGAAGTTCAACCACTTGTTTCAAAAAGTTGACACGCTTTTGCAGGCTGTCAAGCAAAGTGATTTCGATGTCTGGACGGAGTATTTTGAGGGGAATTCCCGGAAAGCCTGCACCAGTGCCAACATCAATAACCTTTGCATTTTGAGGGATTTCTTTTTCTGGCAAGACACTATCCAAAAAGTGCTTAAAGCACACGCCGTCCTCATCAGTGATTGAGGTGAGGTTAAACTTTTTATTTTCTTCAACCAAAAATTTATAATAAGAAACAAACTGACCAACTTGCTTGTCTGTCAATTCTATTCCATATTTTTTAAACACTTCCATAGTTTTGTTTTGCATGGTTTTATATTACTTCTTTTTAATCAAAAATGCAAGTCTTTGCTTTTACATTTTTGAGATTTCATGTTCAAGTTTATCCAAAACTTTTCTAATATATAACATCGTCATATTAACAGCGAAATACATCCTTTCATTTTTTATATTTTGTGGAACATAATATGGACAATTTTCGCAATCTAATTTGCGTCTTTTTGTGCAATGTCCTTTTTCAATCCTGAAAAAACGTTTTGCCTCCTTACTGAATGCATAATATTGAATAAAATTTTGACAATCATTTTTCATTTGTTTCTCCTTTTTATAACTTTATTTTAAGTTAAATAATTAAGAAAAACAAATAATTTATCAAAAAAATTTTTTATCATACAAATTGTAACTATTACTGACTTTAAATCTACAAAACGTAGGATTATTTTTATTTATTGTCCTTTAAACTTCTTCACCAGAACTGAAAGCACTGCGATGTCAGAAGGGGAAACTCCTGAAATGCGTGACGCTTGACCGATGTTTAATGGTCTTATTGCGTCAAGTTTTTCGCACGCTTCAAGACGAATGCCGTGCAAGTTTTTGTAACTAAACTCCGGCGGAATTGTCAAACTTTCATTCTTTTGGAACTTTGCAATATCTTCTTCTTGTTGTTTTAAATAACCTTGATATTTGCACATAATATTCATTTCATTAACAACTTCAAAAGTGAAATTATCAAACACATGTAGCACATCATTCACTTTGAAAGCGTCAAGATTTGGTCTTTTCAGCATATCTGAAATGGTCACGCTGTTTGTTGGCACGCTTTCATTGTTGTCCTTATAAAGTTTTTTGATTGTGTCGTCTATCTTAAATTTTGTTTTTGTTATCTCAAAAATCTTTTCAAGGTCTTTTTGTTTTTTCTTGAATATCTTATAGCGTTTGTCATCTACAAGTCCGAATTTTCGACCGATTTCTGTCAATCGAAGGTCAGCGTTATCTTGCCTTAAAAGCAGTCGATATTCAGCACGCGAAGTCATCATTCGATATGGCTCTTCTGTGCCTTTTGTGACGATGTCGTCAATCAGAACGCCGATATATCCATCACTGCGTTTAAGCACCAGTTGTTCCTTGCCTTTGAGATAGCAGTTGGCATTTATCCCTGCAATAATTCCCTGCGCACCAGCCTCTTCGTATCCGCTTGTGCCGTT
This sequence comes from uncultured Eubacteriales bacterium, assembly GCA_948607205.1. Classification (GTDB taxonomy): domain Bacteria; phylum Bacillota; class Clostridia; order Christensenellales; family UBA1242; genus Caccovivens. Next base: position 7,470 of record CAPERS010000020.1, on the reverse strand, counting down.
GATTTGTCCAGCGAAAAACAGACCTTTCACTTTTTTATATTCAAGCGTTGGCAAAAGTTCGGTTGGGTCAATGCAGTCATATTCAATCGCATAACTGTCACGCATAATTTCAGCGTTTTCAAGGCCTTTAACAGAGCGAATCATCTTCTCTTGAACCTCAACAGGCATTGAGGTTGAAAAGCCTTGAATGTAAACCTCATTGGTTGAAAGCGCCTCAGGCTCTAAGAAAAGTTGATGACGTTCTTTGTCAGCAAAGCGAACAATTTTGGTTTCAATAGAAGGGCAGTATCGTGGCCCAACACCTTTGATAAGTCCTGAAAAAACGGGCGCTTTGTCAAGATTTTCTCTGATTATATTATGGGTGTTTTCGTCAGTGTAGGTGAGGTAGCAAACCGCACTATTTTTGTTTTTTCTTTTTGTGATGAAAGAGAAATTTTGAATCTCTTCTTCGCCTTTTTGAATTTCAAGCTTGCTGTAATCAATACTGCGAGAGTTTATTCTCGCTGGCGTTCCAGTTTTGAAACGCATGAGTGTTAAGCCTAATTTTTTCAGACTGTCAGAAAGTTTTTGGGCATTCATAAAACCGTTTGGTCCGACATCTTTTGTGTAGTCACCAATGATTATTCGACTTTTAAGATAAACACCAGTTGCAAACACAATCGCACGGCATTTATATTTCTTTCCAACTGCGCTTTCAACTATCTTTGTTCCGTCTTCGCAAATCTCAATATCAACAGCTTCGCCTTGCCTTAAAAATAGGTTAGGGGTGTTTTCAATAGTCTTTTTCATTTCTTCATGATAGCGATTTTTATCTGCCTGTGCGCGCAGACTTTGCACTGCTGGGCCCTTCCCGCTGTTAAGCATGCGCAGTTGAATAAGTGTTTTATCGATATTGACACCCATTTCGCCACCAAGTGCGTCTATTTCAGATACAAGTTGACCTTTTGCTGTTCCGCCAATAGAAGGATTGCACGCCAAAAAAGCCACTGCGTCCAAACTCAGTGTCAACAAAAGTGTTTTATTTCCAGTTCTTGCAAGCGCAAGGCCTGCTTCACATCCAGCATGACCTGCACCAATAACTATCGCGTCAAATTCTTCCATATGTTTCCTTTGTGGGTGCATTATGCACCATTTATTTTTTATATTATTTTTTGTTCTTAGTAAGTGGCTAAGCCACACTCCCCAGTTATTTTCCTAAGCAGAATTTTGAGAATATGAGGTCAATAATCGCCTCATTTTCGCATTGTCCTGTTATCTTGCCAAGCGCATTCCAGAGATTTTTGATGAGCATTGCAATGATGTCCATGCTCTCATTTTGCGCATTTAAAATTTCATTCACAATGCTTTGGGCTTCTTTAAGATGCTCAATCTGCCTCTCATTGATAAGCACAAGTTTATTGAAATCAATCTCATCACTGATAACAAGACTGAAAATCTTTTCTTTAATTTTTTCAAGACCTTTTTCATCTTTTGCAGAAATTGAAATCTCATTTGGCAGAGTTTTTAAAACTCTCTTTTGGTCATTTTTGTTAACAATTATGATATGTTTGACATTCTCTGCTAATTTAAGAATTTGTCTATCTTCTTCCTTCATTTCACGTGAGCCGTCAAAAACACAAAGCACAACATCGGCATTTTCAACACTTTTCTTGCTTTTTTCAATTCCAATCTGCTCAACCTTATCCTTTGCATCACGAATACCCGCAGTGTCAATGAAATTTATCTTAACGCCGTTATAGAAAATATGTTCGCTGATCGTGTCACGCGTTGTGCCTTCAATGTCTGTCACAATCGCTTTTTCTTCACCAATGAGAGCATTTAATAGTGAACTTTTGCCAACATTTGTTGCACCAACAATAGCAACAGAAATGCCTTCTTTTAAATAGCGCGCGTTCTTTGACTCTGCAATAAAGTTCTCAATTTCATTTTGAACATTCTTGATAGAATTTAAAATTGATTCTTTTGCCGACTTTTCAAAGTCTTCCTCAGGATAGTCAAGTGTTGCCTCAATCTGAGCAATTTGTTCAGTTAAATCTTCTTGCAGAGAAATAATTTTTCTTTTTAACTTTCCATCAGCAACAGACAATGACGCACGCAGTTCACTTTCACTTTCAGCGTTTATCTCTCCAATTATCGCCTCAGCTTCATCAAGACTTATCTTGCCATTTTCAAATGCACGTCTTGAAAACTCTCCGCCACCAGCAAGCAAAGCACCCTTATCAAGAAGTGTCGACAACACTTTTTGTGTTAAGTGTGTTCCGCCGTGAATTTGAAATTCCACCATATCCTCGCCAGTATACGAAAATGGCGCTTTGAAATAGACCATTAAGCATTTTTCGCGTGAGCCGTCATCAAATTTAAAATTGCCAAGTTTAAGATATCTTGGCTCAATATTTTTGGCATTAGAAAAAACTTTCTCTGCAATCTGCAAAGAATCTTGTCCACTCATTCTCACAATAGATATTGCACCTCTGCCAAGAGGTGTTGAAATGGCAACGATAGTCTTTTCCATGCCGTTATTATATCACACCTTTTCATCTTTTGCAAGAATAACTAAGATGACGAAAAAAATTGTTTTGATAACTTTAAAAAAAATTGTTCCGACTTTTAAAAGTATACTTCGACAAAAAGAACAAATATGTCTCTTGAGACATAAATAATTTTGTGGTATACTATTTATGATGATTGAAGAACACACAGTAAAATATAGGATTCCATTCCTTAAACTAAAACAAATGCTTTATAACGGTTATCTTCCAAGCCGTAATCTTTCGCTTTATAACGATGAAAATGTTGAAAAAATAAATGCACTCGGTCATGCGGTCTTCAATCCAACTGATGAATTTTTGAAAGGTTTTACCAAAAATGACCGCGAGGTCTTTTGTCTTGGACTGAGTATAGGAGAATTCTATCCCGAAATTCTTGAAAATCGTTTTGCATATATTATGTCACTTTATGATTTGGAAGTTCATCCTTGCAAAATTAATGACATCATGGACGAACGTTCAAGCAAATTGGCACTATATACTGACGAATATGGCAGTGATTATCATATCTTGCGTGAAGAGCAAAATGGAATTTGGACGCATAAGCCCGGCTTTTATAATAACATTCAAATGGAAGCAAGACCGCATAAATACATCTTTTCAAAGAACCATGAATATACTTTTGCCAAAACTTTGCGCGTGACCTATCCTCACGGCAAGAACATTTTAGACAGAAACCAAAGTAACCTTATTCATAAAGAGGAAAATTTGCTTTGACCTATTGACAAATATCTCTTTTATGATAGAATATAAAATATGAATTTCGAAAATTTAAAACCATGTATTAAGTCAGCTTCACAAAAACTTAAATATATTTTTGAACAAGGTTATCTTCCAAGCAGATGTCTTTCTTTATATAATAAAAAAACTTTAGAACTCACAAACTGTTTTGGACATGCTTGCACAAATTTAACAAATGAACTTTTATCCAAATTTACTTATGATGAAGGTGATGTTTTTTCACTTATAAATTGGGGTGACATTCGTGCATTTTTTATTGATGAAACAATAAATGATGCACTAAATAGTTTTAATCTTAATATTTCACCTTGTCAAATAACTGATTTGCCAGATAATAAATCTTGGAAAGTTGCTCTTTATACCGACTCTTTTAATGACAGAGATTATCATTTCTATAAATACGAACAAGAAAATTTATGGAGTCATAAATTAGGTTTTGATAAAGGCATTGCAATTGCTCTAACACCACCAAACAAAATTTATGACTTGGAACTTTTTGATTTTTACATGATAACAAACAATAATGGAAAAGAACTTTCTGAAAAACAACTTAAAGACATCGAACTTGAAATATCTCAGTTAAATTAATAAAAGACCTAAATAATATAGGTCTTTTTTTGTGTTTAAATTAATAATTAAGTTTGTTAAAACTTTTTCTTTTTACTCGAATTATTAAGCACTTATTCCTTATATTCTTTTGGAAAGATTATAACATAGCGCTTTGGTTCACTGCCTTTACTGAGTGTTGTCACTCTATCATCATTTTGAAGTGCAGTATGAATAACTCTGCGCTCTGATGCGTTCATTGGCTCAAGTTTGAAGTATCTGCCAGACTTTGCAACCTTGTTTGCAATTCTTCTTGCAGTTGATGAAAGACTTTCTTCGCGCTTTTCTTTATAATTTGCTATATCAAGAAGAACTCGCTTTTCTTGCTTTGGAGTGAGTGTTTTCATAATTGTGGAAATTGCATAGAAACATTCGCCTCGTCTGCCAATTATTTCACCCATATTTTCACCATCAACTGAGTATGTTATGGACTGCTCGTCTTCAACAACTTCGATTGAAACTGCTTTATCGAGCGCTTTGAAGAATCCTTCCAAAAATTCCTTAGGTTCAACATATTTGTTTTCCTTTATGGCTTTTTCGGCTTTTTTCTCTTCCTTGATTTCAGCCTTTTCTTCTTTCTTTTCTTTTTTCTCCTCAGTCTTAATTTCTTTCTTTATCTCTTTCTCTTGAGATTTTTCAGAAATTTCAACGTCTTGCTTTTCTTCTTTGACTTCAATCTTTTCTTTTTTCTTGCTTTTTGCTTGATATTTCTCTTCAACATCCTTGCTTATTGACACAAGAACTTTGGCTTTCTTGAAAAGTCCGCCTTCGTTTAAAATTTTGATATCAACATCTTCTCTTGGCGCTTTAAGTTCCAAAAGCGCGTTTTCGATTGCTTTTTCGATTGTTTTTCCAGTTCCTTCTGCTTGTAACATAATCCCTCCAAATGTTATTGTGTGTGGCTTAGCCACTTTTTGTGCTTTAAGCATTATTTTGTGCCTCAGGCACAATTTAATTTAATCTGTATTTAGATTAATATACTATGATAAAATGTTCAAAATACACTTAGAATTTGCGTGAATAGTCAACAACTTCAACTTTCTCTTCTTCCTTCTTCTTTGTGTAATCGTTCCACTTTGAAATTATAAGATTTTGAAGTGGAATGAGTAGAGTGCTGATAATTTGACTTATAAACATATAGATTGCAAACACACTGTTGTAGAATAACGCGAAAATTCCAAATATGATAGGCATAATAAATTTCATAAATTTTCCGCCTGCCTGTGCTGGAACTTCTTGACCTTTCTTCTTTCTGCTTGTGAGCCACATTGAAAGGAAAGATGAAAGTATGCAAAGGAGTGGTAAAATTAAGTATCCATTAACTCTTCCAGCATCTTCACGAATATCCGTCATAAATGAATTGTAAATAAGTTCTTCGCCTTCTTCAACACTTGCACTTCCAACTCTGCTTTTGAAAGTTTCGAAACTGAAAACTGAATTTTCAAAAGGTGAGTCTGCAATCCAAATATTGCCTATCCAAAGAAAACTATCCTTAGTTTCTTTATATTTTTCTTCAACAAAACTTATTGCAGGAACTTTGAACGCTTCTCCGAAATAAACATTTTCAGTTACTTCTTCGCCATTCTCGTTTGTCACAACCTTTGTTGCAACAATCTTTCCATCTGTTTCGAGATTTTCTGGATAGAAAAGTTTCAAAATTTTTGTTAAATTGGTGTTTGTGCTGTCAACAACTTCAACTTCTTCACCTTGCTCATTGACTGTTGTTCTCTTGCTTGAAAAATCTTTAGAAAATTCTCTTCGAGCTAATTCTTCATTGCTTTCTTTTTTGAACAATCCAATATATTCTTTGGCACTTTCGCCTTCACCTTCAGTGAATCGTTTGAAGTATAAATTTTCATAATCTTCAAAAGTGTCCAGATTTTCTGTTAACGAATTTGTATACTCATTGGTTAGCACTAAACTGTTTGCATAGTCAAATTTAAGTTCTTCGTATGAAGAATAAATTTTGTAGGACGCCATTGCGTTAAGACCTGAAAACAATGTGAAGAAAACGACCAAGTTGAGTGCAAGGAAGAGGAACATAAATCCACAACTTCCCATGCTTTTTGAATTGCTTTTCTGATAAAGTTCGTTTTGTTTTTGTTTGAGCATTTTTGGGTCATTTGCATATTTTTTGTTAATGCGGTCGAGTTCAGGTTTCATTTTTGCCTGTTGTTCACTCATTTTAAATGACATGCGTCTGTTAAGAGTGTCAATTGGTGCCCAAATAATTCTGATAATCACAGTCAAAAGTATAACCGCAAGCACATAATTATTTGTGAAACCTTCAAACGCTCTTATTATGCTTACCCACATTCCTGACGGCTCGCTCATTGAAAGTAGGGTGCTTAAAATAGCCATTTGCCTTCTCCTTTAATATTTATTGGCAATGGGTCATAACCATATTTCTTATTATTTGGCGTGCATCTGCAAATGCGCTTAATTCCCAAAATTCCACCTTTTATAACTCCAAATTGTTTGATTGCCTCAATGGCATAATTGGAACAAGTGGGAGTGAATCTGCACACGTGTGGCAGAAGAGGTGAGATAAGAAACTTATACAAATAAATTGGAACGGTTGCAATAAAGGAAAAAACTTTTCTTAATTTTTTCATTTAAAAAGTTCTTTAACCTGTCTTTCAAGTTCGATAAATTCAAGTTCGCAAGCACCATCTCTTGCAAGAATGACATAATTGAAATTGTTTTTTGGCAAATTGTTTACTCTGACAATTTCTTTAAGTCTTCTTTTAAGTTTGTTGCGCTTGTTTGCTTTTCCTTGCTTCTTGCTCACTGAAAAGCCAATCTTGTAAGTTTTGAACTTTGACGGAACAGCAAACAAAGTGAGATTCTTTGTGGACTTTCTTTTTCCTTTTTTGTAGATGTATCCAAAATGTTTGTTTTTTCTAAGCCTATGGTCAACCCTTTCTTTTGTTTTAAGCAGAGAGTTTTTTTCTTCCACGATTTCTTCTTCTTTTCAAAACATTTCTTCCGCCAGTAGTTCTCATTCTTTGTCTGAAACCATGGACTTTGCTTCTTTGTCTTTTCTTTGGTTGATATGTTCTTTTCATGATAGACTGCCTCCTTAAACTATAGTAACTATTTTATTATAATTAAATAAAAGCGTTTTGTCAATCACAAATTGAATATTTTTCAAATACCTTTGTCGAAATTAAAAAATAAACATATAAAATAATATTGACAATTAAATTTAAAGTGATATAATATCCAAGTTGAAAAAGGAGAATAGAATGATAAAATATATTATAACACCAAAAGCAAACAAACCTTATGCTCACAAAATTGCAAAATTTAAGTTTCTATACTTTCAAAATGGCAAAGAAACAGACGTTAAAGCAACACAATATAAAACAGTTTGCAATCAAACACTTTTAAAGCATAAATTTTCAAATCAAACAAAATTTTATTTATGTTTTGGAACATTGCCTTTCAGAGAACTTAAGAATAATATTATTCCACAAACCATTCAATCAAAAAATGCTTTAATTGCGAAACTTTCAAAAAATCAAGAAATTTCACTCTGTCCAGTTTGCTTTGCAAAAAAAGATGAAGAACTTTG
>CAPERS010000019.1 GCA_948607205.1 uncultured Eubacteriales bacterium | reverse complement strand
TTGTTTAAAAAATATTTAATTTCGAATAAATATAATAAAAAATCAAAAAAAATATAAAATTTTTATTATTTTACGCATTTTTTTAATATTTTTATTTATTTTTATATTGTTTACTTTTATTGTTTTCATTTTCAATGTTTTTGTGCACAATCAATTTTATTTAATATTTCATGTTTTTAGATTGACAAATTTTGATATATATATTAAAATCACTATTGATATAAAAATAAAAGGACGTGCAATATGATACAAGCAACCAACATTTCTCTTTCGTTTGGAGGGAGAACACTTTATAAAGATGTTAACTTAAAATTTGTTAAAGGAAACTGCTATGGCATAATTGGCGCAAACGGCGCAGGAAAATCAACATTTTTGAAAATCCTTACTGGCGAAATTGAAGCAAACACTGGCGAGATTTCAATAACACCGGGCGAACGCATGAGCGTGCTTGCGCAAAATCAAAATGCCTATGACAATGAAACAGTTCTCGACACTGTGCTTCTTGGTCACAAAAGACTCATGGAAATTCAAAAGGAAAAAGATGCGCTTTACATGAAACCTGACTTCAATGAAGAAGATGGAATCAAGGCTGGCGAACTTGAAACTGAATTTGCCGAACTCGGAGGCTGGGAAGCCGAATCAGAAGCAAAGTCACTTCTTCAAAATCTTGGCGTCGGCGAAGAGTTATACTACTCCCTCATGCAAGAAGTCGACCCAAAACTTAAAGTCAAAGTTTTGCTTGCTCAGGCGCTTTTTGGAAATCCTGACATTCTTGTGCTTGACGAGCCAACCAACAACCTTGACTTCAAAACTGTGCGTTGGCTTGAAAATTTCTTACTCGACTTTGAAAACACTGTCATCATCGTTTCACACAACAGACACTTCCTCAACAAAGTTTGCACTCACATTTGTGATGTGGATTATGGTCAAATCAACATGTTCATTGGAAACTATGATTTCTGGTATGAGTCAAGCCAACTTATCTTAAGGCAACAAAAAGACCAAAACAAAAAAGCAGAACAACGCGCAAAGGAACTCAAAGAATTTATCGCTCGTTTCTCAGCGAACGCCTCAAAGTCAAAACAAGCAACAAGCAGAAAGAAGGAACTTGAGCGCCTGACCATTGACGACCTCAAACCTTCGTCAAGAAAATATCCTTACATTAACTTCGACATCAATCAAGAAGCCGGAAAAGAGATAATCAAAGTGGAAGATTTATGCAAAGCTGGAATGTTCAACAAACTTTCTTTCAACATTGAAAAAGGGCAAAAAGTTGCTTTTTTTGCAAAGAATAATCAAATTTTAACCTCTCTTTTCAATATTTTATCGGGAAAAGAAGAAGCCGACAGTGGAGAAATCAGAATAGGAAAAACAATCAATTTGAGTTATCTTCCACAAAAGTATGACGAGCATTTTGATAACGTTTCACTTTCGCTCGTTGACTGGCTCAGACAGTTTTCAAAAGACCAAAATGAAACCTACATCCGCTCTTGGCTTGGAAGAATGCTTTTCACTGGCGAAGAGAATATGAAAGAGGCAAAAGTTCTTTCAGGTGGTGAAAAAGTGAGATGTATGCTTGCAAAAATTATGCTTGAAGGCTCAAACCTTCTCATTCTTGACGAGCCAACAAATCACCTTGACCTCGAATCAATCACTGCCCTCAACAAAGGTATGGTCAACTATAAAGGCACACTCCTCTTCTCAACTCACGACCAAGAAATCATCGAAACCGTTGCAGACAGAATCATCGAAATTGTTGATGAAAACAAATTTATTGATTTCACTGGAACTTATGAAGAATACATCGAAAAATTTTCAAAATAAATAAGCCGATTTTATTTGACTTTAATAAAACAAATAAATATAATACATAACATAAGCAATGACGGAGGTTGGCAACTCCTGAGTTTAGCGCGTAAGGCTGGCGTAACAAGCCTTAAATGAAGGCGCTTATATCTAAGCGCGAATTAGGGTGGAACAGCGGTTATAAATTTTAGTCGCCCCTATTGCATCAAAAGGTGCAATGGGGCTTTTTTGTATGCGCATTATGCGCCCGATAAACAAATGCAAATTTTAATTATCGCCCCACATGAAAGTGCTTAATGCACAAAAAGTGCTGACTGCACTAAAAAAATAAAAAGTGCAAAATGCACAAAAAAAAAGGAGAATAAAAATTATGACAAAAGTAACTATGGACAAGATTGTAAACTTATGTAAAACTCGCGGACTTATCTATCCTGGCAGTGAAATCTATGGCGGATTTGCTAACACTTGGGATTTTGGCCCTGTGGGCGTGGAACTTAAAAACAATGTTAAGCGCGCATGGTGGAAAAGATTTGTTCAAGAAGACGCAAACACCTATGGCGTTGACGCGTCAATTCTTATGAACCCAAAAACCTGGGAAGCAAGCGGTCACGTGGCAAGCTTTGGCGACCCAAAGATGGACTGCAAAAAGTGCAAGCAAAGATTTCGTGCTGACACTTTGATTGAAAATCACTCAAAAGGCAAGGTTTCTGCTGAGGCTATGACCAACGATGAACTCACCGCCTACATCAATGAAAATCGCATTTCATGTCCACACTGCGGTGGCTTTGACTGGACTCCAATTCGCAAGTTCAACCCAATGTTCACAACCTCACGTGGAACACTTGAAGAAGGCGCTGACGTTGTTTATCTCAGACCTGAAACATGCCAAGGCGAATATGTCAACTTCCTCAATGTTCAAAGAACAGCACGCGCAAAAGTTCCATTTGCAATCGCACAAATCGGAAAATCTTTCAGAAATGAAATCACACCTGGAAACTTCCTTTTCAGAACAATTGAATTCGAACAAATGGAACTTCAGATGTTCTGCAAAGCTGATTCATCAATGAGCATCTATGACGACTATAAAACACGCGCACTCAAATTTGTTGAAGACGTTGGATTAAACGCTGACCACCTGCGTTTTCACGACCACGACAAACTTGCACACTATGCAAAGGCTGCATGTGACATTCAATACCTCTTTCCTATCGGCTGGCAAGAACTTAACGGCATCCACCACCGTGGCGACTGGGATTTATCACGACATGGCGAGTTTTCAGGCAAGAGCATGCTCTACCTTGACCCTTACACTAACGAAAAATACATTCCAAATGTTATCGAATATTCAATCGGCGCTGACCGCTTGACACTCGCTCTGCTTTGCGAAGCCTATGATGAAGAAACACTTGAAAATGGTGAAACTCGCGTGGTTATGCACTTTAATCCTGCAATTGCACCATACAAAGTTGCAATTTTGCCACTTCAAAAGAACCTTTCTGATAAGGCTAAGGACGTTTTCTCACTTCTTTCAAAAGAATTTATGTGTGACTATGACGAGGCAGGTTCAATCGGGAAACGCTATCGCCGTCAAGATGAAATCGGAACACCTTTCTGCGTGACAATTGACTTTGATACACTTGAAAATGACACCGTCACCATTCGTGACCGTGACAGCATGAAACAAGAGCGTATCAAAATCACCGACCTCGTTTCTTATATTGAAAAGAAAGTGAAATTTAACTAATGTGTTTTAAGATATTATAAATCATAAAAAGCATAAAAAAGCATCAGTTCTTCTGATGTTTTTTAATATTGATTATCTTCCAATACATAGTCAATAAAACGATTTAACGTTTCAGAACGGCTTTCTTTATCAGATAAGCGATTTTCAGCAGCTATAACAAACTCAATAGGAAAATTTAAGAAAATTTTATCTTCTGCGTCATTATCAATTATAAATCCACTACCTCCTGCTTTAATAAAGTCTTTTAATCCATAGTAATTGCGAACTGCCTTTTGTGTTAATACTTGGAATTTTAAATGACCCAGCCTAAAAATACCCTCTTTTTCAAGTTTTTTAATAATTGCATCTCTGCAATTGTTGTCAAAAATTGCTGTTGAAAGTTCTTCTTTTGCTATGTCAAAGGAATATTTTGTCTCATCATTTTTGTTACCAAAACTTAAACACAAATCCCGATTAATTTTGCCAATTCTGCCAAATTCATCTATAAAGTTTTTAAATTGCTTATAGCTAATACAAAAAAGTTCTCTTTTTTGGTTTTTTTTGATAAAACCATCTTTGTCCTTTTCTGCTTTTACAATTTCCTGCTTTGTTGTTTCTATTTTGTCTTTAATTTCTTTAATATATTTTTTATACTCGCCAATCGTCATTCCAGCCAATTCTTCATTCTCTATTGATAAATCTAAACCTTCAAGTTCATTTAATTGTTTATTTAATCCTTCTAATTTATCATTAAAATTATCAATAAATTTAAAAAACTTTTGTATTTTCTTTTCATGCGTAACCATATTCCTCTCCTTAATACTCATATCTTAACACAAAAAAATGAGGATGTCAATACCTCATTTCCTTAATTTATTTAGTGCATTATGCCCATTTTAAAATAGAATTGCCAAAATTGAATAAAAATCAATCATCTCTTGTGATAAGAATCGCGTAGAGAAGGAATCTTAGGAAATACACAAATGCCATGAGAAGCGATGCAACATAGGTCATCGCAGCAGATTTCAAAACCTTCCTTGCGCCTTCAAGTTCTTCATTATTTAGAACGCCCAAATCTTCAAGGCATCGCATTGCCCTTTTTGATGCATCAATTTCCACTGGAAGAGTTGCAAGATTGGCAATGAGGGTTGAGGCATAGAACGCGAGTGCGCAACCGATCAGAACTGTGCCTATTATTCCGCCTATATATGCAAAATTGAAAAGAAAGCCGAGAAGCACGATTGGGAAAAATGCTTTTGACACAAAGCCTGACACTTTGACAACGGTTTGTCTTATTTTGAAAGGCTTATAGCCTTCTTGATCTTGCATTGCGTGACCGAACTCGTGAGCAACCACGCCAAGCGCTGAAATGGAAGCGCTGTTAAAGTTTTCACTGGAAATATTGACCGATTTATTTCGTGGATCATAGTAATCCGTCAGCCTGCCCTTAATGCTGTTGACAGTGACATTTAGTGTTTTATTTTTCATAATGTAAGATGCAAGTTCGCCACCTGTCATACCATTTTTTGCGATAATTTTGCTGAACTTGCGATAGTTTGAATCGATAGAAGACTGAGCAACAATGCCAAATATCACTGCCACTAAGATAAGTCCACACGAAACAATATATGCGATTGTTATTGCGTCCAATTTTTCCTCCTATTTGAAAAGTTTTCCTTTTTTTGTGAGTCTTGTCCAGCCAAAGATTGCCCTGAAAAAGTCACCCCAATATGTAAGTTTTGCGCTGTTTAAAAGTTTTCGTGCTTGTTTGATTTCTTCTTTACTTAGAACACTTTCAAGAAGCACAAGCGCTCTTTTTGATGCATCTTTCTCAATTGAAATTGTGACAATTTTCAAAAGAAGCGCCAGCAAGATTGAAAGCCCTGCACTTGCCATGAGAATTATCCCAACAAGCCAGAGATTTCCGCCAATGAGAAAAAGAATAAAGCCAACAACAAGAAGTGGAACAAAAAGAAAACCAAGAAAATGAATAAGTTTGCGAAAGATATACAGTTTGCGAAGTTTGCCTTCTTTATCTTGAAGTGCATGCCCAAGTTCGTGAGAAATTATGGCAAAAGATGCCAATGAGTTTGACTGCAAGGTGTTTTGAGATAGAAAAACTTTCCCTCCACCATAAGCATCACCAGTCATTCCTTCCACTGCCAAGATTTCAAGTTTTGAGCCAAACTTGGTCGCATTGACAGCCTGAACATAGTCATAAGCAGTCAGTCCTGAATTTTCAATAGTAACCTTGCTCAGCGCAACGAGTTTATCATAAAACCTGTCATAGCCGAAAGATGCAATTGCAAGGCAAAAACAAATTCCGACTATGAGCACAACGACTGCGATAATTATGATATATTCAATTCTCATAGATATATGATAGACCTTTTATCGAAAAAAATCAAACAAAAGACAGATTTTTACACAAATTTGATGTTTTATGTTATAAGGATGACTGTGCTTCCCTTTTGAACACTTGTTCCATAAGGCGCAAGTTGATTTATGACGAACTCTCCCTCTCCATCAATTTCATAGTCAAGTCCGAGTTTTTTGACCTCCATGAGTGCGTCAGCCAAACTCAAGCCCACAAGGTCTGGCATATCGACATATTCAACAACAATGCTTTCGTCTTGTTTCTTTTCGCCGAGATATTCAAACATTCCACTGAACACCTCTTTGCCATAAGGCGCAGCAACAACGCTTCCATAATATGCGCCTGCACTTGCCTCATCAACCATGATAAAAAGCAGATATTCAGGTTTATCAGCCGGATAAGTCCCTATGAATGAGGAGATATATTTGCCTTGAGCAATTCCGCCACCTTCGCTATATTTTTGCGCTGTTCCTGTTTTTCCGCCAACATTATATCCTTCAACAAAGGTATATTTGCCGGTTTTGTTTTCTGCAAATTCCAACAGACCGTTGACAATTTGTGAGGTCTTTTCGCTCACTGTTGTTGCGCCTTGTGCATTTGACGCTTCAAAAACAACATTGCCATTGACATCTGTTTCTTTTGAAAGAAAGTAAGGGCTTATTTTATGACCTCCATTTGTGATTGAAGCAACCGCCGTCAAAAGTTGAATAGGAGTTACAGCGACAGCATGCCCAAATCCAATTCTTGCCAGGTCAACATTTTTGACAAGGCTTTTATCCATAAGAATGCCCTTTGCCTCGCCCGCCATAGTTATACCTGTTTTTTGACCTAGCCCAAACCTTTCGAGATATTCATATAACTTATCCTTGCCAAGCCTCAATGCAAGGTCCATAAAACAGCAGTTGCATGAGTTTGCAAACGCCTCAGTTAGCGTTTGTGAGCCGTGACCTATTGTTCGCCAACACTTGATGCGCACGCCGTCAACCATGCGATAGCCCGGGCAATAGAATTTATCGTCAAGACTGGTGACTCCTTCTTCAAGAGCAGCCGAAACAGTTAGAATTTTGAAAGTTGAGCCCGGTTCATACACATCGGTGACGCCCTTGATTTTTGATTGGTCAAACAAAGTTTCAAGGTCATCGCGAGGCACTTCGTTAAGGTCAAAACTTGGCTTGGTCGAAAGTGCAACAATTTCACCAGTTGGTTTAAGCATTATGCCAGTGACATTTTTGGCTTTTTGTTCAACCATAATTTTTTCAAGCGTTCGCTCGAGTATCAGTTGAATTTTTGAATCGATTGTGAGTGTCAAATCGTTACCTTTGGTTGCAGAAATATAGTATCTTAAACTTCCGCCAATTTCTTTGCCTTGAAGGTCACTTTGAACATAGCTGAATCCGTCTTGACCTTTGAGTTTTTGGTCATAATAAGCCTCAATTCCGGTTTGCCCAACATTGTCGATTGAAGTGAAGCCCAAAACCTGAGTCAAGAGGTTGCCATACGGATAATATCTGGCAACATTTTCAGCAAGATAGACGCCTGTGAATTTATGGCCATAGATTTCCTCTGCCTTTTCACCTGAAATTCCCATTTTGATTAAAACTTCACTGACGCCTTTTTTTGTCACTTTTTTATACACATCGTCAAAATCCATTTCAAGTGCACGTGAAAGAACAGTGGCAAGCGTGGTTGCCGACTCCACCTCACGACCACGAACGTAGACATTATATGTTGTGTAACTCACTGCAAGTGCAGAGCCAGTGCTGTCAAGAATGTCGCCTCTTGGTGCAACAATTGCAAGGTCACGCGTCCACTGGTCTGTCGCTTTGAATTGAAGTTCTTTGCCGTTGATTATCTGAATGACAAACAGCCTAAGTGCAAGTGAACAAAAAATAAAGGATATCACCAGAGTTACTGCTAATATCCTTTTTCTGAAAGAAAACAGTGAATAAGGTTTTTGCAAGTTTAACCTCCAAACAACCCCACTAAAAACTCACATAATCTATCAAACCAATTGGATTTTTTTTCAACTGTTGCAGGTGGAACTGCTTCTTCAGGAATGGTTTCAAAAAGATTGTCCATATTGCCTTGATTGACTGCATCAAGTTGCCCAAGGTTTTTGAGATAGTTTGGCAAGTTTATGTTATAATACTGCTCATAAAGAGCGTTATAACTTTGTTGAAGCAAATCAATTTTTGCAACATTTGCAATTCCCCAAACCCCAAAAACTGCGAGCAGAATGGAAAAGATTGCCATTCTAAGCCTTTTTCCATTTATTTTTGGCTTGGTCGCCTCTTTTTCTTGGCGTTCGATTTTGAAAATCTTTTCTTCCTGTGCTGGCGTCAATGGTTCAATGAAGTCATAGTTGGGTTTTTCAATGATTGAAGATGAGTTTGTTTTAACTTCTTGTCTTTCTTTTTCAGACAAAAGCTCTTTTTGGCGCTTTGCTATATCGCGAAGTGAATATGTTTTTTTCTCTTCGTCAAAATTGTCATCAGAAATCTCTTCGCATTGAACAGGACTTTGTGTTTTCAAATTTTCTTTTTGTGACTTTTTGATAACAAAATCGTCTTGTTCAGCAACTTTTTCTGATTGCAAAGTTTGAACTTTCTTTTCTTTTTCAGTTAAAACAATCAAGTCTTCTTTATACATTTACGCCTCGCCCTCCTTTTTTATAACTTTTTTCTATAATCTTTCGATAATTCTCAATTTTGCTGGCGCGCTTCGTGAATTCTTTTGAAGTTCTTCTGCGCTTGCTGTTATTGGCTTTCTTGTGACAACATTTCCTTTTTTTCTATGTCCACAAATGCAAATAGGCGTTTTTGGCGGACAAACACAATCTGTGGAAAGGTCTTTGAAAACATTTTTGACAATTCTGTCTTCAAGAGAATGAAAGGAAATAACTGCAAGTCTTCCACCTTTTTTGAGCAAAAAGAAAAGTTGATACAGCGTTTCTTCAAGCCCATCAAGTTCACCGTTAACCTCAATTCTTATTGCCTGAAATGTTTGCTTTGTGACACCACCTTTGCCGAATATAACCTTTTTTGGAAAAGCGCTTTCCACAACATTTTTAAGTTCAAGTGTTGTTTCGATAGGTTTTATTTCTCTTGCTTGGCAAATTTTGTTAACAATATTTTTTGCATTGTTTTCTTCGCCATAGTTATACAAAATTTTGACAAGTTTTTCCTTTGGATAATTATTGACAACTTCAAAGGCAGACAAACTTTGGCTTTTATCCATGCGCATGTCAAGTCTGCCGTCATGAAGAAAACTGAAGCCACGTTCGGCGGTGTCAATTTGATGAGAGGAAACGCCAAGGTCAATCAAAACTCCGTCAAGGTCGAAAATTTCATTTTCTTTCAAAATTTCTGGTGCATCGTGAAAATTTGCTTTAAATAAAGTTAAGTTTTCCATTCCTTTGAAACGTTTTTGACAAGCTTCAATTGCGTTTTCATCGCGGTCAAAGCCATAAAGATGACCTTCTTTGCCCACCTTTGAAAGAATAAAAGAGGAATGTCCTCCGCCACCAATGGTGCAGTCGACAAACCTCCCTTTTTTCTTTATATTCAGCCCTTCAATAACTTCATTGAGAAGAACTGGAGTGTGAACAAATTCCATAATTTTCCTTTGTTAATTTATTTCAACCTGCTCTTTTGCGAAATATTCTTTGAACATATCAACAAATTGATTCATGTCAGTTTCTTGGCTCTTAACAAATTCTGCAAGGTTTTCAGCACCAACCTCTTCAAGTTTTTGATTGAATTGGTCGCGATATTGGTCTGGAATATTTTCTTCAACCTTGTTTGCAATGCCGTCAAGAATTTCATTAAACGCTGGGTTTTCAACGATTTCATAGATGAACTCGCCGATTAATTCAACATCGATTTCCTTGATGTCAAGTGTTCCCAAACTGTCTTTGATGTTTTTGCATTCTTTTGCGAGTTTAACCAAACTTACAAAAATGTCACAAACTTGCTGTGCTTGGTCGTTGACGTTGCCTTCTTCAAAGATAAATTTGTCAGTTGACAATTTTGATTCGCTTGCGCCAAATTCATCAGCAAGTGCATTGACAGAGTCAAAAAGCATATCTTTCACGCCATTTGTAAATTTTGAATAAAGCATAGGCTTGATGATTCCAACAAGTTTATCTTTTTCAAGTTCAAGAATTGCTTCTGCTGGATTTTCACTTTCGAAAATAACATCAATGAGTAATTTGCCTTCACTGTTTTTATCTGCAAGTTGATTTGTTAATTGACCGACATATTTGAGTTCGTTTTTCCAAGCATCAACACCTTCAATTTGAGAAATATCGAAAAATTGTTTTTCTTCATTTATTTGATTTGAAATAAAAACTGAAAGTGAGTCTTTGCATGAACCCAATGTATTTGTTGTTAAAATTTCATTGAAAGCAATTGCAGTTGGTTCGAGATTTTTATTTGAAGTCAAAACTTTAAGATTTTCAAGTATGAAAGCCAGACTGCTATCTTCACCTTCTGGAACTTTGACATCTTTCAGTTCATCAATGATTCCATTTTGAGCAAAAGATTTAAATGCGTTGAAAAGTTGTTTGATATCTTTCGAAAAATATACGCTTGGCTTTTCAACATTTTCAAGACTTTGACCGATGTCATCCAAAATATCGCTGTAAATATCCAAAGATGTAGCGAATGAATAATCTCGATAGTTTTTGAGTATATCAGATGCCAATTCGCAGGCGATGCTTGAGAAGAGTTTGCTGTCAAGCACATTGTTAACATACATTTCAAGTTTTTCAAAATCAATTGATGCAAACTTGACTGGATTTTCACTTGAAAGTTCGTCTTGAATTTGAATAACAACATTTGCAGTTGTTGCATAAGTCACAATTTCCTGTCTTATTTTCACATTCTCGCCTTGCAAATCAAATGAAGAGAGATAGTCAAACATAAGGTCGTCAAGTCCAGTAAGCCCACCAAGAGCAAAGAAAGCAGAGTTATTTATTGAATTGATAACACTCAAAGCCTGCTCTGAGCCTTCGATTCTGTCAAGAAGACCTTTTGGCTCACGTTCACCGTTATATTCCTCAGCCACAGCAGTTTGGACGAATATATCATCTGCTTTGTTGATGTCATCAACAAGCCCTACAATTGAAGCAAGTGGCATAACAGCAAAGATTGTGAGAAGAAATGCTCTTAAAGTTCCAACCGCGCCACCGAGAAGACGATGTTTTTTCTTGCCCGGCTTTGTTTTAAGGAAGATAACTGCAATTACCTTATATATAATATAAATCACAAATTCAATGATAAGTGTCAGCAAGATGAACACTATTGAACTTACAAGTGCAAGAGGAAGTTTGGTCAACAGCACTTCAATGTTTGGATTGTTTTGAATCAAAATCCCCATATCAGAACCTGATGTAATCTGACTCATGATAAAATCAGAAAGAGTTTGCTTAACCCCATTGATTGTTATTGTCACACTTACAGCCTGTGAAGCAATCAAAGGTGTAATCAAAAAAGCAATCACAATTCCAACGATAGAGAAAGCAAGATTGACAGATGCTTTTTTAAATCCACGCCAAAGACCTATCAAAAATCCAATTATCAAAATTCCTATAAAAAAGAAATTTAAAATAAGTCCAACTGTTGTTCCCATACAAAAACCTCCATTAACTATAATTATATATTAAACTATTTTAATCATTTTTTCAAGCATTTTGACTGTAAAGAAAGAAATTTCATTTTTTATACATCTTGAACCCCAAAAATTTGACAAAATATTTATTTTTATCCTTTTCTTTAACTCTATTTTTTCAACTAAAATCCCCTGTTTGATCATTTATTGACCTTTTTGTAACAATACAATCAACCATTGCAAAATTTTACAATTACCTTTCTCGAAACTTCAAAATTTTCTATTGCGCAAAATTGCAAGCGTTAAGTTATATAACAATAACCAAGGTCACATTTTGCAAAAAATTGTTGAAAAAAGTGGTTAAATTTAGTTGACTTTTTTTTGCAAAAAAACTAACATAGAAAACGAACGCATACAATATATAGTGACGATTGGAATAAAAACACTAGATATTGTATAAGTATACATTTGCCAAGGAGGATTAAATAAAATGGTGAAACAAATACTTAAACGAGATGGACGAATTGTCAGTTTTGACGGAACAAAAATTGAGAACGCGATAATAAAAGCAATGAATGCTGTTGGTGACCGCGAAATCAAAGTTGCAAAAAAACTTGCAGGTGAAGCAGAAAAACTTATTGATGCTGAGTTTGTTGACAAAACACCAACCGTTGAAGAAATTCAAGACATCGTTGAAAAGGTTTTGATGAAAAAAGGACATGACGATGTTGCGAAAGCATATATCCTCTATCGTGCAAAGAGAAATCGTGTGCGCGTTATGAACACTGACCTCATGAAGACAATTGACAAGATTTCAAACACCGACGCAAAAGATTCTGACCTTAAACGTGAAAACGCAAACATTGATGGTGACACTGCAATGGGTGTTATGCTTAAATATGGCGCAGAAAGTGCAAAGAACTATAACGTTAATGCGATAATCGACCCAAAGCAAGCAAATGCTTATCTTAATGGTGACATTCACATTCACGACTTTGATTTCTACACATTGACTGAAACCTGCTGTCAAATTGACATTGAGAAACTTTTCAAAGGCGGATTTCACACAGGTCACGGCTCTGTTCGTGAGCCACAAGATATCAGAACTTATGCTTCTCTTGTGTGCATTGCAATTCAAGCCAACCAAAATGACCAACACGGCGGACAAAGCGTGCCAAACTTTGACTATGGTTGCGCACCTGGCGTTATGAAAACCTATAAAAAGTTATATCGTTCAAACTTTGCCAAAGCATACTCAATCATGATTGGCAAAAAGAAAGAGGAAGAGATAATCAAACTCTTAAAGAAAATTGAAGAGAAAGAAAATCTTTATCCTACATTGTCAAATTCAAAGGCATACAACAAAGCCGAAGAAAAACTTATGTCTGAACTTAAAGTGAATGACAGCGACTATAAGAAAATCAAGAAGTTCGCTTCTGAGCATGCTTTGGAAGAAACTGACAAGGCAACTCATCAAGCAATGGAAGCAATCATTCACAACCTCAACACCATGCACTCACGTGCTGGAGCGCAAGTTCCATTCTCATCAATCAACTTTGGAACCGATACCACTCCAGAAGGACGTATGGTTATCAAAAACATTCTTCTTGCAACTGAAGAAGGTCTTGGAAATGGCGAAACTGCAATCTTCCCTATTTCAATTTTTAAAGTTAAAGAAGGCGTGAACTACAACCCTGGCGAGCCAAACTATGACCTCTTTAAAAGGGCAATTGAAGTCAGCTCAAAGAGAATGTTCCCTAACTTCTCATTCATTGATGCACCTTTCAACCTTCAATACTACAAAAAAGGTCACCCAGAAACAGAAGTTGCATATATGGGATGCAGAACTCGCGTGATGGGCAACGTTTATGACCCAAGCCGTGAAATCACAAACGGAAGAGGTAACCTTTCATTCACATCAATCAACCTTCCTCGTCTTGCAATTGAAGCCAAAGGCGATATCAAAAAGTTCTACGCTTCACTTGATGAAAAACTTGAACTTGTGACACAACAACTTCTTGACAGATTTGAAATTCAAAAATCAAAGCATGTATACAATTATCCTTTCCTTATGGGACAAGGCATTTGGATTGACTCAGATAAACTCGGACCAACTGACAGCGTTGCAGAAGTTTTGAAACATGGCTCACTCACTTACGGATTTATCGGACTTGCCGAAACTCTTGTTGCTCTCACAGGCAAACACCATGGTCAAAATCAAAAATCTTGGAATCTTGGCTATGAAATAATCAAACACATGCGTGACTTCGCTGACAAGAAAAGCGCTGAATACAAACTCAACTTCACAGTCATCGCAACACCAGCAGAAGGCCTTTCTGGAAGATTTGTTCGCATGGACAAGAAAAAGTATGGCTTAATCAAAGGCGTGACTGACCGTGACTACTACACAAACAGTTTCCACGTGCCAGTTTATCACAATATTTCAGCTGATAAGAAAATTGACCTTGAAGCACCTTTCCACAACCTTTGCAATGGTGGTCACATCTCATATATCGAACTTGACGGTGACACTTCAAATAACCTTGAAGCGTTTGAAAAAGTTGTTCGTCATATGAAAGAGGCTGGAATTGGCTATGGTGCAATCAATCACCCAATCGACCGCGACCCAGTTTGTGGATATAATGGAATTATCGGTGACACTTGCCCACACTGCGGAAGAAAAGAAACTGACGGCAATCTTGGCTTCGAAAGAATCAGAAGAATAACAGGTTATCTTGTTGGAACTCTTGACCGTTTCAACAACGCAAAACGTGCCGAAGAGCATGACAGAGTTAAGCACAACTAAGTGCAATAAAAATTCGCAAAAAATAGAGGTGCAAAAAAGCACCTTTATTTTGACTAATAATAAAGGATAAAAATATGGCAAAATTAAGAATTTCAGGAATATACAATGATTCAATTGTTGATGGCCCAGGTCTGAGACTGACAGTCTTTACCCAAGGCTGTCCGCACCACTGCGAAGGATGTCACAATCCACAAACCCACGATTTCAAAGGTGGAAAAATGATAAGTGTCAAAAAAATCTTTACAATGATAAAGAACAATCCCCTGCTTTCTGGTGTGACATTTTCAGGCGGTGAGCCTTTTATGCAAGCAAAAGCGCTTACCCTTCTTGCAAAGAAGATAAAATCTGAACTCGGGCTTGAGATTGCGGTTTATTCTGGTTTCACTTTTGAAGTTTTATATTCTGATACCCCAAAAGGCGCGAGAGAGCTTTTAAATTTTGTTAACGTGCTTATTGACGGCAAGTTCATACTTGCACAGCGCAGTCTTGACCTCAAATTCAAAGGTTCAAAAAATCAGAGAACGATAAATGTGCCAGCCTCACTTGAAAAAGGCAAAGTTATCCTCGAACGCTCACCTCGCTGGGTGTCTTAGACACTTACTAGGGACTGCAAATAAATTTTAATTCTTACTATTACCTCTTTAATATCTAAATCTAATAATATTTATTTAGAAACTTTCTAAGGACTGCAAATTTAAATTAAAATTAGAGTTTTAATTTTTGCCATATTATTTAACACCCCACCAAATCCTTTTACTTAAAAACCAATAAAAATCAAATTAACAACAAATTTCTGCAAATAAATTGTGACAAATTCATATTTTTTGTCGAATTGTGTTGAATTTAACTCAAATTTTGAGTAATATATGTTTTTTCTTTCAATTTGTTTTAAAATCTTTCTAAGAAGGTAAAAGGAAATGGTAGGAGATAGAATAAAACTTCTTAGAAGCGAGAAAAACATATCACAAGAAGCACTCGCAAAAAACATAACTTCAAATCAAAAACAAATCAGCAAATGGGAAAGAGGTCAGATTGAGCCAAACATTGATATGCTCAAAAAACTTGCTGACTATTTTGGCGTGTCAGTTGACTATCTTCTTGAACGCGTGGACTATTAAGTGTTTGAATAACTATATATTTTTAGTCAAAATTTATATTTAACAAAACGAGGCATCGCCTCCTCGAACACGTGGACTATTAAGAGTTTGAAAATGAAGTCAATTCTTTATTTTTTTTGATAAAAAAGCATGCCTTCACATATATGAGCCAAAGCCTCTTTTAACAATTGTTATGTAAGAGCCTAAGGCTCTTTTTTTTAATCAAAGAAAATCTTGTTAGGTTTAACTTTTGGTGTTTCGATTTTGTCGCCTATTTCTTTTTTCTCTTCAGGTTTCTCTTTTTCAAAATTAAAAAACTCTTGCAGAATCTTTTCAGTCCATTCCATTTGGTTTTTGATGTGAGCAAGAAGCATTTGCTTTTCTGCGCAAATTTCCTCCTCTGTCACCTTCGATTTTTCTTTAAAGCAAACACAATCCTTGCAAACAAGTTTGTCATTTAAACCGCAATGACCATATGTCACCTTTTCATAAACACCGTCAACCTTATTAAAAGTATAGTGTTGCTTGAAAAAAGCACAATCCGTTTTGAATCCTTCATGCCTCTTTGGATGAAAATCAAATAAATAATCCATTTTTTACCTCCTTTGGCTTAATCTATCGTATACGATAGTATAATTAAATAAAAAAATGTTAACCTAAACTTATGGATAAGAAATACACTACCACAAGAGCGTTAGCACTTAGAATTGCTGAATTATTAACTCAGCAAGGTATTTCGCAATATGAACTTGCAAAAAGGTCTATCTTGGCAGAAACAACAATAAGTGGTATTATGAATGAAAGATGGAAAACAACCACACTATCAACAATAGAAAGAATATCTGATGGTTTTGGACTTTCAATTTCACAATTTTTAGACTCTCCACTTTTCGACCACGATAAGTTCAATAATTAATTACACTTTCCCCTCCTTAAAACTTTTATAGCATTTATAAAAAATTAAGTCAACTAAATTCGTAAT
>CAPERS010000018.1:8951-18030 GCA_948607205.1 uncultured Eubacteriales bacterium | reverse complement strand
TATCATAAAAATAAATATAAACCAAACAAAAATTAGTATTTTTCAAAATTAAAAAAATATTTTTCAAAATTAAAAAAATAAGAAAAAATAAAAATTATTTTATTGTTAAATATTTTTTTAATTTTTTTAGCAAGTTAAATTTATTGAATTTTAAAAGTGCATAATGCACAAAAAAAGCGCAAAAAATGCGCTTTTTTTGATAATTTTTTGCAAAAATGCTTAAAAACTAAGTCCAAATGTTGTGTTGCCAGGGCAAGTGTTTTGGTGACAACCACAGCCAGAATTATTGTTCTGACCATTGAGTGCCAGCAATAACAATAATAAGAAATTAGTGTTTGTGTTAAGATTTGTGTCAGTTGCCGATGTGAAAATTGAGAGCAAAAGCACAAGCAAGATATTCTGTGTCATAAAAAATCCTCCTTTTCAACAAAAATATCAAAAACCTTTCAAAATAATGCAAATTTTTATTTTGATTTATCCTATGTTTTTTGGCAAAATAATCTCGTCTGATATCACAATTTTATATATGAGTGATTTTGGCAATGTGTGAAATGGGAGTGAAAAAAATGCAAAATAAATTTTTATTGTTAACTGAAAGAAATAAAAGAGATATTCTTGGAAGTTTGCCAGCAGAAAGCGATATTATGAAACTGGCTGACTATTTTCAAAACTTTTCTGATTCAACCAGAATAAAAATTTTGTCCTGTCTTTCAATGATGAATATGTGCGTTAATGACTTATCAACCATTCTTGGAATAAATCAAACAACAATATCTCATCAGTTAAAACAATTGAAAGACCAAAACTTAGTAACCTATAAGCGTGACGGCAAAATTCTTGTTTATGGATTAACAAATTCAGGAATAAATGATATTATGCTTTACGCAATTAACGCCTTCTAATTTTGTAAATATTTGTAAATTACTTGTTTTAATTGACTTTTTGTTTAATTAATGTCATAATAAAGCCATGAAACAAATTATCGACACACTCAACGAAATGTCCTTTGACTTGCCAAGTGGCTTTGTTGTGAGCAATGAGAAATACAATTTGCCAAACGGTCAAGGATTCAAAAACAAAGCAAACTATATCTCAAAAGAAGGGGGAGTGATTTCGCTTTTTGATATTCAGCGCGACCCTGAGGAATTTTTTGAGTATTATGACAAATTGACAAAGGATTACAGCAAAATCAAAGAAAACTATACTCTTCTTGAAAAAAGCAGTCTGAGAGTTGGTGAATTCATTTTTCCGACTTATGTTATAAAATGCTTTGAAGAAAAACTTTTCTTTATTGTGCAGGTGTTCGTCAATTGTGGTGACTGTTTGGGATGTTTCATGTTTAATTCACAAAACTTCACAAGCATTGCAAAAGAAGTGAAGGCAAATGCGCTTTTTGCCCAGCTTGTCAAAATTTTAAGGACAATCGAATGAAACTTTTGCTCCATTCATGTTGCGCTCCTTGCTCAACGGCTGTTATTGACTGCCTGAAAGATGAGCATGAACTGACAATATATTATTATAATCCAAACATCGATACAGAAGAAGAATATCAACATCGTCTGACAGAACAAAAGCGCTATTGTCAGAACTTGGGCATAAAAGTTATAGAAGAAGAGCATCTCAAAAATGACTTCATTTCAAAAATTAAAGGTCTTGAAGAATGCAGAGAGGGAGGAGCGCGTTGTGCAGTTTGTTTTAAACTTAGGCTTGAAAAAACTGCCGATAAGGCGAAAGAACTTGGCTTTGAAGGCTTTGCAACAACATTGACTGTCAGCCCACATAAAAACAGCACCGTCATCAATGCAATCGGCAAAGAGGTTGAAAATCAAAAAGAAATTTATTTTCTTGATGGCAATTTTAAAAAAAAGGACGGCTATAAAAAAAGCATAATTTTGTCAAAAGAGTTTGGACTTTATAGACAAAACTATTGCGGTTGTGAATTTTCTAAAAAGGAAAGGGAGAATTGAGGTTGAACGAACCAAATTACCAACTTTATATAGATGAAAGAGAAGATAAAATATTAGTTACACTACTTAACAAAATGTTTTATGCTTTTTTGATTATTCTTTTGCTGGTGACTTGTTTTTCGGCATATTTGCACAATCGATATATGTATTTCCAAGTGACTGGAATAAGCATGCAAAACACACTCAATCCAAACCCTAACGATAAAGAAACGCAAGACGGAGTTTTGATTGATAAATACACACAAAACTATCACCGTGGTGATATTATTGTCTTGAAAGACGGCAAGGTGATTGACAAAAATAAATATTTAATAAAGCGCGTTATTGCTTTGCCAGGCGATTATATCACTATCAAACTTGAAAACATCAATGGCAAAGATGAATTCAGGCTTTATATGCAACAGGCAGGTGAAAGCACTCCAAAGATTGTTTATGAAGATTATGTAAGTTATTCCAATTGGTATACAAGCAATTCTCAGTTATATAATGATGTGGTTTATGAAAAAACTTTCTTTGATGGGCTTTTGCGTGGTGGCGAAGACCATAAAGATAACATTTATATCTTAGACGATGGTGCATTATATTTTAAAGTTCCAGAAGGGCGAGTTTTCTATATGGGTGATAATCGTTCTCACAGTTTGGATGCGCGCTCAGCAGGACCAACTGAAATAAGCAATATTGTCGGAAGTGTTTCTTACATTGCGCACAATATTTATTATGATGTGAAACCGGGTTTCACTGAAATGGCTTGCTTTGCAAGATTTATTTATAGTAACCTCGTGGCAATGTTCAGCTGGTAGTTTCCACAAATTTCTTCAACTTTTGACTCGGAATTTTTTGATTTTGCTTTGTATTTAACGCAATTTATGCTATCATTGAATTAGGCAAAGGGCCAATAAAGAAAAAGGAGAGATGATAAATGAACAAACAACAATTTATCAAAGAGTTCGCTGATAAGGCAAATTTCACTCAAAAAGATGCAGGAATTGCTTTTGACGCTATGGTCGCAACAATCGCAGACACACTTAAAAAGGGAGAGAAAATTCAAATTGCTGGATTTGGTTCATTCGAAGTGAAATCAAGAGCTGCAAGAACTGGAATTAACCCACTCACAAAAGAAAAGGTTAAAATAAGTGCAAGCAAAAACCCAGTGTTTAAATTTGGAAACAGTTTCAAAGACCTTTTCAATAAATAAGGATAAAAAACCGTCAGTTTGTTTGGCGGTTTTTTGTTTGCATATTTCAGGCCTAAATTTTATGATAAGGTTGTTCTTTAGCGCGCCCAGTGAGTTCGCCACACAAAAAAATTGAAAATTTTGGTGTGGCGTGCAATCTTTTTTTCTTGTAAAAAAAAGATTGCAAAAAAAGCGCCAGCGTTTGCTGGCACTTTTTTAACTCACTGGGCGCGGAATCATTGTGATGTGAGTTTATCTTGTGGCACTATAACATAACCTTGTGGATAACCACAAAGTGGACAATTTGACCATGCCTGTTTTGCCATTTCGCTGTGTCCGCAGTTTGAACATGCCCATAAAATCTTTTCTGGGTTTTTGTATAACTTTCCTGCTTTATATAATTTGGCAAATGCATTGAGTTTTTGCTGATGTGTTTTTTCAACTTCAGCAATAAGCAATATTTTCTTGGCAATTTCAGGAAACCCTTCATCTTTTGCAACTTTTGCAAAACTTGGGTATATGTTTGTTCCTTCATATTCTTCAATGTCAGCCGAAGTTTGAAGGCTTATTTTGAGTAGAGAAGGCTCAAATGGATAGCCCGCTTCAATTGGGACATTGTCTTTTCTTGTTGTTCCAAGGTTTTCAAGTATTATCGCATAAATCATTGACGCATGAGCCATTTCATTTTTTGCAAGTGCTTTGAGTTGGTCAGAGATGTAAGAAAAGCCTTCGCTTAAAGCCGACTTTGCCATAAATTGATATCTTGCGCCGTCTTGACACTCCGCTGCAAATATGCGTGCAAGGTTTTCTTTTGTTTTACTTTTGCTAAATTCCATAAACAATTCCTCCTTTGTCATTTATTCCCTAAAAATAAGAGATTAAACATTTGATTTTTTTTGAAAAAAAATGTAAAATAAAGAAAAGGAGTGGTTATGAAAAGCACTGATAAACTTGAAAATGAAAATAGAGAAAAGGTTCACTATCTTCTAATAGGTAAAAATTTTAAGAAAGTCTTAAAGAAACTTGATAGAGAACTTAAATTTTATCGTTTTGAATTTGACGGAAAATTTAAGGGAAATGAAATCATTTATGACATTGATTCAAATCTTCTTTCAAATGCAGGGCTTGTTATAAGCAAGCAAGTTGAAGAAGGCAAATCTCATTTCAAGGTCAGAAAAATTAGCCTGCTTCCAGGTGGCTTTAAAAGCCGTGCTCAAAAGTTCTTTATCGGTGAATGCGACAATAAAGAAGAGCCAAAGGATTTTCCAATTCAAATTTCGCAGGCAATAGAAAATTCTTTTTCAACGGAGTTTACAATCGACCTCGTTTCAATTGTCAGAAAAACAAAACCAAAAATTGAAATTGAAGTTAAAGGTGACCGCTATAAAATTCTTGGCGGACTTGGCTATGAGGCAACAATTTTGTTTGAAAAAGCAAGATATAAAGACCTGCTCACCAAAAAGAAGGTTGACAGACTTGGCGTCACACTCATCTTGCCAAAAGGTGAAGAAAACGAACTTGAAAACAAGGAAATCTTGGAAGCGGTTGACCACTATTGCAAAGAACTTATTTCATATAAACAATCGAGATTTGAAATCGCAAAAAGACTTCTTTTTCCTGCGCAAGAGCAAAAATAGAATTGTTAAAATTTGCAAATAAAAAATTTTTAACAGAAACTTCTTATCAAAAAAATCTCTGCCCACAGCAAATGATTGTGGGCATTTTTTGTGGGTGGACTAGCATAGTATACTTTTGTGAAAAAGTCACTTCCTGCAAGAACAAAATTATTCTATTCCGTCGGTGCACTTGGCTATGGCTCAATCTCAAACACAATGAGCAATTTTATCATGTTTTTTGGCACCAGTGTTATGGGCATTTCAGGCTCGCTTGTCGGCATCGCTGTTGCAATTGCGTCGCTATGGGACGGCGTCAGCGACCCGCTTATTGGTCACCTCAGCGACAATTGCCGAAGCAAGTTTTTTGGCAAACGGCATGGCTTCATGCTTTTTGGCATTTTTGCCATTTCAATTATCAACATTCTCATTTGGTCAATGCCAGCATCAATGGGGCAGTCTGGCAAATTTTTATGGCTACTTTTCTTTATGCTTGCAATTGAAACTTGCAACACCTTTTTCGGAACACCTTATTCAGCATTGGGCATTGATATTGCGCCCGATTATAATGAACAGTCAAAAGTTCAGGGCTATAAAACAGTTTTTTCGATAATTGGAATGATTATGCCGAGCCTTCTCATGTATCTTTTTATGCCATCAATTTCACTTGGCATACAAACAGATTTTTCACAAAAGGGTTATATTAACATTGCATATATCAACTCGGCACTTCTCCTAACTTTTGGGCTTATAACCATTTTCGGAACCCTACGCCATGTTCAAAAAATAAGAAATATCTATGTCGCACAAGAGAAAAAGAAGTTTGAACTTTCAAAACTTCTCTCTGGATATTGGAACATTTTGCGCAAAAAAGACTTTCGCTCAGTGATACTTGGTTATTCCTGCGCAACTATTGCATCTGCATTTTTAACAGCGGTGGGAATGCATCTCTTCACCTATTGTTATCACTTTTCTTCAACTCAAATATCGGTAGTTCTTATTTGCCTGTTTGGTGGTGCAATTTTAAGTCAACCACTTTGGGTATATCTGGCAAAGCGCCTTGACAAAAAACGTAGCCTTATTATCTCTCTTTCAACCATAGTTTTCGGAATATTCCTCACAGTCTTGACCTTTCTTTTTAGAGCCTACATTCCAGATATTGCGCTTTTCTATATCGCGATGCCATGCATTTTCTTCTGCGGAATTGGCGCTGGTGCAATGTATTCTCTCCCATTTTCAATGTATGCCGATGTAGTTACTATGGAAATTTTTGAAACCGGCGAAAATAACGCAGGTTCTTATACCGGCTTTTTCACTTTCACATACAATATTGCAAACTCGATAGCACTTCTTATAATCGGTTTTCTTCTCGATATTATCAAATTTGATTCAACTCAGCCAGTTCAAGCACTTTCTGTTCAGAACGGACTAGGAATGATTGTCTTCTTTGGATGTTCAATTTTTCTTGCGCTTGGAATACTTTGCTTTTCAAAATATTCAATCAAACGTTCTGATATACTTAAAGTTCAAATGATTTTATCTAGAAATGGAAGCGAATCGTTAAAGGAAGTTGCCGAAAAGGATTCTGAAAAAAATGAAAGTGATTCTAATGCAAACAAGAAATCAAAATTAAAAATTGAAAAAGATAATAAACCTAAGTCAACAAAAATCAAAAACAGAAAAATGAAAGCCAAAACGGCAAAATTTAAATAATTATATGGTTTTTGAACAAAATAAAACAAGAGGTGCTTATGAAAAGAGTTTTAATCTCTTGTTTTATCTTTGTTTGTCTTTTTGCAATAACTGCTTGTCAGCATGATTTGCCTTACTCGCAAGTTTCGCGTGACAGCGAAATGACAGGTGGCAGTTTGTCTTTTGTCTATGATAATGAAAGCCACACAGCTTTCTTTGGCGGAGAAGGCGAAATCGTTCAGTTTTATCATGCTGACATCGCAAAAGGCTGGAAGGAAGAGGGCTGTCGAGTGGGTGTCATGCTGACTGCTCCAAGCCAAGTTGATGACTTTGAAAGCGGGAGCCTTTGGGTTGACGGTGAAAAAATCCAAGGCGGAGAGTTTTATCAGACAGTTGGCGAAAACAAAGTTGGAAGGGTTGTTTTGACACCACTTGTCAGCGAAGAAAAAAGAGAGATAGAGATCAAGGTCGAGTGGAGCGATGGCATTCCAGAGCAAGTTTACAAAATTCAAATCAAAGATGGCACACAATTTATGAAAACAAACTCTTGACAAAGCCTTTTTATTATGATAAACTAATATCAAGTTAGGAGAAAGCACATGTTTAAAGGATTTGCAAAGTTAAAAAATTGTATGGGAAGAAAGATAAGAATTCGCCGTTCAGTTATAACAGATGAACAAATAGAAAAATTTAGAGAGGCATCGAGAGAAATTGACAATTCTTTTGGCACTCCAATTGTGCCTGAGATGACTCTTGGTGAGTTGCTCTCATCAGGAGATAAAAGCGAGTTTAGTATTGCAGATGCATTGAAAAATAGTAACAATAACTTTGAAAATTTTTATGATAAAGGTGAGGATATGGACTATTAATTTAGTCCTTTTTTCTTTTTATATAATCTAATTTTCCAAAATTGTCGAATTTTATTTGACTTAGTTTTTTTCAATATGTATACTCAAAATAAGAGAGGTTTTTATGTTTGAAAGAGAAGAAAAAATTATGGCCAAAGCTATCAAAAAACTTGGCAAGATTTTTTTATCTGGTGCAGATGAAAAGTTTGCAAAAGGCACTCATGACTATGTGACTGATAAGGATTTGAAATGCGAGGAATTTTTGATTGCAACAATAAAAAAATATTTTCCAAAAGACAATATCGTCAGCGAAGAGTCAAACAAGGGCAATGTGCTTGAGGATAGAACTTGGATTATTGACCCAATTGACGGCACTCTTAACTATATGAACGGTCTCTCGGAATGTGGCATTCAGTTGGCTTTTTATGCACAAGGAGATACTCAACTTTCTTTCATATTCTTGCCAAAGTTTGACCAGTTCTATTTCGCCAAAAACGGCTGTGGCGCATTCCTTAACGGCAAGCAAATTGTTGTCAATAAAAATTTGGAATTGAGCGATTGTATTGTTTCTTTCAGTGACCATAAAATTGATGAGGAATATAAAAAAGAAATAAGCAAGAAAGTGCTTGGCGTCAGACAATTTGGCTCAGCCTCTTACTCTTTTGCAAAGACCGCTGATTCATCTTTGGCTTGTTATTTTCTTTCAACAAACAACCTTTGGGATATCATTCCGGGAATGCTCCTATGCAAAGAAGCAGGTTGCACTTGCACAAGTGGTGAGATTGACGGCGTTGCATACAATATTGCATGTTGCAATGAAAATCTTTCTCGCTTCATGACAAGAGAACTGAATAAAGTGATAAAGAAATAAAAAAAGAGCAGTAAACTGTTCTTTTTTTTGTAAAGTTATTGTAAAATTTTTTCATATATGTTACAATAAAGTAAGGAGATATATATGGAAATAATACAAAAGTGTAAAGATTTTTTAGAAACACACTATAAACTGATTACAATTGCTGGACTTTTAGTGATTTTTTTGTTTGTGCTAATTTTTGGTTCGGTTTTAGTATCAGGCAATAAAGAAGAGGATTTTGTCTTTGCAGATACTGAATTCGGCAAATCAATCGTGCAAGTGACTGAAACTGGTGCAAATAAATCAAAGTTAACAGTGCCAAATGGAGTAAAATATATTGGAAGAGGTGCGTTTTTAAACAGCCTTACAACTTTGGTTGAACTTAATCTTC
Source organism: uncultured Eubacteriales bacterium (assembly GCA_948607205.1). Taxonomy (GTDB): domain Bacteria; phylum Bacillota; class Clostridia; order Christensenellales; family UBA1242; genus Caccovivens. Next base: position 9,492 of record CAPERS010000018.1, on the reverse strand, counting down.
CATCTTCATTGGAAATTATAGAAAATGCCGCAGCACCTGGTCTACAGAATCTTGAAAGGTTAAATTTTGCAAGTTCAAGTAAGCTTAAATCTATTGGGGTAGGGGCATTTGAGAGTTGTATAAGACTTAAAACGGTGAATTTTCCGGCTAAAACAGAAAATGGTTTTGAAATCAAGCATTATGCATTTCAAGGTTGCGTAAATTTGCAAGAAGTGAAAAACTTAAACAATGCAATAAGTTTGGGCTCTGATATGTTTGAAAATTCAAAAATCAAAGATATACAACTTTCAACAAAATTGAAAACAATTCCAAGCAATGCTTTTAGAAACTTATATTTAACGGAAATTGAAATTCCATCTTCTGTTGAATCAATAGGAGAATATGCTTTTTCAGGGAATGCTTCTTTGACCAAGGTAGTTTTTCATGAAGGTCTTAAAAACATAATGTCTAATGCTTTCTATAAATCAAGAATAACAGAACTAAATCTTCCATCTTCTGTTGAATCAATAGGAGAATATGCTTTTTCAGGGAATGCTTCTTT
>CAPERS010000018.1:0-8851 GCA_948607205.1 uncultured Eubacteriales bacterium | reverse complement strand
GACCAAGGTAGTTTTTCATGAAGGTCTTAAAAACATAAAGTCTAATGCTTTCTATGGCTCAGGAATAACAGAACTAAATTTCCCTTCTTCAATTGAAACTATATCATCAAGTGCCTTTGCATTTAATAAACAACTTGAATCTGTGACTTTTGCCGATAACAGCAATCTCAAAAGTCTTTGGTATTCCGTATTTGAAAATTGCATTGAGTTGAAGTCTGTAAATTTTCCAACCAAATCAGTAAATGAGATTATTTTGAAAAATAGTGTTTTTGATAATTGCGATAAATTAGATAATGTTTACTTGGGAGAATCTGTGACAGAATTGGGATACGCTGTTTTTAAAGGTGTAAAATCTGTCAAGACGATTACTTTGCCAAGTAGCATAAAAAAAGTGGCTAGCGATGTATTTTTTGAATGGGAAGCAAATCAAACGATTATTATAGATTTGCCAAAGAGTGCATCAAACAATTGGGATAAAAGTTGGAATAATAAATGTAATGCGAAAATTGTTTGGAAAGAAGTTTAAATATTTTAAATCAATAAAATACATCATAAATTTGATGTGTTTTTTTATTAGACTTTCATATATTTAAAATAACCAAATAAATTGGGGTTTTTATTAAATTTATTATTTTTAATTTCTCCCCTTAAAGCACCGATAAACCGCCAACGAAGTGCGGTTTCGCTTGGTCGGTGACGCGAGAAACAGGCGGTAGGGTCGTTGGACTCTTAACGATTAAATGATTAAGTGATAAGCGAGTAGTTAAAGTTATACAATACTGAAACTCTATCACTTACTCACTATATAACTTTATCGTTAAAAAAAGACGAACCAAAGGTCGTCTTTTTCTGGTAGTCTCAAGGGGAGTCGAACCCCTCACTTCGCCGTGAAAGGGCGATGTCTTAACCGATTGACCATGAGACCAAATTCCAAGTTACTTGCTTATTATATAAAAAAAACACCTGCATGTCAAGTGTTTTTTATTATTTTTTCACTTTTTTAATGGATTTCTTGCAATTGCAGTCACATAAACGGCTTTTGACTTGGCTTTTTTGAGGATTTTTGCACAAGTGTTGACTGTTGCGCAGGTTGTTATCACATCGTCAACTATCAAAAAACTCTTGCCTTTAACAAAATTTTTATCTGTCAATGTGAAACTTCCTTCCAAATTCTTTTGGCGCTCAGTGTAGTTTAATTCTTTCTGGCTTTTGGTCAGTTTAAATTTTATGATAAGGTCATCTGCCACTGGTTTGTTCATGATTTTTGCAATTTCATCAGCGAGCAGTTTTGATTGGTTATAGCCTCTGCGTTTTCTTGTTTTTTCGTGCACTGGAACTGGAATAATATAGTCAAAATCGATATTTTCTTCTTTCAGCCTTTGGCACATGAGTTTTGCAAAGGTGGGCACAATCCAACGAGCGTTATTTTCTTTGAGGTTCAAGATTGCACTTCGCACTTGATTTTTATAAACAAACGGGCAGACAGCTTTTTCAAAGTCTTTATGTGTGCTTGCACAAAAGTCACAAACTTTGTTTCCGTCAAGAATTTGCACATCACAAAACATACATCTATTGCCGTCATTTAATATATGGCTTTTCTCACACTTTTCGCAATAAGGCTTTTTGTCAAAGTCCAAAATGTCAGTTTCGCAAAAAATGCACTTGATATCATTTGGAAATATGAGGTCAAGAAATTTGTCTTTCACTTTTATCAAAAAGTTTTTAAATTTGTTCATTTGTTTATTCAAAAAGTTCCTTTATCTTATTGTTATTTTCTCTTAAAAGGTCACGAAGCAGTGTGTAACGAATGGCGGTGTATCCGTTTGAAACCATACGTTTAAGATTTTTCTTTTCACCAACAATGACCACCATTTTCTTTGCTCTTGTGACGCCTGTGTAGATAAGATTGCGCGTTAAAATCATGTTTGGACCTGCTATGGCTGGCGTTATCACAACATCAAATTCAGAGCCTTGACTTTTGTGAATTGTGATTGCATAAGCAAGTGAAAGTTGGCTTAGGTCTGTTCGCGGATAAGCGCAATGTCTGCCATCTTCAAACATGACATGTGTTTCACCAGTTTGATAATCTATCGCTTCGATAAAGCCGATGTCGCCATTGAAAACCCCTTCACCTTCTTCTTCCAAAAATCCGTTCATTCTTTTCCAAACGAGGTTATAATTGTTTGATGTCTGCATAACCTTGTCGCCTTCACGGAAAATGTTTTCTCCAACCAAAAACTCATTCTTTTTTATTGTTGGCGGATTGATTTTTTCTTGCAATGTGCGGTTGAGATTGTCAATTCCGCAAACTCCTGCTTTGAGTGGCGCAAGCACTTGAAGTTGCATTGGGTCAAGTCCGGTAAATTTTGGCAGGCGGGTGGTAACCATATCAACAATTGAATTTTTTATATTTTCAAGTTCGATCTTCTCTTCAAAGAAGAAGTCTTTGGAAGAATTGTCAATAACCGGCATTTTTCCGCTGTTTATAAGGTGCGCGTTTGTGATGATAAGGCTGTTTTCTGCCTGTCTATATATCTTTGTCAGCATTGACACTGTGATAACTTCACTTTTTAATATGTCGCCAAGCACGTTTCCCGCTCCAACGCTTGCAAGCTGGTCCTTATCTCCGACAAGCACCAACTTGCAATCTCTTGGAAGAGCCTTGCATAGACTGCTCATCAGTGCGACATCAACCATTGACACCTCATCGACAATGACTGCATTAGTTTTAAGTGGATTCTTTTCGTTATAAACAAATCGCGAAAGATTTCCGTCAGCATTCTGTCCAACTTCGAGTGCGCGATGTATTGTTTTCGCCTCTTCTCCAGTGCTGTCAGAAAGCCTCTTCGATGCACGTCCAGTCGGCGCAACAAGCAAAAACTCCTGTTTGTTTTGTTTCAATATTTCAATGATGCACTTGATAATTGTGGTCTTTCCAGTTCCTGGTCCACCTGTTATAACTGAAACGCCACTGTTGATAGCATTTATGATAGCATTTTTTTGCTCTTCATGGAAGGAAATGTTGTTTTTTTCTTCAAAGTGCTTAATTTCATCGTCAAGGTTAAGTTGTTTTGTTACAATGCTTTGATTCAATAAACATAACTTTTGGGCAACTGAACTTTCGTAGAAATAATACTTTGTGAACATCACAATCTCACTGCCTTTGTGCTCCATAAGTTTGAATGTTTTGTCAATCACAAGTCCGTCAAGGGCGTCAAGATATTTTTCTCTAAACTCCACGCCGTCAAGTTCCAAAAGTTTCTCAGCCGAATTAAAAAGTGTTTCTTTTGTAAGATATGTGTTTCCTGTTCGTTCCACCGCGTTGTTCATAACATGAATGAGTCCTGCGCGCACTCTAAACTCACTGCTTTCAGGAATGCCCACACTGCGCGCAATTCGGTCGGCAGTCAAAAAGCCAATTCCATCTATGTCCTCAACAAGTCGATAGGGGTTATTCTTGACCACGTCAATTGTTTTGGAATCATAGATTTGATATATTTTGATTGCCATGTTTGTTGTAATATTATACTTTTGCAAAAACATAATTGAATTTTGCATTTTTTTGAGTTCCTTGAACTTGTCGCCAATCTCAAGTGCTTTTTTCATGCTGATGTTTTTTATCTCAGCAAGTCTGGTTGGCGCCATTTCAATTATGTCAAAAGTTTGTTCTTTGAAGGTGGAAACAATACTTTTTGCTGTCACTGGACCAACGCCTTTGATAAGGCCAGAGCATAAATATCTTTCAATTCCAGCAAGCGTGGTTGGCAAAAGCACTTCATAGGAAGAGAAAGAAAACTGATAGCCATATTTATTGTTGTTAACGTATTCGCCTTCAAGAAGAAGATTTTCGCCAATGTTGGCACTCAAAAGTTTGCCTACAATTGTCACAAATGTTCCTTTAAAGTCAAGGATTGCAACAGTGTAACCATTCTCGTCATTTCTGAAAATAATCTCTTCAATAGGTCCTTCAATCTGCATAGTCATATTTTAATACCTATTTATATTAAAAATCAAGCAAAAACGCTTGCAACAAACAAAAATTTTGATTATACTAGTGTTATAACGAGTTTTACACATGGAAAGAGCAAGAAAAATCATAGAAATTGAATCATTAACTGAAAATTTGCTTAAAAGTCGCAAAAACGCACCACTTCTGCGACTCAAAGTTTTGTATTTCACTTCGGTTTATCAAAACCTCTCTGTCAGCATGATTATTGAAAAGTTGGGAATAAAAAAATCTAACTTTGCACTACTCACAAGTGAACTTGAAAAAGAAGGACTTGTTGAAATCAATCAAGCTGAAATTGATAGACGATGTCGCACTATGCGCTTGACTGAAAAAGGAAGGGAAGAACTAGAAAAATATGAGTCTGAACTTGAATCTTCTCTTGGTGCAACTTCGATTGAAGTTGATAAAGCGCTGGGAACAATAATTGATTTTATGAATAAGATAATATAATAGGGGAAATTATGCTTAAAATATATAACACATTAACAAGACGAAAGGAAGAGTTCACTCCTGTCACCGAAGGACATGTTGGAATGTATGTTTGCGGACCAACAGTTTACGGACCTCCTCATCTTGGCCACGCGAAGAGCTATATCTCTTTCGATATCGTTCATCGCTTTTTCAAGTTTTTGGGTTATAAGGTCAAATATGTTCAAAACATCACCGATGTAGGACACCTTGTTGGTGACGGCGACGAAGGTGAAGATAAAATTTCTCGTCAAGCCAAACTTGAAAAACTTGACCCATATGAGATTGCATATAAATATGAATGCGAATACTTTGACGCAATGGATGCGCTCAACATTTTGCGTCCATCAATCTCTGCAAGAGCAACTGGCTTCATTATTGAAATCATTGACGCCGTAAAGGACATTGTTGACAAAGGCTATGGCTATGTGACAAGCGAGGGCAATGTTTACTTTGATGTGAGAAAGTATTCAAATTATGGTCAACTTTCAAACAGACGTCTTGATGAAAATGTCAGTGGTGAGCGAATTGAGGTTGCTTCTGATAAAAAAAGTCCAGAAGATTTTGCGCTCTGGAAAGCAGTAGACAAAAACACACTCATGCAGTGGGATAGCCCTTGGGGCAAAGGTTGCCCAGGCTGGCATATTGAATGCTCGGTTCTTGGCAGAAAGTTCTTAGGTGAGAAATTTGATATTCACGGTGGCGGAATTGATAACCTCTTTCCACATCACGAATGCGAATGCGCTCAAGGCGACATCTTGACTGGCGCTGTGCCAATGAACTTTTTCATGCACAATAACCTTGTAACTGTTAACGGCACAAAAATGGGCAAAAGCCTTGGCAATTTTATCACTCTTTCAGATTTGTTTGATAAGTATGGCGCAATGGTTGTTCGCTACTTTGTTTCAATGTTCCATTATAGAAGCATCATTGACTTCAACGATGAAGGTCTTAAAACTGCACAAAAACAATACACAAGACTTGGCGAAATGATAAGGGCAGTTGAAAGTTTGACTAAGGAAGAAAAAGAGCCAAACGGTGAGGTTAAAGATGTTTTTGACGCTTGCGTTGATGCCATGAACGATGACTTCAACACGCCTGTGCTTATCGCTCAAATTTTAAACCTTGTTAAAATTGGAAACACAGTCATCCAAAGCAAAGACTTGGAAAAAGCAAAGGAAGTCAATTTTGTGGTTAAAAGAATTGTCAAAGATGTTTTAGGTCTTGTTTTTGAGGAAAATAATAAGGGAAGCAAAGAAAAACTTGATCCAGAAATTGAAGAACTTGCAAAGGCGCGCTGGCAGGCAAAGCAGGAGAGAAACTGGGCAGAGGCTGATAGACTTCGCGATGAACTTGCAAAACGTGGCTACACTATAAAAGACAGCAAAGATGGCTATGAAATTGTCAAAAACTGATTGTAAAATATGCAAGAAAGCTTTATTAAAAAGTTGTTAAAAATAAAAAAGACTAGGCAAAATTGTCTAGTATTTTTTAAATAATTTTATTTTTCGATGATTATAAATCCATGTTTGGCTCATTTGAGTTTCTTTCAGAAGAGTCTTCCGCTTTGGCATGAGTTGGAATAATGCGAAGAATAAATGATGCAACATCATCTTTTTTACTGTTAGAATAATTGCTTTCATAAATTTTGTTTTCGATTTCAGCAAAGACCGCTCCGCCTTCAAGGCCCTCAACACCAGCCATCGTTTTGATTTTGTTGCCTATATCTGTTGCTGTTTTATCAATTTCTTCTTGACTATGATTTTGGCAGTAATAGTTAAATTTATTCTGGAAATGTATAACAAGTTTAACAAACAAATCATTGTTTTCAACATATGAAACCATGCCCTTACCCTTTTTAGCCACTCTTGGTTTTCTTTGTGTTGAAACTTGATTTGAAGTTTGATTAACGAAGTTAAATTCTTCCATGCCATATTTTCTGTTATAAGCTATTTGAAGAGGGTAAATTTCTTCGATAAATTTAACGTATTCAATTTTTTCATTTTCTGTTATATCAGCTTGCCAGATAAATATCTTGATTTGCTCAGCAATTTCTTCAAAAGAATAAGCATCGCTTTGGAAAGCTTTAACAACATTTTTGAAAGCCAAATTGCCCATAAGCAAAAGATTGCTTGTTGGGTTTATAACATATTTATATTCATCAAAAATTTTCTTTTCCTTTTTTAATCTGTCAATAAAAAATCTTCGTGAAGTTTCAATCATAATTTTCTCCTTTTTTTTCTACCAATGAATTCTATCACATTTATGTCCTTTTGTCAATAGGGGATTTTGAAAAAATTGTAGAATTTTAGGGTTATGTTTGATGGTTTTTTGTTTGATTCAAGTTATTTTTTTTATTCAGTTAAGTTGTCCTTCGTTTTCGTCAGTGTTATTGCCAAAACTCTCGGCGTTGAGTCCTAAAATGTGATGTTGGAATTTTCGCAAGTATTGTATATCGCCCAATTTAAGCAAAGCTTCTCCAAGCACATCTGTTTGAGAAAGTGGAGCATAATAGGCAAAGTGATAAATTATTTCTGCATCTTGACTTCGAATGGCAAGTTGTGTGAGCGATTCAAGTTGTTCAGCTTTGCATACCTTAATTGAAGCCTTAATAAGTTCTATTAAATTGATATTTTTGAATTTTTTATTCTTTATCGCATAACTCAAAATATGATATGGATTCCCGTGTGATATTAAAGCATCTTCAATCACGTCATTGAAACTGTAAAAATCTTTCCCCACTATATTTTCTCCTTTTTTATGGATTATAATATTAAAAGCATTTTATGTCAACAACCAACTTATTGCAATTTAATTTATGCAAGAAATTTGAGAAAATGAAAAAAACTAGGTGAGTGACCTAGTTTTTTTAAAACACAAAATTCATTTATAAAATTTAATTTATTTAAGTTTAACTGTTGCGCCAGCTTCTTTAAGTTTAGCTTCGATATCTTTAGCCTCAGCAGCTGGAACGTTTTCTTTGATAGCCTTTGGAGCAGCTTCAACGAGAGCTTTAGCTTCGCCAAGTCCAAGACCAGTGATTTCGCGAACAACTTTGATAACAGCGATTTTGTTTGCGCCGATTTCAGCGAGTTCAACTGTGAATTCGCTCTTTTCCTCAGCAGCAGGAGCAGCAGCACCAGCAGGAGCAGCAGCAACTGCAACAGGAGCAGCAGCTGAAACGCCGAATTCTTCTTCGAGTTTCTTTACAAGTTCTGCCACTTCAACGATTGTGAGTGATTTGATTTCTTCGATCATTTTTTCAAGATTTGCCATTTTATTTTTCCTCCTAAAATTTTATTTGTAACCTTATGTTACTTTGTGGCAATCGCATTAAGAGCGATTGCAAGCCCTTGTGTAGGGGCATTAAGAACTCTAACAAGTGCGCTAGCAGGCGCATTGAGTGTTCCAAGAAGTTTTGCAATAAGCACTTCTTTGCTTGGAAGTTTTGCGAGTTCTTCGATTTCTTTGCCTTCAACGAAGTTACCATTAAGTAAACCAAATTTTACAGCCAATTTTTTTGTTTTTGTTGCGCTTTCGCAAGCGATTTTTGCACCTGCCACTTCGTCATTATAACTGAACGCAACAGCGGTTGTGCCTTGCAACATATTTTCGGCCACATTGATTCCGAGTTCGTTGAGTGCAAGAGAAAGTAATGTGTTTTTATATACTTTATATTCAGCGCCGTTTTTCTTGAATTCTCTGCGCATAGCAGTGTCTTCACTAACGGTCAAGCCTTTGTAGTCAACGAAAGTCACAGATTTTGACTTTGAAAGTTTTTCTTTGATTTCTTCAACCACAAGTTTTTTTGCTTCTATATTAGCACTCATGACTTTTCCTCCCTTTAAATAGAATTTTGTGTTTATTAAAACAAAATCTCTACGCCTCGGGAAAAAGGCATAGAGATAAAAGTATCAATATATTTCCTTCTTCCTCGGCAAGCACACCTCGAGTGTTTATGCTTTCACACTTGCTGTCTATGGATAGATTTCATTTTAACAAGGCTATTATACATATAAATTTCGCACTTGTCAACAATTTTTGAAAAGTTTTTTAAAAAATTACCTTTTTGATATCAATATATTTATATTCTTGTTTATATTTTCGATTTGAGTTTTATATTTATTTTTAATTTTTGTAATATCACTATCAAGTTGTTTCTCAACATTATTATATAAATCATTATATTTTACGTATTCCAGTTTATTTTTCCATTGTTCTTGTAAATTTGTCTTTCGTGTTTGATACGGCATAATTGCATTTATGTATTGATTATATCGGCTTGCTTGATATTGTTGTTTATATCCAGTTCCTAGGTTATTGTTATTCTGAACATTTTGGACATCTCTTAAATAACTGCTATATTCCTGAGAA
>CAPERS010000017.1 GCA_948607205.1 uncultured Eubacteriales bacterium | reverse complement strand
GATTCTGTTGTTTTCTCAAAAAAATTTGTGTATTTAACAAATTCCACTTTTGATAAAGAAACAAAATAAAAATTCTTAATTCTATGTAACATATTTTCTCCTTTTTAACTTTTTCTTTATATCATATTTAAATTTTATTGTCAATATTTATTAAAGGTTTTAAATTTATTAATTTTCATTTTACAAATTTATAAAAATATATTAAAATATCTAGGTAAAGGAGTTATATATGTTATACGACGAAATCAAAAAAGCAAACATTGAAGCTATGAAAAATAAGGATACGCTTGCACGTTCAATCTATTCTGTTCTTCTCAACAAGTTCATGCTTGAAAACATCAAAAAGCGTGAAAAAGGTGAAGAAGTGACCGATGCTGACATTTCAAATATTATGCAAAAGACAATCAAAGAACTCAGCGAAGAAAAAGAAAACTATCTCAAAGTTTCGAACGCTTCTGAGGCTGAAAAAATTGACGGACAAATCAAAATTATCGAAAAGTTTATGCCAAAAATGATGAGCAAAGAAGAGATTGCCTCTGTTATTGCTTCACTTGATGACAAGTCAATCCCTGCTGTTATGAAACACTTTAAAACAAACTTCAACGGCAAATGCGACATGAGAATGGTTCAAGAAGTTTTGAAGGGAATGCAATGAAAGTTTTTGCAATAAGCGATTTGCATTTGTCAATCAACAATCCAAAGCCTATGGACATTTTTGGGCCAGTCTGGGACAACTATGTTGACAAAATCTTTGCTGACTGGAAAGCAAAAGTGAGCGAAAATGATATCGTTCTGCTTGCTGGTGACTTTTCTTGGGCAATGCAACTTGAAGATGCCATGGCTGACTTTGAAATGCTCAAAAATCTGCCCGGCAAAAAAGTTATCATTCGTGGCAATCATGACTATTGGTGGAAAAGTATTTCAGCCGTGCGCAATGCGCTTCCAGAAGGTTTCTATGCCATTCAAAATGACTCTCTCCGCTTTGACGGCGTTGTTATCTGTGGCACTCGTGGTTGGATTGTTCCAGACGGCGTTCAGCCTTTTTCAGAAGAGAATCAAAAGATTTATGACCGCGAAGTCATACGCCTTGAACTGACTCTTAAATCAGCCGAGAAAATCAAGCAAGAAGATGACCAACTGATCTGCATGATGCACTACCCTCCAACAAATTATAAACGCGAAGACAGCAAATTCACCGAACTTATTAATACATTTAAAGTTGACGCAGTTGTCTATGGTCACCTGCACGCAAAGAAAAAGCAACTTCTTGCATCTGTGCGCGACGATGTGAAATACTTCCTCACCTCTTGCGATATGACTGAGAACAGACTTATAGAAATTTGTGAAGTTTGAATACCAAATACAATTTGCATATTATTATAAGCGCATAATGCAATGTTTAGAAATAGCATAAAGTCCATAAAATCAGCCTAAGGTTGTATAAAAATTTGATAAAAAGTCAATATGATTGACAAGGGCAAAAATTTATAGTAAACTATTGACAGACTTGGAGAAATTATGAAGAAAAAGAATGTTATAAAAATTTGTGGTGCCGTTCTTGCAATGCCTCTTATGCTTGCAGGCTGTGCCACTGTTGGTGACGTTATCGCCCCAGCAACAAACAAAAGCATATATTTTGAAGACATCACCTGCTTTGGCGGAAGCGCTATGCAAATTGGTGATTATCTTTATTATGGCAACACTTACACTGCTGTGTCAGATGCTCAAAGTTTTGACTACGCTGGCGCAAGCCGTGAAGGATATCTTGCCAGAATGGACATTTCTGAAGGCTTAACATCTGATGGAAAAGCACCTGCTGGCACGCTTGAAAATGTCAACGGCAAACTTGCGGGCTACAACAATCAATACATGTTCGCTTATCAAAACTATCTCTATTTCACTTCTGCGAATGAACATAAAGACTCATCTAACAAAAACTATTATGACCGCGTTTCAGTTTTCAGAGTGAAGTTCAACGGCGACGACATGAGCGAACTTTTCACAACAAGATATGATGAATCGTCATTTATAAAAGCAGTCGAAGGCTCAGACGGAAATGGCTATATTGTGACATATTCAGAAACTGAAGACAGAAGTCAAGCGTCAAGCAGTCAAAACAAAATTTATGACGTTTCAGTTATGAAAATTGGTGACAAACTTGGCAAACGTGAAGTTGTGGCAACAAATGTAACATCTGCAGTTGTTGACGAAAACAAAAACAGCAACAACAAAGACCTCTTCTATGCGAAAGCGTCTGAAAAGGGTCAGGCAACAACAGAAGTTTATTCACTCGACCTTGCAACCGGAAAGTCAGAACAAATCGAAACCAGACCTGCATCATCAACAACACTTATTGCAAAAACAAATGACGAACTTTTCTATTCATATAAATATAGTTCATCAGGCAACGAGGTTTATAAAACAGACCTTAATGGTTTCGGTGAAAATGAAATGATGGTTATCGGCGCAGAAACTGATAAGTTTTACGCTTACACAACAATCAAAAATGTTTATCCTGTTGCAACAGGAAACACACTGTTTGAAGGCTACATCTTTGTTGGCGACAGCAGTTTGATGTATTATAACAATCACACTGAAAAAGCCACTCGCCTGCTTGCTTCAAGCGGATTTACTGATATACTTTTCGTTGACGGCAATTTCATCTATTATTCGACCGACAAGAGCATTGGAAGAATTTCTTTCAAGCCAAATTCAAATGGCGAATATGCACCACAAACTTTAGTGGAAATGACAAGCATCGTTTCTGGCAAATATGCTTACGTTAATGGATATATTTACTTCTATGCAAAATATGAACCAGTGACAGAATATGACGAAGACGGAAATGAAATCAAATACGAGACTGACGAATCGAACTATATGTATCGCATAAAGGTTGGTGACCCAGAAGACAACGTGTCAAAATACCAACTTGTTTCCAAAAACAAAACAATGCCAAAAATCGAAGAAGAAGAAAGCGAAGAAGAAACATAAAATTTGACAACTTAATATCAATTTCAAAGTTAAACAAAGTCTGACAAAAAGTTACAAGTAACTGACATGGTCAGACTTTTTTTTTGCATTTTCGACAAAAACTCGCACGTAAAAAATTTCGAATTATAAATAATTTTGTTTTAAAATAGATTAATAACCTAAATTACGTCAATCTTCGACATAAAACCAACGTGATTTGATTTCCGATTATTTTCAAAATTTCGGATTTTGTGGTATCTTATATATGTATCAAAATTAATGGAGAATTTTGAGAATAAAAGGAGAAAAAAATGAAAGAACAAAGTCAAGCTAAGCTCTCTATTTATTTAGCAGACAACACAGAAGATGACACAAGCGTATTCGATTACTTTAACACAAATGATAAATACAATGTTGTTGGTCACAACTTTAATGGAGAAACTGTGCTTAAAGAAGTCGTTGACTTGAAGCCTGACTTTCTCATTATGGAACCTTTACTTTCTGGCATGGATGGATTCATGGTGCTTGAAAAACTCAAAAAAAGCATGGATAAAATGCCAAAAGTAATTTTTATTTCAAACCTCTCTCACAGCGGTTTTGTGAGCAAGGCAATGCGAGAGGGCGTTAGTTACTTCATGGTAAAACCAATTAATCCTCAAAATCTTGAAGAAAGAATGCAAGATATACAATTCCCAGTTGTGAAAAATGAGTCACAAGAACGTTATCTTGACGAAAAAATTTCAAACATATTCATCACTATCGGCATTCCAGCACATATTAAGGGCTATCAATTCTTGCGCGAAGCCGTTAAACTTGCAATTGAAGAACCAGAAATTATCGGCGCAATCACAAAAAGACTTTACCCAACAATTGCCGAAAAATTTTCAACCAGTTCATCAAAAGTTGAACGCGGAATGCGTCACGCAATTGAAGTCGCATGGAACAGAGGCAAAATTGAAAATATCAACTCTGTTTTTGGACTTAGAGTTTACACCTCAACAGATAAGCCAACAAATGGCGAACTTATCGCTCTCATTGCTGACAAAATGCTTGTTGACGGCTGAGTGGGTGGCTTAGCCACTATTACGTGAAATCTTTTAACACGTTTTTGAAAAAATCTTTTACGATTACTAATTCAATTAACTACAAAAAAATTATTTAACAAAAAAAAAGCAAAGCCTTAGCCTTGCTCTTTTTTTTATACTTTTTAAATCTTTTCCAAATCTGTTTTGAGTTTCGCGATTGCTTTGCCACGATGGGAAACTAAATTTTTCTCTTCGCTTGATGCAGTCCCAAAAGATTTTCCGAGTTCGTCTGAAAAGAAAATACTGTCATAACCAAATCCATTTGAGCCATCTTCTTCAGTGAGAATTTTCCCCTCAGCCCGACCTTCATACGCCGTCACTTTGCCGCCTGGGTCGATTCTTACTATCATTGTTGTGAAATGTGCGCTACGGTTTTTAACATTTTCAAGTTCATGCAAAAGTTTCTTTCTGTTTGACGCATTGTCATGGTTGCCAGCATATCGCGCGCTATAAACTCCCGGCATGCCACCAAGTGCGTCAACGCATAAACCTGTGTCATCAGCAATAACCATTGCAGGCATATTTTTTTCTTTCAAAAATTTATGAATAGTTTCTGCTTTTATCAGTGCATTATCATAAAAAGTTTCGCCGTCTTCAATAATGTCATCAAAAAAATTAATATCTTTGAGTGACAAAATTTGATAATCACCAAACATCATTTTAAACTCTTTTATTTTATGCTCGCTGTTTGACGCAAGCACTATTGTTTTGTTTTTCATTTCTTCCCCTTTTTTGCGAGGCCAGCAAGCGTGGCAAAGATAATTTCTCTTGTCAAATCAGAATTTTCAATATCTTCAATCATAAACATTGGCTTTGCGCTTTTGTATGGAATTTCTTCCGCCAAACCAAATTTTTTGTTTTCTTCCACAATTTTGATAAGAACGCGTCCGTCATAAATTCCGCCAAACAACGCACCTTTGAAATATAAAAGATACTCGCCCATCATTGAACGACAAGTCACCTCACCCAGTGCCTGCGTTAACTCTTCCACCACAAATTCTTTAAACTCTTTGCTCGTTGCCATGTTTTCTCCTTATCTCATTCCTTTCGTCTCTTCCAAAAGCTTTTGGATACCTTTGTATGTCACATCTTTTTCGCTCAATCCATACTTTGCAACAAAGTTATAAATATCTTCAACTCTGCCATTTTCATTTTTTAATTCAACTTCCAAAAGCTCGCCTAAATCTTTCACCGAGTCAAAGTCAAATTCAAAATTGTCAAGCTTGTAGCTTGTGCGCGTTTTGTCTATCATCATCTGCACTTTGAAACCAAGTGCAAACAGAATTTTCTCCATCTGTTCTCTGCTGTCAATCTTAGTTTCAAATTCGTCACAATAAACAGGATTGCACTCCAAATGGATCTTTTTATAAGTCATCACACAGCCATTATCATTCTCGCGGATTCGCAATGCCTCAACTGTTTCACCATTAATTTCAAAATTAAGATAAGGCGATTCAAAATAGACATCAACCAAACGGCTTTCACCAAGCCTTTCCGCCACCTTAACCAAATCGCTTTCAATCCTATCTCGCACTTTTTGACTGATAATAAATTTGAGTTCAATCTCCTTATCTTTCATAAAAATCTCCTTTTTCTATAAATTAATACTTTCAATTAACAAATCGTAAACTTTGTCACTTGGATAGATGTAAGAAAAATATTGAGGTAACATTATTTGAGGATTCAGTTTTCTTAATTGTTTTAAGCTTATCGGCCTTTTTAATTTTTTAACATCATATAATTTTAAAGCAAAGCATTTAGGATTATTTTTACCAAAATATTCAACAATTTCTTCTCTGTCTTTTCTTTTATCATATCCTGTTAATTTAAGTATTTCTTCCGTATTACCATGATAAATTTCAGAAACTTTGAAAGTTCCTATTATTGCTTTATCTTCCTTTGCGGAATAAATAAAAATATCTTTGTTTAAATCGCTTTCTTTTAAAGGACTTTTTCGAAACTCAAACTTTTTTGTATGATCAAAAATTTGTTTAGCATAATAAGTCATAATAGACATAACAATCAACTTTTCTCTTTTTATAATTGCATTATTCACGATGTTCTCCTATATCAAAATTCCGTTAAAAACAAGTTCAAGACTTCTATCATTGTATAAACCTTTGACTTCCTGCGTCTTCTCCCATTTATATTTTTTTATTAACCCTTCAAACATTGGTAACTTATAATCAGCAAGGGTGATCATTGGTTTGGTTGTATTTAGTATTTCCATAGCCTTTTCCACCAATTTTGTAGCAACTCCTTTGCCCCTAGCATCCTCACTTACAAACAAAGTGCAAATTTTCTTTTCATTTTCATCTTCTTTTATAAAAGCTGTTCCATAAATATTTGTTTCGTCATAAGCAAAAACAATATCTCTTCCACTTCCTGCCATCAAAGTTGCAGGTAAGTGTTTTTGATAATACCAAGTCTTATGTTTTGGGTAATCTTCACATATAAAATCAGTCATATCATAAAGTTTATCACAAAGTTTCAAAATCTCATCTTGTGAATGCCCGTTAATAATAAGTTCCTTAATAGTTTTAGTTAATATTTCCATTTAAACACCTAAATCAATTTAACCTTGATTGCAACCACGCCATATTTACTCTCATTTTCAACAGAATAAAAACTATGGTATATATCTTCTACCTCTTTTTTGCTTACGTTTTCAAATCCAACTTTAAATAATGGTAAAGTATCAATCATCTCTTTAAAAGAATCAAAGTATATTAAATCTTCCACAATAGTTTCAATAGATTCTTTTAGCTCTGGTTCTCTTTTAAAAATGATTACATCACCGACATCGATAATTCTTCTTTTCTCATCATTAAGCCTTATCTCATAAATCTTTTGTCCTTTCTTTATTTTGTCAAAATAAATTGACTGTAATTTCATATCATGTTTCATATTTTTTCTCCTTTTATTTATTCAAACACAAAACCTTGTGTGGTCTTTATTTCAAACTTGCCTTTATTAAATTCAATTTCTGCGCAGGCAACATCTTTTATATCAATTAATTTTCTTTTATCCTTCAATACCACTTGGAAAATGCTTCTCAAAACCCCGCCATGTGTGATTATTGCAATAGTTTTGAAATCTTTGCTTTGTTTAAGTATCTTTTTAATAACCTTTTTCACCCTTTTATCGAGTTCATTTGCTGTTTCTCCACCTGGCATGCATTTGCGATTGTAATAACTTGCGTTTTGGTATTCAGGCTTTTCCAGAAGATACGCAAAAAGTTCTTTTGCCAAATTCTTTTCAAGACCAGTTAGGTAGCCATAATGATTTGTTTCATGCAACTCGAAAACCTTTTCTATTGGCAAGTTGAGATTTTTGTTGAGTATTTCAGCAGTTTTGTATGCTCTTCTAAGTGGACTCACAAAAATCTTTTCGCAACTTAATTTTTCAAACTTTGGTCTGAACTTTTCAACTTTCATTGCTCCGTTTTCTGTCAAGTCCCAATCTGACGCACCGCCATAACAATTTATCAAATCATCCTGCGACTCACTGTGCCTTATGAAATATATTTTCATTCTTTTCTCCTTTTATCTTTGTTCAGCAATTTCTCCTGCAAAAAGTTTGAAACATTTTTTGCCTAAAAGATAGACTTTATTATTTTCAACTATGACTGCCGAATCGTCTGAAAGCACATACACTGGGTAGTCTTGTTTTTTCGATTCTTCCAAGCATTTTTGAAAGCTGTCTAATGGAACAAAAGCACCAAAAATGTGTGGCAAAATTGAAAAATTGACAATTCCCAAATATTTATCAACTCCAAAATAGTTATCAATGCTATAAATATAACTTTGAGTTTCAGTTGAAGGCATTTTGCCCAAAATCATACTACCAGCCGAACTTCCAACCCAAACTTTTTCTTCTAACAATTTAGGCAACTTTGCACTAAAACCAGTTTTTTCAAAAACCACTTTTAACCATTCAGTGCATCCACCAAAGCAATAAATTAAGTCTGCTTTTGCAAGCCTTCTCTCAACCTCATGTTTTTGTAATGCCAAAAGATTAACTATATCAATTTCTCCAAAAAATTGAGCAGTTAATCTGGATAAGCCATTGATAAGCCACCTCTTGTCGCCTTCTTCAACTGCTGACGCTTCTATCAAAACGGCAATCGAAATATCTTTTGCAGGTTTGCCCACCAATTCGATAACCTTATTGTATATCTCCTCATTGGAAATATCACCGGATGTTAAAACTAATTTCATAGTTTTCTCCTTTCTTTAATTATATCATAAAAAGATATAAACTCTAAACAAATCAAAGCTGTTTTTCAATTTCTGAGAATTTTTCTAAGTCTGAAATGATGTCTTTACAGCCGATAAAATATTGCATATAGTTGTCATTCTCCATACTCACAATTTCAATATTTCCACGTGTTGTCAATCTTGAATCAATGTATTTATAATTGCCCAGATAAATCCCACAGTGACCGGGATACCAATTATCGCATGTCGTGTGATTGTCACACTTAGACTGTCTGTGGAAAAACAATATATCTCCAATTTTGCACTTTGTGTCTATGAAACTAAGTTTCTCGCTCAAAGAAAGATTTTCTTCTACCAGCATTTGATTTCCTAACGCCGATGTCATAATCTTTCCTGTCCAGCTTTTGCCAAACCCCGCTTGCAAGATGTCCACATCGAAAAAGTTTTTGAAAACATAATTTACAAAAGTCGCACAATCAAGTTTTGTTACATCTTTTTTTCTTCCACTATGACTAACAAATTCTTTTAAGTATTTTTTAAATGCCAATCGTTTCTCCCATTCATTTTTGGGTGCAATAGAATTTATATCAGAAAAAAACATTTGCTTTCTAGAAAAATAGCATTTTTGAATCTCATTAATCTCATCTTCATTAAAGCATAAATTTTTTAATGCTTCAATGATTTTGTTTTCATGAATTGGCTTGCAATATTTATATTTCATAATATTTTTTAATGTGGACTCTGAGAAAAACTTTGAAAGATATTCTTTGTCATTCTCAGAAACTTGTCTTGTGTAATACAAACTTTGAAAGTCATTCATTTCGATAATTGTGTCATCTTGCCAAACTTTAATTTGAATTTTTCCAATATCTGTTATTGGCATTGCTAGGAAATTGAACTTAGTAAACAATCCATTGCTTTCTTTCGCAAAATCCAAGCAATCCATTCGCGAATCGCTATAATAAAGACCATTTATTCCATACTTTTCATCATTTAAAACCACTAAATTGTTGGCATGATTCACAATTTTGCCAAATTTGTTTTTTGCATAACACCCTTGCACAGCGCATTCGATATTAAGTTTTTCACATAGACGTTTTAATATTGTGGCAAATCCAACGCAAACGCAGTATCCGCTATTAATCGCATCCACATAACTTCTAGCCGACTGAAAAGGCGAACCTTTTGGCGCAAATTTAAATTCTCGGTCGCTTGCAAAATAATATGCCAAAATAAAGCTCTCGAATGGCGAGCTTGCTAATTTGGTAATTTCATTTATTATTAAATCCAATTTCTTTTCGGCACAAAGATAGTCTTCAAGTTTCCAACAACCGCCGAACCAATTTTTATCTACAACAAAGATTTTTTCTTTCTTGATTTGCTTCAACAAATCATTTTCTATATAATTTACATTATGGTCAGTCACATCAATCACCAACCCTGTTTTTATATTCTCTAATTTTAAATTCTCAATTTTGAAAATATTGTTGAAATTTCACCTTCCTTGATTTTAATTATAACATAAAATTTTAATTTTTCAAGCACTAAAAATTATTTTGTTCTGATAAATACTGCCTCAAAAGTTACATCTTTATTCCCTCTTTTAAAACAAATCTGATTTTCTGGCGCAACAAACAAAAACTATATTGAACCTAGAATATTCTAGGTTCAATTTTTCTATGGTTAAGAATTCTTCAATTACTAAAGACAAATATTGGTATTGACTATTTTATTAAGTTATGTTAAAATACTTTTAGGAGTTATAGATTATTATGAATATCGAAGAATCAATCCAAAAGATGCAAAAATTATCAAAAACTTTTGCTACATTAGAAAGTCAGCGCGTTAATTTAATAGAACAACTAATAGAATATACAAAAGAAAATCTGGGCAAAGAAGAATGTAAACTTGAGGGCAATAAAATTAAAAGCGAAGTTGACCAAATTGATGAAAAAAGAGAAAAAATTATGAAAAAAATTTGGTCAACTTCAAATAGACTTATGAAGACTTATTTTATAGATTCTGCACAAATGTGTAAATTGTTAAATGCTAAACATTCAGGTCGTTGGCAGGTTATGCCAATTACAGGGGATTTTGCGGAAGATTGGGGCGACTATGGCCAAAGCACTAGTTATGTTAATTTTCTCTGTTATGGTTTGACTCTATTACACACAAATCATATACTTAACAATGTCTACAAACATAGCTCTATAGATTATAAATACTTAACAGTAGACAAAGAAAATATTATAGTTGGATATGGTAATACTATTTTTTATAATGGCTCTGATTCAATTGAAGAACTACGTAAACGCAGGGAAGACCTCTACAATAACTTTAACTGGTTGCATTATTATCTGTATGCAAGAGACGCATTTCCTAAAAGACATATAATTTCATACCAAAAAGACTTAATTTTCTTGGATATAGATTGGATATACAAAGATAGTGTTAATTGGGATAATTATAGTAAAGATGATATACGCTATTTGGCTGACAAAGAACTAGGTATATATGGAAAGTTTGACAATGAAATAATTGATACTATTGAATTACACAAAGAAATGATTGTAGATGCACTTAAAACACATCTTGAAAGTATTGAAGAAAAAGAAGAACTATCACTAAACTAAGTAATAGGTTCAATTTAGTTTCTTTTTGGTGTGCCTAACAGGACTTGAACCTGCACGGTTTCCCACTGGAACCTAAATCCAGCGCGTCTGCCAATTCCGCCATAGGCACATGAAGAATTTGTTTAAACTTTTAAATTCAACTTTTCTCTGCAGTTGTCCAAAACTTAAACACCAATATTTTAAACTATTTTTCAAGTTTTGTCAATTCAAACTTTAACATTAATAAAAACAAACTCTTTTTAAATTCTTTAAAAAAAACTCTTGCGAAGAGTTATTTGATTTGATATAATACTTTTGGAGAAAGATTATGAAAAAAACAAAAGTTGAAATCAAAAATTTTGAACAAGACGAACAATTGGAAGAGCATATTGCTGAAAAAGAGCAAGGTAAAATATTTGAGTCAAAACAGGAATTGAAGGCAACTGAAACAACAAATGTTGAAAGTGAAAAAAATGAAGAAACAACCTCTTCAAAGATGCAAACAAACCTAAGCAAATATCGTGGAAATATTGTTTCAGGAAGCATATTATTCTCAATTGGTCTTTTGCTTTTCCTTGGCTGTTTTATCTGGACATTTATCGCCGACTCAACAATTGAGTTGACGCGACTTGAACGTGCTGTTCCAATGATTGTTATGCTTGTTTCACTTTTTCCTATCGCTATTGGATTGGCGCTCATAATTATCGCCAACAAAAAATGGAAAAGTGTTGAAGACAATTTTGAAATCAAAACTTCCCAAAAAGACAAGACCAAAACAACCAAGAAAATGCCAAAGAAAAATCGCAATCCACGACTTGGCGAAATTGCTTACTGGCGAATTGATGATGATAAAGCAGAAGAAGAAGAAACACCTTTTGATTATGTAGAAGTTTCATTGAATCAAAAGAAAGAAGATGACGAAAAATAGTTTATAACAAATTTAAAGCACATCTATTAAAACAAAAGATGTGCTTTTTTTAATTTAATCCTTGCTCGTTATTCGTTTCAAAAATTTCCAACTTGTCTTCTACAAATATCTCACTGCAAGGCTTGATGTTTGGATTGTCAGAAACGCGCAAATCTTCCAGCCTTTTTTCTTTTACCATTTCTTCAATGAAATACAGTGGAAATGGCGACGGAATCACAGGGCAACTTTGAATATACAAAATGCCAGCCAAGCCGTTTATCGAACGAACTCCGTGTGCTCTTCGCCAAAATTTTTCTTTATAGAAAGCGTCGCAGTTTATCTTGCTTTTTGCAAATTTCTTTTTGAGTTTTTTCATTTCTTCTTCCACATAAACAAAGTGCTTTGCATTATTGGTTATCAAATTGAGTCCTGCCAGTGACGACTCAGCCATGTTTATTGCGTCCGCGCTCGGTTTAATGCAATTGTTTTTATCCATATAACCAAAGAAAGCAAAAAAATCAAGTTGTTCTTTACTGCAATATTTTTTTGCAAGTTCAAAAACTTTCTGGTTATGGTCATCTTTTTCCTCGTCGCTGATGTCGGTCATATAGCAACGCTCATTTAAAAAGTTTAAAAACTTATCAGCCTTTGGACACTCGTTCAAAACATTACCTGTCACAATTGGCTTAATTTTTCCGTCAATAATAAGTTTATAAAGTGGATATGTTCTGACCTGTTCTTTGGTAAAGAGGTTATCCACATCCAGCCCTTCCACGCAAACCGAATAATGAAAACAAGCGAGTATTCTAAGAACATCTGTGTCAAGTGCAACATATATTGGCTTAAAAACCTCTTCAACTTTTTTCTTCAAGTTTTATCTCCTTTGAATTATTGTAACATATAAATATGCAAATTTCAAGAGGAAAAATGCAGGTATTTACTTTTATTTTTTTATTTTTCTTGATATAATGAATACATGTAGAGATGACCGAGAGGTTGAAGGTGCACGCCTGGAACGCGTGTGAGGTGCAAGCCTCCGCAGGTTCGAATCCTGTTCTCTACGCCATAGGCTTTTAACCCAACTGATTGCACGCAATGTTGCAAGCAAAAACAAAAAAATTTAATAGGAGAAAACATGGACGAAATAATTGATACATTTGACCAATTCAACAAAGCCAGATTAAAGCCAAATCACGAGGTTTCGCAATGGTATATGCACATTGAAGACTTACGAAAGCAAGTTGAATACTTTGCACAGAACATCACTCAAGAAAAAATTGTTTTTCTCGGTGACGGTGACGGAGTTTCTATCATGCTTGCAATTGAACTTTCAAAAATTCAAAGTTCTGTCAAAGAAATATGCGTTTTTGACATTGATGAACGTGAATTAAACTTATATAATTTTCTGGCCAACAAGTTTAACGTTAAAGAAAAGATTAAGTTTAGCACCGTTCACTATAACGTTTTTGATAAATTGCCTGAAAATTTTATTGGATATTTTGATTTTTTCTATATAAATCCGCCATATAGTTACACCACAGAACCTGTTGGTCTTGGATTTTCTCTTTGGCTTGAACGTTGTATTGAATTGACAACCAAGTTGGCCACAGGTTGCATTGTTTATCCAGTAAGTCATAAACCTATAGATGTGACAAAGGTCGGTGAATACATTTTTGATTATTTAAATGAAAATAACTTTAATATTATTTCGCAACCTGAGATTACTCATCACTATGGAGAGTCAGAATGCATTTCAAAAAATATTATTGTGAGAAAATCAGAAAACACTAAATCACACTATTTCCAGAAGCCATTTCACAAAAATATATTGAAAAAACTTTATCATTATTCGACAAATCCTCCTCACCTTATTTTTGATGACAAAACTGAATTTGGTAAGCCAACTTTTTATAGTGAATAGTTAACACAACCAAAAAAGACAAGAAAAATTTCTTGTCTTTTTTATATTGCTTGTTCTTCACCTTCTAACAATGCCTTGTCAGATTTATTATGAATATCAATACAACCTTTTTTTGATTTTTGCTTTCTGTTTTGCTTTCTCAATTTGCTAAGATATGCCCTTTTTGCTGCATCCCTTTCTCTTGAACGTCGAGCCAAATCTCCCGCTCTTTTTCTTTCCGCTAATGTTTTGTCTTGCTCATCTTCTGTTCCAAAGTAAAACGCTACTTCATCAAAATCCCATTTCTCACAAGAGCCATCCAAATCCATTTCATCTTCATCGACATCATCGAAACTGGCTTCTTCCTCTCTTTCTTCTTCCTCGAAATCAAACCAAGTTTCTCTTCTGTCCTCTTCTTCTGGTAAATATTCGTCTGCCAATCTGCTCATAACTTTCCTCCTGTTGTATATTACAAATATACCTTGTTTTTGAGTGATTGTCAATACCTAAATTGAAACTTTTTTCAAATTTTTTCACATTTTTTACTATCTTGACTAATACGTAATTTTGTGGTATACTAATTTTGTAAAGTGATTTGAGAAGAAGGTTTAAAACCCTTTCCAATATCCAAACAAAAGGAAAAATTATGAGAGAGAAAATTTTTAAGCCAAGTAAAACAGAAGACTATGGAATCAAACTAATCCCCTATAACACAAAATACATGCTTTCAATCGGAATAAGCACAAGTGGATCGGCTGAAATTCGTATGGCAAAAAAATATGGCTCAGCAAAAATCATTGCAACCACACTTGACAAAAACGGCATGAACTTTGCAAAGAAAGTTATTTCAAAGTATGGCGTTTCCAGCCAAGTGAAAGTCAAACTCGAAGATGTGCGCGACGAAATGATTTATCCAGATGAATGCTTTGACCTTGTTTATGCGCGCCTTGTTCTTCACTATCTTTCAAAGCAAGAACTTGATAAAGCCCTTGATGAAATATATCGCGTGCTCAGGCCAGGCGGACTGTTCTATCTTGTTATGCATGACAAATCTGACCGCACAATCATAAAAAACTTTCGCTCATACGATCCTGAAACCAATCTGACAACATATATCAGTGCCAACGGTCAGCTTGCACAAAGACAATTCTTCAAAGCCGATGAACTGGAAGATATACTCACTGATAAAGACTTCAAACTTGCATCCATAAAGCATTGGCGCGAAAAACTCTACGTTGACTTTGAACGCACAAAGGAGCATAAGAAAAAGAGCAAGCTCATTTCAATAGTTGCTTTCAAACCAAACCCATGCCAAGACTATTGTGAGGAATAAATACACTTACTTACTTTAAAAATGGAAGAAAAGCAAAATTTTTCTGTTTAGTTTTTAATGTGCTACTTATTGAACCATATCAAATACATTTGTTTCAAAATGAGCACACGCCTAAATGCTAAAAAAGTTTTTTATTCATAAAAACTTGTTGCTAAATATGAAATCGTGCTATAATTAATATAAGGAGTATATAAATGCAAATTATAAAAGCAAATAAATCTCATAAGCAATTTATCTTATTTGCAAATAAAGAAGTAAATAGTGTATCTGGTTTAACTAATACTAGACTAGATGAGTTTATAGACAAGGATTTATTTTGCAAAAATCCTAAGTTTCACTGTTTGGTTGCCGTTGAAGAAAACCTTCCTATTGGAATGTGTATTTTTTCAGATATATATATGGCAAATCATGGTTTAGGATTTTATCTTGCAAATGTATATGTGTTGCCTGAATATCGTAATAAAAAAATTTTTAAAGCTTTTTTAAATTCAATAAATGAAAAAAAATATAATTTTATGCTTGCGTTTGTTGGAGATGAAAATATCATAATGCAAAAAATTATTAGTAAATTTGGCGCTGTTGATACCGAACTTAAATCTTACTTTATGAAAATAAAATAATAGCATTGGAGTTTATATGATTGATAATAATATTAAATGGTCTAAACGAATATCCTGTTTATCGCATAGAAAGTTTAAAAAATACACTCAGAAACTATCTAAGGACATCGCACAATACTGCGCAGAACATGATCTCAAAATAGACTACATTGTGCCAATTTTGCGAAGTGGCGCTGTTCCTAGTGTCTATATTGCAAATCAGTTGAATATAGTTAAATTTGCACCTATTCAACCAAAATGGATAACTGTTAACGGCAGGAGAGAAACAAAAATATTACTTAACTCTTTGAATCTGTTAGATAAGCAAAAAGAATATACTTTACTTGTTGTAGAAGGAACTTTTAGTTCAGGAGAAACTATTGAAGTAAGTTTGAAAGAAATAACTAAGACATTGCCAAATGCAAAAATTTTATTAGCTTGTGTCGTCGCACGAAATCCACAAAATCTCCCAAATAATATCGAACAGTCATTTTTTGCAAAAGGATTAAGTGGTAAAAATACTGGAAAACTATTTATTTATCCATGGGAAGTTAAGCAAGAAAAGAAAGACCATAGAGATAGAAAAATCGAGAATATATTTTTTTAAAAGAAGTTGAAAAAAATCACGAAACTCTCGTGATTTTTTTATTGAACATTAAGATTTGATTTGCTTTTAAAAGCACTTTTATTTATTTTCTATTCCAGCCAGTTTTTCGAATTTATCTATATCGTCCGTCCGCATTAAGTGAAGTTTGGATTTAAGCGTTCTTGCGCCAACTTGAAGTTCCAAATTGTAAATATTGCATTTAACTTTTGTCACAATTTCAAAACCTTGAACTTCGTGATCATTTGGGATTTCCTCTTGCCTGAAATCAAGCTCATCAAGTGGATATTCTCCATCATAGTCAACCTCGTGAACAATCTCTTTTTGAACCGCAAGTTTGACATTCTTATAGTCCACAGCTTCAATATTGAAAATGTCATTTACCTCAATTATCACAACTTTATTTTCTAAGAAGAATAATATGAAACCTTCAATTAAATAACCTTCCATATTGCCAAAAAACTTAGAAATATCAGACGATAGTTCTTTTTTAATAACTATTCGTTTTGCATAATCCAATACTTGAGTTACTTTATTTTTCTTTTGATCTAACTTAACAGACTCACATCCAACCATTATTTTAATTGGGTTTAGTTTATCAAGATTGTAACTTTTATTGGCTTTTTCATTTTGAAGACGAGCAAAGTTTGCATCAACATTTTTAATTATTTCAACGTTATTTAAAATGTCTTCATCTGTGATGTTATCTTTATTTTTAAATTTTAACTCAAACTCAGAAACATCAATTTTGGCTTTTCTCCCCATAGACTTGAGCAGTCGATTATATCTCGACAACAAAATCATGTTCATGAGATATTCAGAACTGTTCTTTCTTGCATTATAAATTGTATAGCAAAGCAATGAAATTAATAAAACCACTGCTATTGCAATAAAAGCATACAACATTTTCGCCTCTCAGTATTATATTCAAAATTCTTTTATATTAAAACTTTTTTGACACTGAACGCTTTTTTACAATGAAAAACTATACGCCAGATTACCTGTTCGCTAGCAGATTTATACTAAATTAGCGTGCTAAAAAGTGTTTAAAACTCTAAAATTCTTCATTTAAGATTTGGAAATATGCTTTTGGGTGTGCACAAACAGGACAAACTTCTGGTGCAACTTTTCCAACGTGAACATGTCCGCAGTTTCTGCAAATCCACATTTGCTTATCAGATTTCTTGAATACCTTTCCTTCCTTAACAAGCTCAGCGATTCTCTTATATCTTTCTTCATGTCTTTTTTCAATATCAGCAACAGCTTTAAATTGGTATGCAAGTTGCATAAACCCTTCTTTCTCAGCATCATTTGCCATACGAACATACATATCAACCCATTCTCCATGTTCGCCCGCAGCAGCAGCCAAAAGGTTTTCAAGTGTTGAAGGAACTTTTCCACCATTCAACGCTTTAAACCAAAGTTTTGCGTGTTCTTTTTCATTGCTTGCTGTTTCAGCGAAAATGTCAGCAATTTGCTCGTATCCCTCTTTTCTTGCCTGAGATTCAAAGTATGTATACTTGTTTCTTGCTTGGCTTTCACCAGCAAAAGCCTCCATTAAATTTTGTTCTGTTTTACTTCCTTTTAATTCCATTTTATTTACCTCCACTATTATTATATCACAAAGTTTTTATATTTCAAAACACTTTTTCACCCTTTATACTTTAATTCTAGCTATTTTTATATAACTTTAATAACTATTTTTTAAATAAATTTAACATGTGCTGTGCTGTGCAATTTATTATATATGTTATATTATAAAGAACAAATAGTTAAGCGATAAACAATTTAATTAGACATCATTAAAATGTTTAATTATAAAATTCTTTTCTACTATATGATTCATTTCACTAATATTTCAAAAACGATACACGTCAAACTATTTATCTTTCAGATAGGTTTTACTGCTTGCTAAAATTAATTAATGTTCTAAACTATTTTCCTACCAAGTTTTAAATAGCAAATATAACAATTTATATTAACTGCATATAACTACACAAATTAATATTATCTATTCTTA
>CAPERS010000016.1 GCA_948607205.1 uncultured Eubacteriales bacterium | reverse complement strand
TCAGCTGGGAGAGCATCTGCCTTACAAGCAGAGGGTCATAGGTTCGAGCCCTATATCTTCCACCAAAAGACGCGTAAGCGTCTTTTTTTCGCATTTATGCGAAAAACTGGATGCGGAGCATACAGAGGTGGAAGAAACAAGGTTCTGCGATAACAGGTTCTTATTATTCCAATGAATATAAATAAGTGTCTATATTGACATTTCTCAGATTAAAATTCAAGAGGATGAAGTGGAGGCTGTTGCTTGGATAAATGTGAACAAATTTAAAGCCATGATGAAAGAAGGAAAAGTTGTCAAAAGAGATTAGGTTTGGCAAAGATTGTTTGAATTTTTAAAATAACATTTTTAACAAATCCTCTTGACAAATTTGCAGATTTGTTTTAAATTATTCTCATAAAGGCGTAAAATTTACGCAATATTACTTTTAAAAATGAGGGAGGGGGGGGGCAATGATAACTGTCTATATGCCGATAGGCTTGCCAGGGTCTGGCAAAAGCACATATTCTCACAAAATTGAAGGCGCAACTGTTGTGAGTGTGGATGAAGTTCGACAAAAACTTGCTGATGAAGGCGTTATTGGAAAAGTTTATTCAAGTGATGACAACAGAATTGTTTTTTCTGCATTTCATGAAAAAATCTTGCAGGTTGTTAAAAATGGAAAAGATGTTGTTGTGGATTCCACGAACGCTCGAAAAATTGAGAGGGAAGAGGTTTTCAATATTCTAAGAGAATTCAAACCAAAGTTTGTGGCTTTGAGGTTTTGCGATGATAAGGACTCTTGCCTTGAAAGAATTATGGAGCGTGATAAAACTGAGAAAGGTGTTCATCGTTTTGAAGATCCTTCAAGCGCACTTGATATCTATGCAAAAAGAATAGAAGAAAGCAAACTGAGTCTTGATGAAGATTTTGCTGAAATTGATTATATTAAGGATGGAAGAATTTTTAATAGCGAAAAGAAAGTTTTGATTGCATCAACCAATCAAGGTAAGATAAACATATATAAAGAGGTGTGCAAGGAACTGGGATTGTATGCGACAAGCCTTGCTGAAATAAAGGTTGACATAAAAGTTGAAGAAAATGGAAGAAACGAAGAAGAGAATGCAATTTTAAAAGCAAAAGCATATCACAAAGTGACAGGATTACCTGTTATCGCAAACGACAGTGGACTTGTGATTGACAAATTTAAGCAAGAGGACCAGCCAGGACTGCTTGTTCGAAGATTTGGTGGAAAGGAACTCACTGATGAAGAAATGCTCAAAGTTTATATTGACAAACTCAATGAGGTTGGAGGCGAATCAAGTGGTCATTATAATGTTGCGCTTGCACTTATTGATTTTAAAGGTTGCTTAAAAACCAAAATGTTCTATCCAAAGAGATTTTTTATAAACAAACCAAGTAAAGTTATCAAAAAGGGCGTTCCTTTAAGTTCTCTTGCTTTTGACGAAAAGAGCGGGAAATACATGAGTGAGATGACAACAAAAGAGCGTAATGACTATGAAGCAGAGGCTATGCAGGCTCAGAAACAATTTATTAAAGAAACCTTTGAAAGATAAGGTAAAAGTGCCAACTTAAACACTTACAACTGGTAAGTGTTTTTTAATTAAATATTTTGACTGTTTTTGCCTGATTGAAAATCTCCAACAAAAGAATTGATTTTGTTGTTTTGTTATGCTATAATAAATCTGATAAAATTTTTAAAGGAGATTTTATGTTAGAGAAAAACTTGAATCAAAACAAGAATTCAAATATTTCAAAAAATACACCTAACAAGTCATCTAGTGTTGCGTCAAAATCAGCAACAAGTTTGGTAACAAAGCCAACAAATACTGCTTCAAAACCTGTTTCAACGCAAAATTCAGCGTCAAGCCAAAATTTGAGTGCTAAGCCTTTATCAAATTCAAAACCAACTGGCAAAACAGTTGTTTCTAGTGCAGGAATTGTTGGAAGTCAAAAAGCAACAAAAAGTTCTGCTAAATCAATAGATAAAAAGCAGGCAAAGAAGTCAAAAATAGGCAAAAAAACAGGCGACCCAAATGATAAAGGTCCGGACAAAGTAAACCCAAAGGTGCTTATTTCTGCACTTTTTGTGAGTTTGGTTGTTGTTGGCGCTCTTATTTTTGGTGTTGTTCTCATAAGAAACAATAAAAGTGCTGTGCCAGTTAAGCCTTATTATAATGTAAGTTATGGAACGGAAACATTATACGAAGATAGTCAAGTGAAAGAATATGAATTTGACAGAGAATATAGTGGAACAACACGGGTGGGATTTTCAAGTGAAGTTATCGGAACAGTTTCAAGAAATATTCCTCCTGAAACAAGGGATGAAGGGTTAAGCACAGGCTATCCAAAATATGGCTATACACTTTCAGGCGTGATTGGCAGTGGTAAGGAATCTTTAAGAGATGCTCTTATTGCGGAATCAAACTATCTTTGCGCAAATGGAACTTCAAATGCTTCTGGAAATGGCGGTGGTTACAATCGCATGGATGAGAATGGCTATTTATATAACGGAACAGAGCCAGTGCTTGATAAGAACGGAATGCATAGACGTTTATACAAACACACTGGCGCGGTTGGAATGTATCTTGGTGATGTTTCTGATGACGAAGAAGCAATCATAAAACGCGTGAAAATGCGTGCGCGTGGCTATAATGGTTATGGCGTGACAGGTGTCTATGCACCAGCCGGCGAAATCATCAAAATTCAAATTAGTCAAGAAGATATGAACGCAACTGGTGGTCTTACAATCCATATTGGTCAAGCGCTTTATAACGGTCAAGCGAACAATATTTGGACTGCAAAAAACCAAATGCAACGTATGCCTGTCATTTTGAACACAATGGTAGTGAACAAAACGACTGCAACTTTTGATGAAGAAAGCGGAGTTTACACAGCCTATGTTGGTTCATTCCTCGGTGG
This sequence comes from uncultured Eubacteriales bacterium, assembly GCA_948607205.1. Classification (GTDB taxonomy): domain Bacteria; phylum Bacillota; class Clostridia; order Christensenellales; family UBA1242; genus Caccovivens. Next base: position 15,627 of record CAPERS010000016.1, on the reverse strand, counting down.
TCCAATTTACATAAGAAACACAAATGCAACTTTCACAGCAACAATTTCAGGCGGTGTGAGATATTCTCACTTCATCTTGGGTTACACAACTGAGGAAGAGTTTGAAGAAAATAAAGCCTCTTCTGCGCCTATGTTTGACATGGAAGTTTGGGACTACGGTGTTCTTCACTCTGGACCAAAAACTTATGCAAATGCTTTCTCTTATCAAGATTTATATAAATCAGCAGTGCTTTGGGAAAAAGTTTCAAGTGTGACAACAACTGGTTCATCACAAGGAATTGTTTTCCTTTATGACCCATTTGTTGCAGCAGGTGCAGCGGTAGCCTTTCCTGGCAGACGCTCAGTTAACTGTCCAATGGGCTGGATGTCCAATTCACTTAATTACAATTCAATCGTCAATTCAGGGGCGTGGGGTAACTTCCATGAATATCACCACAATTTCCAAGGCTATGGCGTTGGCAATGGTGGCGAAGTGACAAATAATGGTATGACCCTTGTGTCTTACAGTTTGTTCACAAAGATTTCTTCTGCAAGAGGCTTAGGCTCTTTCGGCGCCGCTGGAATGTCAGGCTGGAACTGCTATACAAGCGCAACTTGGGCGCTTGACCAAGTTTTGAAGATTGCTCGTCCAAACGAAAATCCAAGCAATGGCAATCAAGGTTTGGCGCTTTATGCAACTCTTCTTCATAACTTTGGACCTGATAATTATATTCAAGCAAAATATAAACAACAAAGTTCAAGTTACGGTCAATCATATCTTGGTTATTTGCGTGCATGGCAGGATATAACTCACAATGACATGTCATATTATTTCAATGATATTTTGAATGCAGGTCTTAGTGATGAGGCGCTTAGCGAATATCGAAATGACAGTTATCCTATGTTTGTTCCTGTTTCATCAGTGTTCCAAACTGGCAGAAGTTACTATTATGATGGCGAGAAAAAATATATTGAAACAATGCAACCTTATGTTATCCCTTATGGAACAAGTTTCACAGTTGACCTTAACAAATATACTGCCGAGAATGGCATGTATCAAAGCGGAAGCATTGTTATTCCTGATGGATTTAGTTATACAATTAAAGGTATTTCTGGTGACTTCAATGGAACATTTGTTGAAACTGAAACACCTGGCATTTACACTTATACACCAGATTCAAAAATTGCGCGTTCGGGCAAAATTATTGTCACACTTGGATTAACTAAAGATGACGGAGAGTTTACAGTTCAAGATGTCGACCTTGTTTTAGAGTTTGAACAATCTCACGAAACAAACAAGACTATGCTTGAAAGAACAACTTACACTTATAGAGAAGGCGAGGCTTACACAAGTGCAGTTGAAGCATTTAATAATAATTATCAAGGATATATTTCTGCTGAAACAACAAACAACATAAATAAAGTTCAAAATAGCAATACTGACATTTGGTATACAAATAAAGATGGAGATGATGTTCCTCAAAATGCAGTTGTTGAACTTAAAGGCAAAATCTATGTTGACGAAACTGCAAAATATCGAATTGCACTCCGTGGCAGATGGAATGTTGCACTTTTTGTGTCGTTTGATGGCGGAGTGACTTATGAAAATGCATGCAGTTACATTTCAACAAATGGAAGTGCAAACTTCCCAAACACAGACGGCACTTTCAAAGATTATGAACTTAGAGCTGGAACTTGGGTGCATTTTAAAGCGATAATGGTTACATCACAATCTGGCGCAAGAACAAGTTTTATCGGTCTTGGTTGGGGTAAGTTCACGCCAGAAGCTGCCATTTTTGATGAAGAAGGAAATATCACAGGCTATATTCCAGAAAGTGTTAAAGTAAGTTATGCAAGTGCTTATAGAAGTGATTATGAATTTTCAAATTCTCAATTTGAAACAGATTATTTCTACACAAGAAAATATAACTATAATTACGTAGGTGAAGCCAATGTTGTAACAAATGGAAAATCACAAACCTTGGTGGCGGATAAATCAAATTATATTCCTTGGGATGCAAATCTTCATAACATTCAAAATCTGTTTGATGGAAAGTCGGATACAGGAATACATTTCTCAAGTAATTGGGGAGTGTCTACCTCAAAACCGGGAATCTTGACATTTGATGTTGGTGAAGAAATCACAGCAAACTCATTGACTCTCTACGCGTATAATCAAGCACCTGGCAATTTTAAAGGATTCCCTAAAAACTTCACTCTTGAAGGAAGTTTAAATGGAACTGATTTCTTTGATATGGGTTCTTGGACAAATGCAGGTGCTCCAAAAATCAGTTCAACTTTCACATTTAATAATCAGGCAACATTCACTTTCAGATATTATAGGCTCACAGTGACTGCGACAGATAATGGTCGTATTGCTCTTAATGGTATAACTTTTGAAAACACATTAAGACTTAACGGAAACGGAAATAATGTTATTTCACCTGACAGTAACGAACTTACATTTAAAGGTGAGTGGAAAGGTAAGCAGGCGCAGGCAACTTTTGGGCATATTTATGTTGGAAAGAAAGATGCAACTGTTGAATTCCAATTCTCTGGAACAAGACTTGCAATTCTTTCTTCAAAACTCTATGGTAACAATATTGAGGTTACCATTGACGGCCAAAAAGTTAACTCAATCGATGTGAAAGAAACAAGTGGCGTATATGGAATTTCATATATTTCAGAAAAATTGACTTCTGGCAACCATAAAGTTGTTATCAAATGTCTTGGTGAAGCCAATATTGACTCAATAGTTTTCTATAATGAAATATAAAAAATATTATTAAAAAACACATCTATTTAAAGATGTGTTTTTTCTTGCTATTCCAACATATTAAATTAAAACTTTTATTATACGTCTAACTGTTTAATTGACAATGTTGTATTAACACCATCACCCAAGGTGATGCCAACAGCAAGCAATGCAGACAGTGCCATATCAATAACATCTCCTGCGTTCAATTCAAGTATAATACTTCCGCTGTAAAGTGAACTAACACCAACTGACAAAAGACGTGATATTGAAGCCTCTGGAATTGCTGTTCCGTTTCTGCGCACAGACATTGTAACAGTTGTTCCCACCGCTGCTGACACATTTGAGAAGTAATTGATTTCATACACACCTGTTGTTCCCACTGTCAAACTGTTAACAGGTGTATTTGTCACATCTTTTAAAGGCATAGTTAAAGGAAGTGGAAGTTGAGTGGTTCCACCTATTGTTAAATTAAGTGTTTGTGGAGTTGTGTTGTATAATCCACCGTAAGCATTTAAGTTGGTTGTTCCAGCAGGACCCTGAGGACCTTCTGGACCAACAGGACCCGCAGGACCTTGTGGACCAGTTGGGCCTTCTGGGCCAGTTGCGCCTTGTGGACCAGTCGCACCGGTAGCCCCAGTTTCACCGGGCTCACCTTGAGGTCCTTGTGGACCTTCTGGACCCTGAGGACCGACAGGACCAGTCGCTCCAGTGGCTCCAGTCGCTCCAGTGGCTCCAGTTTCACCTTGAGGACCCTGTGGCCCAACTGGACCTTGAGCACCAGTAGCGCCTGTGGCCCCAGTTTCACCTTGAGGACCTTGAGGTCCGATTGGTCCCACTGGACCTTGTGGTCCTGTTGCACCGGTAGCACCAGTTAATCCTTGAATTCCTTGTGGGCCTTGTGGTCCAACTGGTCCTTGTGGACCTGTGGCTCCTGCAGGGCCTGTTGCTCCAGTTGCACCAGTTGGTCCTTGAGGGCCGACTGGGCCGATTGGCCCCTGTGGACCAGGAACAAAAATTGTTGAAGGGGATGGGCATGAACATGAACATGGACAGCATCCTCTGTGTTGTAAAATTAACATAAGTTCTCCTATTTTTAGAAGGAGCAAAAGTTTTAACCCTTGCTCCTTCACTATCATTATATTATTTAACCTTTTTCGTGTGTCTTTTTATTGTCATATTTTATCTAAAAAGAGCAAATATTGGAATTTTTCAAAAAAAATTTAAAAAACTTTCAAAAAAGCCTAAAAAGCATTTGACATAACAAAATAAATACTCTAAAATTGGCACTGTCGAAAAATAAACAAACATGTCAAAAAAAGGGAGAAATTATATTGAAAAGGAGGTTTGTTGGGTTATTCATAATGATATTTGTCATCATATGCGGACTAGGCCTCGGCTTTGGCTTTCATTATGGCGAATTCTTCATAATTCCAAACAATTCCGGTTCAACTGAAAGTTCAGATAATGAAAATTCTGATAATTCTAACAATAATAACAATGAAAATATAGACAATTCAGAAAATGATAATGACGTGAATGATGATGAAGAATACAATGACGGTATAGAAAATATAACTCCAGATAATCCAACAGACACAACAAATCCTGAAGAACCAGAATTGCCAGAAATTCCAACAGAGCCTGAAGAAGATAATAACCTTACAATATATTATCAAGAGATAGAAAAAGAAGTTGGCAAACTCAAAGACCATATCTATATGATGACAGGAGTTGAAACTGGAAGTTGCCATGATAAAGGCATCGAGGAAATTGAATATGTCTTCACATTTAATATGGACGAAATGCTTGAAATGGGTATGATATGTGGATTTGAGGATGTGCAGTTTATAGTTGAAAATTATCTTGCCAATGATTTCGCAATCCAATCAGAAGATTATGAATTTGCCTATGTTTTGGACGAAATTACCAGCACGCTTGTTTTGAATTTTAGTATATTGAATTAAGGCAAGGTTATTAAATAGAAAATATAAAAGTTTAAAACTGATTGTGTAGTGTTAAATATAACAATGACAAATCAGTTTTTTATTTTAATAAAACTAAAATTAGCCAAAATTAAAAATGGAAAAAACATAAAAATTATTGACAAGAACTATTGTTATGTGATATCATAGCCATGCAATCGAGCAAAAAAAGTTTTGGGGAGATACTCAAGAGGTCGAAGAGGCGGCCCTGCTAAGGCTGTAGGTCGGGAAACTGGCGCGAGGGTTCGAATCCCTCTCTTCCCGCCAAAAGTGAAAAACACGAACCTTTGTGGGAGCGTGTTTTTTGTTTGGAATTATTTTGGAGTTGTGGTAAACTGAAATAGAGGTGTTAAATGATTTATTTTGTTAGGCATGGACAGACTGACTATAATTTAAATAAGATTTATGCTGGGCAACAAGATATTCCACTTAACGAAAACGGAATAGAGCAGGCAAAACAAACAGCATTGGAATTGAAAGATGTAGATTTTGATGTTTGTTTTTGTTCGCCGTTGATTAGAGCAAAACAAACCTGTGATGAGATATTAAAATTTCATAAAACTTTAATTCCGATTTATGACGATAGGTTGAAAGAACGATATTATGGAAAACTTGAAAATCAACCGGTTGGATTGATAAAATTTAATCGTTGGAAAGTTGGCGAAGACGACGAACAAACTAAACAATTTGAGATTGAAGAAATCATGAGTGTTTATAATAGAGTTGCTTCTTTTTATGACGAAATTTTAAAAAAGTATACTGGTAAAAAAATATTAGTTGTTGCACATAGCGGGATAGGTAGGATTGGCTGGGCATATTTTAATGGTTTTCCTAATGAAAAGGATTTTTCCTCAATAAAAATTCAAAATGCGGGTGTGGTTAAATTTGTTAAATAATTTTCATAAAGTTTTTACATATTTATTTATGCTTAGTGCATCGCTATTACTTTACAAAAAGCCGAAAATGAATTAGTTCGGCTTTTTCTTTATGTAGCCTAAAGTTTGCGCGAATTATGTCGAAATTGAGATAATTTATTGGGTTTTAGTGAAAAATAAAAAGTTTTTTAAGAATTTTCCAAAAAAAGCCTAAAAAGCATTTGACATAACGAGATAAATCCTCTAAAATTGGCACTGTCGAAAAATAAACAAACGTGTCAAAAAAAGGAAGAAATGATATTGAAAAGGAGGTTTGTTGGGTTATTCATAATGGTATTTGTCATCATATGCGGACTAGGCCTCGGCTTTGGCTTTCATTATGGCGAATTCTTCATAATTCCAAACAATTCCGGTTCAACTGAAAGTTCAGATAACCAAAATTTTGATAATTCTAACAATAATAACGACGAAAATATAGACAATTCAGAAAATGATGATAATAAAAATGATGATGAGGAAAATTTAATTCCAGATAATCCAACAGACACAACAAATCCTGAAGAACCAGAGTTGCCAGAAATTCCAACAGAGCCTGAAGAAGATAATAACCTTACAATATATTATCAAGAGATAGAAAAAGAAGTTGGCAAACTCAAAGACCATATCTATATGATGACAGGAGTTGAAACTGGAAGTTGCCATGATAAAGGCATCGAGGAAATTGAATATGTCTTCACATTTAATATGGACGAAATGCTCGAAATGGGTATGATATGTGGGTTTGAGGATGTGCAGTTTATCGTTGAATATTATCTTGCCAATGATTTTGCAATCCAATCAGAAGATTATGAATTTGCCTATGCCTTAGACGAAACTTCAAGCACGCTTGTTTTGAATTTTAGTGTTGCTGAGGAAAAATAAGTTTTATAAACAAAAGTTTAAAGCAAAATAAAGCATAAGTTTGCAAAATCTAGGCAAATGTTATATAATTATGTCAAGGAGATATTATGGACGCTAAAGAAGAGTTTTTAGACATATTTTATGATAAGATTGACAGAGAGGGAGCAGATAAACTTTTGGAATGGCTTGAGAAATCTGACTTCTTCACTGCGCCTGCAAGCACAAGAAGGCATTCGGCTTATAGAGGAGGACTATGTCAACATTCGGTCAATGTTTATAAAAGATTTGTGAAATTGCTTGAAGGGGAGTTTGGCGAAAATTGGGAAGATAAAGTCAGCCCAGAAAGCGTAGCAATAATGGGGCTTTTGCATGATGTTTGCAAGGTTGACTTTTATGTGGAAGATGTTAAGAACGTTAAAATAGATGGGAAGTGGGAACAAAGACCTTATTATCGTGTTGAAGATAATTTGCCTTATGGCCATGGTGAAAAATCAGTATATATTCTTTCTGCTTTTATGAAACTTACACGAGAAGAGGCGCTTGCAATCAATTGGCATATGGGCGAATATGACCAACGAGTTAAAGGTGGTTCATATAGCGTTGCCGATGTGTTTTATCGCTATCCAGTTTGCTTTTTGATGCATATGGCAGACCTTTCAGCCACTTATCTTGATGAACAGTGCAGTGATTAAAGTTTTGAATGCGCCTATTGAATAGGTGCTTTTTTTATTTCAACATTTTATCAATAACTTTGTTTTCTTTATGATTTAAAAAAATTAAATCTTGTAACTGTTTGTGTTAGATATAAATATATAAAGATATATAATATAATTTATATAAACATATTAATAAGCCTTAAAATATCAAAGGTCACTTAAAAACAAAAGAAAAATTTTAATTTTGCGTCGTTTAAACCTTAAATCCAAGTGCAAAATAGCTAGATTTTGTTATCTGATTGGCTTAAAAAGCCATAAAATTCGCGAAATCTATCAAAAAATGAGGTTAAAAACTTGAAATATAGTTAATTTTTGAAAAATGACTATTGACAAATTGACTTAATTGGCGTATAATATATGTGAAAAAATAAGGAGGGTATCTTTATGAGTAAAAAACAAATCAATAATGAAACTGTTAATGAACAAGTGCATATTAATCCTGATGATATAATTATCGAAAATGCACCTGCATCTTCTGTGGATGGCAATGTTGAACAAAATATTGTTGAAGAAAATGCCAATGTTGAACAAGGTCAACCAGTTGTTGAAGAAAATGCAACTGTTGAAAATGTGCAAACTGAAACAACTGTCACCGAAATCGCCGTTGAACAAGAACAAATCAGTGATGTTCCCGCTGTTATAGAACGAGTTGCTGAAAATTCTCAAGATTCAGAAAGCGAAATTGTTGAGAATGAACAAACTTCTGAAGATATCGGTGTGATTTCTCAAAGCGATCTTGACAGCAGACCACTTGCGGAAAATCAAGTTGACAAAGGTAAGTTGAAGTTAGGCGATACAGCTATAAAGAAACTTAAATTGAACACTAGAAAAAAGATAATGGTTGGTGCCATTGTTGTGATTATGCTGGCGTCTACTATTGGTGCTATTGTTGATAACAATAGATTGGGTAAAGAAATCAAGTCTGTTGTTGAAAATAGACAAGAAGTCGGAAGTGAAATGGCTGGCTTATTGAATGTTGACTACACATATAAAGACGGTAAATTCGTCAAAAACGATGTTCAAAAATTGTCAAGCAACATAATCAATTATGCTGCAATTTCAAGCCTTGATGAGTTGAAAGTTGCAATTAAAAACGCAGAAAACGATAAAGATTTAACAAAGAAAGATTTGCAAGATCTTAAAAATTCATATATTAAATTAAATTCTGAATTTAGTGGTGTGAAGACAAATGTGAACAACCTTTCTGCTAAAGTTGAAGAATTGGCAAATAAAGACTTCTTGCCTTCTTCAAAATTATTTAAAAAGTTTGGTGATGTTAAGGATGATTTGAAAAACTCTGTTGGTGTAGAACAAGAGCAAAAGAATTATGAAAACTTATCTTCTGAACAAGGCAATGGTAATTCAAGCATCCAAAATATATCTGAAATGAGCATGAGAGAAGTTGAAAGCGTTATGGAAAAAGACTTGGCTGATGCGAATGATGCAATTTCAGCTTTGGAATCAGCATTGCTTCCACACGTTCCTTCAACTGAAACTGTTCAGGGTTGGTTTAATGATAAAGAAGTCTTTCTTAAAGAAATGTTGAGTGCATCTGGAGCAAGACCAACATCAATTCAAAATGTTGTGTTTGACGAAAGTTCAAGTTTGATGCAGATTGTTGCTTTTTCACGAGAAAGAGGTGTCAATCCTGACGGCTCTGACAAAGAGGGCTATATTGTGTTAAACGTCAAAGTTGACTCACAAGAATTGATTGGAAAAACTGATAGTGAAGTTAAAGCACTTCTTAACAAAAAATATAATGAAGTGAAATCAAGCAATGATATATCAGTTCAAAACAGCATTCGTGCAAACTATGTTGAAAGACTTTCAGAAGTTATGAAACATGACGGTCAATTGAAACTTGGAAAAGGATATAACTTTAGTGATGTTTTTGTTAACTTCGAGAAAAAGAACACAGAATATGGCGTTATGGTTAGACCAGTGATTTACCATATTCAAGAAACTGCAACGTTAAGTCTTGATGGCGAGAGCAATGCTATGTTAGCTGAACTATATAAAGGTGATGCAGTTGTCGTTAAAGGAAACATGACAGCAATGGATGTTCTTAACAGTTCAATGTTCAGATTTTTGGATATGGGCGACGAACTTCCACTCGCTTAAAAAAAGAGGCGTTTGCCTCTTTTTTCTTTTAAAACGCTAAAAGTCATAGATTTTATTAAAATCTTTATAATTCTTTTGGTGATAATAATGAAAAATATTTAAAAACAAAAGCACGTATTAATTTTATTGATTAATTTTTAATTTTTTTTAGAAAAATTGCGAAATTAGGTTGACAATCAAACCATTTTGTGATAATCTATCTTCGCATTCATGGGGGATTAGCTCAGCTGGCTAGAGCGCCTGCCTTGCAAGCAGGAGGTCATCGGTTCGATTCCGATATTCTCCACCAGAAAAATCAACCGTCAGGTTGATTTTTTGTTTTTCGAAGAAAAACGCAGTTGCGAAGCAAATGCGGTGGAGAATAACAAGGTTCTGCGTCAGCAGGTTCTTCTATTCTCCAAATTTATAAAAAAGTAAGGCGTTTTTTTCTTTTCCATCAATGGAAAAGAAAACTGACCACGAAAGTGGGCAGGGTGTAGTTTTATTATTTTAACGAAAATTGGGTATTGACGAATGAACTATAAGGGTGTATAATAACTCTATACTAAGGAGTCAATATGGACAAATTTTTGAATGATGAAGATATGAGTGGCGTTATTAAAAAGATTTCAATTCATGAATATTTTTTGTCAAATTCTAGAAATGTTGAATGGCTTAATGAAAATAATACTGAATTTTTTTGGGAAGTGGTTTCAAATAACTTTAAAACAAGTTTGAAATATCATTATCTTAAAATTAAAGAAAAAGATGATGAAGTGACAAAAAATCAAAAGAAAACTCTTGCAAGTGCCTATTTAAAATATTTAGAGACAGCGAACACATTTATTTTTAAATCATTCTATGAAATATTTTATAAAATTTATTATAAAGCTGAAGAAAATGTTTATATTTCAAATCTTTTCAAAGAGTCAAAAGATATCTACCTATGTTTTGAAAAGGAATATCCAAACTGTCATTTTTCTGAAATTATTGATTATCGAAACTTTGAACTTCAAAACAGAGAAAACTTTTTGGATATTTTATCAGAAGAGGTCAAATTTTTCGAAAATGAATTAATTATCACTGAATTGGATGCTTTCAAAAGTAAATTCAATAAAAACTTTTTTAATAAAAAAGCCAGACTCAATGAAAGATTGAAAGACCTTGTGTTTGACATGCGCGATTTCCTTAATATAGAAGAGAAATCTGAACTTTCAGCAATCGAAAAAAAGAAAAAAGAAAACAAAATTGATGAATTGTCAGAAGAAGATAAAGCGCTTTATGAAATATTTTATCAAAAAGCAAAAGAGTTCCTTTATCAAGAAAATAAACCTCAAAAGGAAGAAAAGAAAGAGCATAAAATTTTGTCAGTTGAGGAAGCGGTCGCCAAAAACTTTGCAGATGTTATTGGTTTGCAAGATGAGAAACAGGAACTTATTGAAATTGCAAAATTTGTGCACAAAAGCTATAGACCAACCGATTTGTCAATGCTTATTTATGGTGAGTCAGGGGTGGGCAAATCTATGTTTGTGGAATGTGCAGGGAAGTCGTTTTATGATTGTGGCTTGCTCAAATCTTCAAAATATTTCAGAATCACTGGCAGTGAGTTGCAGGCAGAGTATGTTGGACAGACTGCTCCAAAAATTGAAAAGATTTTCAAAGAAAACAAATATGGAACAATTTTTATTGATGAGGCCTACACAATTGGAGATAAAAAAGAGGGCGGATTTGTTAAAGACGCTCTCGGCAAACTTATGATTGAACTTGAGAAAATCAGAACAAGAGACTCAGATGGTAAGACCTTCTTTGCAATGGCTGGCTATAAGGATAAAATGGGAGAACTTTTGAAAATCAATCCCGGACTTGAAAGTCGTATGGCGAATTTAATAAGTTTGAAAAGTTATGATAATGAAGAAATGTTTGCATTCTTCAAAAAGTTTATGGAAGAAAATTTGTTTATGATTGATAATCGCGAAGAAAAAGCATTTAAAGAGTTGTTTATCAAGCACATCGATGTTCGTCGTGCAATGAACAACTTCTCAAACGCAAGGCTTGCAAGAAATATTGCTGATAAGGTTATGAGAAAGCAGTCCGCAAGGACAGATTTAAATGACCGAACCGTAAAACTTTGCGACCTTGAAAAAGTTGTTGACTTTGAAAACAAAAACATGCTCAAATCAAACAATAAATTGATTGGTTTTGGGAATGAGTTGTAATTAATAAAGAGGCATTGCCTCTTTTTTAATACTCTCACAGAAATGAAAATAAGTTTAAAATTTATGTAAAACTCAATGTATGTTGCAAAAATTGACAAAATATGCTAATATATTTAAAACAATTAACGTTTTGGAGGAAGAATGGAAATTATCGCATCGAATGTGACATCTGTTGATAAATTGGGATTGAAACATTTGCATAGAATGACATTTTTTAAATATAAGTTAATGCCAATTCTGCTTTCATCACTTTTCATTGTGGCTGTTGGCGCTTGCTATGCATGGCTATTGGATTTATATTGGGGAATAGCCCTTATGGTTTTTGGCGTTTTGTTTGGTGTAATATATCCTGTTGTTTATAACTTTTTGTTAAATAAGAATTCAAACAATAAACTTATTCGAGAAAAACGGCTTGTCAATCGCTATGATTTTCATGAAAACTTTTTTGAAGTGCAAACAAAATCTCTTGATGACCCAACAGGTCAGCCTATTGGTTATTCAAGAGTTGAATATCGTGAAGTGACAAAAGTTATGATTGACGACGAATATATGTTCATTTTTATAAACAAAAATCAATGCTTTATTGTCAAAACAACCGGTATGCTTGACGGAACAATTGCAGATGTCAAAATGAAACTTAGGCAATTTTGCCCAAACATCACAACTAAAAAGAAAAAATAAGTGGCTTAGTTATAAATTTTTGAACTGGCAAAATAATTAAAGAGAAACATAGATAAAAGTCTATGTTTTATTTTTGCCACTAACTTTCTTTTATTTGCAAAAAAAAGCGAATTTCTTCATCGTTATCATAGATTGTCGTTAATTTAACACACGATACATATAACAAGCATACGCCTAAATGTAAAATCAAATTTTTAGTTATTTTTAATGAAAATTATAAAGTTTATGATATAATAATTTCAAGGAGGGGTTTAAGCTAATAAACTATCTCAAAAATTGTAACAGTGCCAGAATTTTATAATTAGTTTTGGTAACGCATCAGTGATGCTATGAGATAGGCTGTAAATAAAAGTTTAGTAGATATTATGGAAATTATAAACGCAATAAAACAAAGAAGAAGTATTCGAAAATTTAAAGATGTATCTATTTCTAAAAAGCAAATTAATGAGATTTTGAATTGTGGTAGACTTGCACCATCTGCAAAAAATAGACAACCTTGGAAGTTTGTTGTCATAACAAATAAAAATAAAATAAACGATATTGTCAACATAATGATACAAAGTCATTCATCAGAAGACGAAAACTATGATATTAATGTGTTGAAAACGGTAAGCAGTGTTCTGCCATCTGCAGATGCAATGAAAGAGGCGCCTGTTCTAATATTCATTTATCAAAAGATAGACGATAATTGGACAGTCGGCGATAACCTTTCAATAGGTGCATGTATTGAAAACATGTGCTTAGGTGCTTGCGGACTAGGGTTTGGGACTTTGTGGATTAGAGATATTGTGTATGCTAAAGATAAAATTAGTGATTACATTAATATGGTAAGTTCAGAGTATAAGTTAAACTCTGCTTTGTGTGTGGGGATTGCTAATGAAAATCCCAAACCAAGACCTAGAAATAAATTAAAGGATATAACTAAATGGATAGAATAGAATTAAAAATTATACCTCTAAATGCCAGCAATGTCAAAATCGCTGGAAAAATTCAGTATGAAATATTTCCTTATTCGTCTGCGTATAGTCTTTATCTCGCCGAAGTTGAAAATAAAAGAAATGATTATTTCGATTATATTATATGTTTAGGAGAAACGCCTATTGGAGTTATTGGCTACAACTTAGATAACGATGATAGTGAAACGGCGTGGGTAAGTTGGTTTGGCATTCTCCAAAAATATAGAAAAAGAGGAATAGGGAAACAATCTTTAGATATGCTTTGCGATATATTATTAGATAATAATTTTAAAATAGTTCGACTTTTCACATATGAAGTTTGGAATGAATCAGCTCAGCCGTTCTATAAAAAATACATGGATTTTGGAGAATATTACACAAACAAAGATGATAATCAATATGATATAGAAGTTGGGAAATGCAAAATATTTACAAAATCCTTAACAGACAAAAAAGCACAACTATGGAATAATAAGTTTATAGACATAGGTGCAGAAGATAAACTTCATGAAGAAAGTTTACTAAAGTTAAAACTAGATAAATTGATATAACAATTAAATTAAAAAATACTTTATCAAATCTTGATAAGGTATTTTTTACTAGTTTCAGGATTTACAGCCTTTAGCCGCTTATTCGTTTTTGGATTTGTTATAGTGCAATTTGAAATTTATTGATTTCTTATATGTTATTATTCTATATAATATATTATATATAAATATATAGTACAAGCGGATAACTTAAAAATCACAATTATGGATAACTTAAGGTTTCTTTGCGTGTTGAAATTTGCTCAAGTGGCGTCTAAACAACGGTGCAATTTGAGTTTTGCGTGCTTGGCAAAGGCACAAAAATGGCAAAAATTAAAATTTTAATAAAAAAATTTTGTTTTAAAAATCGTAAAAAATGGCAATAAAATAGGCTATTTTAGAGTCAAAAAGCGAACACTCGGTGATGTGTCGCGGGTAAAATTTAAAAAACTAAAAAAATCTTAAAAAAAATTAAAAAAAAGTTAAAAATTTTTTGAAAAAAGTGTTGACATATTGTTATAAGTTGTGATATCATATCAACGTTGACACACGGAAATGCAGTTATGCATTGGTCAACATAGATCCTTGACAACTACATAATAGAAAGTTTTTACAGAATGTAAGAACGAGCAACAAATATCAATTATGCTTGTTAAAAAGTGTAATACGATACTTTGTGCAAAATTCAATTTACGCTGAGTAAATTAAAAAACAAAAAGTCTAATGATTTTATTTAAAAGTAAAAATGCTAAGAATTCCAATTCATTTTTTAAGAAATGATTAAGCTACAAAGAGCATATAGGGGATGCCTTGGCACTAGGCGCCGATGAAGGACGTGATAAGCTGCGAAAAGCTTTGGGGAGATGCAAATAATCTGTGATCCAGAGATATCCGAATGTGGAAACACACTGTGAGGTAATGCTCCAGTATCATAACATGAATACATAGTGTTATGAGGGGAACCCGCTGAACTGAAACATCTAAGTAAGCGGAGGAAAAGAAAGTAAAAAAACGATTGTGGGAGTAGTGGCGAGCGAAACTGCAAGAGCCCAAACCTAAGGAAGAAATTCCTTAGGGGTTTAGGACTTCAATGTGATAGGTTGAACGATAGGTGAAGAAACTTGGAAAGGTTTGCGAAACAGGGTAATAGCCCCGTAACCGAAATTGAACAATCGTCTAGAAGATTCCAGAGTAGCGCGGGACACGTGAAATCCTGTGTGAAGATGCGAGGACCATCTCGTAAGGCTAAATACGACCTAGTGACCGATAGCGAATAGTACCGTGAGGGAACGGTGAAAAGAACCCCGGGAGGGGAGTGAAAAAGAACCTGAAACTGTATGCTTACAAGCAGAGAAAGACCGATACGCCATGAGGCGTTAGGTTGATCTCGTACCTTTTGTAGAATGGGCCGGCGAGTTACGGTATGTAGCAAGGTTAAGTGATTAAGTCACGGAGCCGAAGCGAAAGCGAGTCTGAACAGGGCGAGTTAGTTGCATATCGTAGACCCGAAACCAGATGACCTAACCATGAGCAGGTTGAAGCGGTGGTAACACACCGTGGAGGACCGAACCCACGTCCGTTGAAACGTCCGGGGATGACTTGTGGTTAGAGGTGAAACGCCAATCGAATCTGGTTATAGCTGGTTCTCCTCGAAATAGCTTTAGGGCTAGCCTCTGCTTAAAAGATTACTGGGGGTAGAGCACTGAATGGACTAGGGGCCTTCGCGGGTTACCGAATCCTATCAAACTTCGAATACCAGATAATTGATCGCAGGGAGTCAGACAGTGTGAGATAAGTTTCATTGTCAAAACGGAAACAGCCGAGATCTACAACTAAGGTCCCAAAGTAATGGTTAAGTGGAAAAGGATGTGAGATTGCACAGACAACCAGGATGTTGGCTTAGAAGCAGCCACTCATTAAAAGAGTGCGTAATAGCT
>CAPERS010000015.1:580-22374 GCA_948607205.1 uncultured Eubacteriales bacterium | reverse complement strand
AAAAAAATCCAAAATATATTTTTTTGGATTTTATATTTTATTTTAAATATTTTATATTACATTTATTTTTTCTTTTTTTTAATTTTTATTGAACTTGATATTAAGTTTAAATTCCTTTCCGTTCAAATATTCAAGATGCACGCCAAGTCCATCAAGTTTAAGATAGTGACAGACAAGGCTTTGTGTTTTTGCTTTAAACTTTCTGTTGTTTTCATTTGTGCCATATTTTCCGTCGCCAACAATATGGTGACCTAGAAATGCAAGGTGCGCTCTGATTTGATGTGTTCTGCCTGTTAGAAGAGTGCATTCAACCATGCTTGTTGCTCCGCCACTTTTGACAGTTTTGAATGCGGTTATGATTTCTTGCCTATTCTTTTTTGAGTTTGGGAAAACCTTAACAAAACTTGTCTTGCTGTCTTTTTCAATATATGCTTTATAAATTTCACCTTTAAAATTTGTGTTTCCAACAACTTCTGCCAAGTATTTCTTTGTTATTGAGTGATTTTTGAATGCTTTTAAAAGTTCCTCTTCTGCAAACTTGTTTTTTGCCATAACAAGAAGTCCTTCGGTGTTGCGGTCAAGCCTATGCACTGCAATCGCGCCTTTAATTTTTCCTTCAAGGCCGTCCTTACCTTCAACCTCAATACCCTTGCCTTTGTTAACACATATGATGTTTTCATCTTGATAAACAATCTCAAAGTTTTCTTTAATCGTGCCGTCAGGATAAAAAGCAGTTACAACTGAGCCTTCAAAAACATCTATGTTTTCTTTGACTCTCACCTCATCAACTTTAACATCTTTATTTCGCAAAAGTTTGCAAGCGTGACTGTATGAAAAACCTTGCGCGCATAGCACATTCAAAAGCTTGTCCTTTTTCTTAACTTCAAATTCAATTTTCTGCATAGCAATATAATATAACAAATTTCATTAAATAGCCAGCATTTTTTTGATATTTTGTTAATAAAATTAAAAAAGAAGCACTTTCATTAAAAATTTAAATCTAAAAAGGAGCAAAATATGAATCAATCAATCTTTATCGAAAACAACGAACAAATTTCAATTAAAGGTGCAAAACGCGTTGTTTCTTCAACTTCTTCACAAGCAGTTGTTGACACTGACAACAGCACAATCATTATTTCAGGTTCAGCAATTGAAGTCAAAAAACTTGATTTGGAAAGTTTGGAAGTTGTTTTCAGTGGAAAATTTTCAAACGTCAAACTTGCATCATTAACATCACAAAAAACTCCAATTTTCAAAAGGATATTCAAATAATGCTTTATCCAACTTTCAATCAGCCCATCTTGATTTTTTTTGTCGCCCTTAGTGGATTTGCCTCAGGGCTGATTTTTGATTTAGCAAACTTTTTTCTTTTTCCACTAAAAAAGCAAAAGTGGCTGAAAGAAATTTTATATTTTTTCAGCGTGCTTATTGCTTTTGTCTGTCTATATTTTATCAATCTGGAAATAAATTATGGTGAGTTTAGGTTGTTTACACTCATTGAATTTGTATTTTTTTTGTTGCTTGAAAGATTTACCCTTGGCTTTTTGTGGACAAAAGCACTTTCAAAATGCTATAATTGGCTAACCAAACTCAAAGGAAAAATCAAATGGAAGAAAAAAACAAAGGAAAATGGTTAAAGATTTTAGCAATTGCTTTAGTTTTGTTGGCAATGACCTTTGCCATTGTCACATCTGCCGTTCTTAACAGCATAAATAAAAAGTATGATGACTTAAATGACAAAAATCAAAACTTGCCAGAAGTGTCAGTCCAAATTTTTGATGAAAATTTTTAAAATTTTGTCTTAAAACTGTTGACTTTCCTTTTAGAATTTGTTATTATAAGCAATGTAATCTGAAAAAGATACAAATGCACCTTGATTTTTTTTAAATAATCATGGGTGAACGCCAAGAGCGAAAAGTTCTGCGTATGGAGCGAATGCGAAATTAAACCGATGAGGTTGACAGTCATAACGCTCAAAACAATTTTATAATCCTCATTAGCTCAGTGGTAGAGCGTGAGGGTGAACGCCAAGAACGATAGTTCTGCGTATGGAGCGATTAGCGGAATTAAACCGATTCGGTTGACAGCCGGGCGCTCAGAAACAACTTAATGATCCTCATTAGCTCAGTGGTAGAGCGCTCGGCTGTTAACCGATAGGTCGTAGGTTCGAATCCTACATGGGGAGCCAAAACAATTTCCTACGTATTGTTCGCAGGAAATTTTTATTTTAAATTATTTTATTTCATATTTCACAAGGAGCAGATATGGACAATAAAATATTGAAAAAATCGTCAATAACACTTTGAAAGTCTTAAATATTTATGATATAATTTAAGTGACAAAAAAATACTTTTCAAGTTCAACACTTTTATTACTATAACCAAGGAGGCAATAAAATGAATTTAAAAAATAAAATTATCTTTATAGATTACGAAGGCACTTTATCTGAAAATCCCAGTGGCAAGGGAGAATTAGGCGAGGTTACCTTGAAAGAACTTCTATTTGATAATAATTTTCTTGAATGCAAACCTATTAAAAAAACTCAAAAACTTTTAACTCCATTAGACCCGAAGAAAATTTATGTTGTAGGAGTGATAGATACCAACTTTGAAATTAATCAAAAATATAAATGGTTAAAAACTCACTACCCTTTCATATTAAAAAAGAATATTGTTTTCATTTCTTGCAACAATAAGAAAGTTGAAGTTTTAAACAACTTTTTATTAAACAATAATTGGAAAAAAGAAGATGTTGTTTTCATTGATGACAAAGAATCTCATTTAAAATTTGCACGAGATGAAGGTTATGACTGTTATAATATTAAAGATTTATAAAAAACTTCCACAAAACAAACGAATATCGCAAATTTGTTTGTTTTTTTTGAGTTTTTTGTTAAAATACAAATTATATGAGCAATTTCTTTTCGAGATCAATCAGTGATACTTTAAAAGATGTGGAATCTTCCACTTCTGGCCTTTCTTATGTCGAGGCAAGGAAGCGTCTTGAAAAAAATGGTAAGAATGAACTGGCTCACAAGAAAAAGAAAAGCGGATTTGTTAAGTTTTTGGGACAATTTAAGGACATACTCATTATCGTTCTTCTTGTTAGTGTAGTGATAAGCATTGTCATGGGCGCGGTTGAAAACAGTTATGAAGAATTTATCGACGCTGGCATCATTTTTATTGTTGTCTTATTTAATGCAATCATAGGGTTCATTCAAGAACGGAATTCCGAAAGAGCCATGGAGTCACTTAAAAACATGACCAAGCCATATTGCACAGTGACAAGGCAAGGCCGAACTTTTAAGATAAAGTCAGAAGACCTTGTGCTTGGCGACGTTGTTGTTTTGGAAGCCGGCGACATTGTGCCAGCAGACCTAAGGCTTATTGAAATGAGTTCACTTAAAATTGAAGAGAGTGCATTAACCGGCGAAAGTTTACCAATTGAAAAGGATGCCAATGTCGTTCTTGAAGAAGATGCAGTTGTTGGCGACAGAATCAATATGGCGTTCATGGGAAGCGTGGTATCCTACGGTCGAGGAATTGGAATTGTCGGAACTGGAATGAACACTGAAATGGGCAAGATTGCCTCCGCTCTTTCTGAAATGTCAGACACCACCACTCCTCTGACCAAGAGAATCAAAAAGACCAGCATAATCATCACAATTATTGTCGCCGTTGTATGCGTTGCAGTTTTTGTTGTTGGATTGCTTACTGGTGAAAAAATTATGTCTGCCTTTTCTATGGCTATTGCACTTGCAGTTTGCGCAATTCCAGAAGGTCTGCCTGCTTGCAACACTGTCACAATGTCAATGGGCGTAAAACGCATGAGTGCACAGCGTGCAATCGTCAAAAGCCTTCCTGCTGTTGAAACGCTTGGTAGCACTGAGGTTATCTGCTCAGACAAAACAGGAACGCTCACGCTTAACAAAATGACAGTCAAGGAAGTTTTCTTTCTCAGTGAAAAATGCTCTCTTCTTCATGAATACATGGAAACGCAAGCAAAATCACTTGCACCAGAAAGTTATATGCTTGAAGAGGCGAAAGAAGAAAGCAAAGTTTTCAGAGATGACCGAAATCTTATGGAACTTTTGAGATGTATGCTTTTGTGCAATGATGCCAAAGCCAAGTTTGAAGACGGCAAACTTGAATCGATTGGCGACCCAACTGAGATTGCGCTTGTTCATTATGGCTATCTGCTTGGCATAAACAAGGAGCGCATTGATGGAAAATTCAAGCGTGTCAATGAAATTCCTTTTGACAGTGACCGCAAACTTATGACCACTTTCAATTCCGTTCATGGAAAAAACACAGTTTACACAAAAGGTGCTGTTGACAACATACTTGCAAGATGCACAAAAATTCTTGATAACGGCAAGATAAGAAAGATAACAAATGCTGATAAGGAACTTGTGCTTAACGCCAATTCTACTCTTGCAAGCAAAGCGCTGAGAAACCTTGCATTTGCCTTCAAAACAGTGGACAAAATTGGCAGACCTACAAGCGAAAACACTGAAAATGATTTGTGTTTTATCGGACTTGTTGGAATGATTGACCCACCTCGAGAAGAAGTTAAAGACGCCATAAAAACCTGCAAGCAGGCAGGAATTGCAATAGTTATGATAACAGGTGACCACAAAGATACTGCATTTGCAATCGCCAAAGAACTTGGAATTTGCAATGACCCTAGAAAAGTTTTAACAGGCAAGGAGTTGAGCGAAATAAGCGACGAAGAATTCGTCAAAAAAGTTCAGTCATATCAAGTTTATGCGCGCGTCAGCCCTGAGCACAAAGTTAGAATAGTTAAAGCGCTTAAAGCCAACAACAAGATTGTTGCCATGACTGGTGATGGAGTGAACGATGCTCCAAGCATTAAGTCTGCGGATATCGGCGTTGGTATGGGAATGACAGGAACAGACGTGACCAAAGAGGCTGCTGACATGATTCTCACTGATGACAACTTTGCAACTATTGTTGGTGCAGTCAAGGAAGGCAGACACACTTACAACACCATTCTCAAAATTCTTATGTTTTTGCTTGGCACATCTATTGCCGAACTTATCACCCTTGCAATCATTCTTTTGGTGTTTAGGGATGAGCATTTCTTCACGCCAGCGTTGCTCCTTTGGATAAATTTCGTGTCAGACACCTTTGTAGGCCTCGCGCTAGGTTTTGAAAAACCTGAAAAGAACATCATGAAACGGAAGCCTATCAAAAACTCAGGCAGTCTATTTAAAGGCAATGTGGGAATCAACATTTTCTGCTCAGCTTTCTTTGTTTCAGCTTTTCTTATAGCGCTATACTCAGTCACAACGCTGACACTTAAACTTTCTTCACAGGAAGTGACAACAATATGTTTCATTTATCTATGCTTTGTTGAACTTTTCCATTCATACAACCTTAAAAGTGAAACAATCTCGCTGTTTGGGAAAAATCCATTTGACAACAAGTGGCTCAATCTCAGTTTTATTTTGTCTGCCCTTTTAACAGTTTTATTGGTTATTGTTCCAATTTCACCAATTCAGAACGCAATGGGAGTGACAATGATTGTGTGGTGGCAATGGCTTCTCGCTCTCGTGCCTGCACTTTTCATCATTCCATATTTTGAATTTGTCAAATGGATGCTGAGAATCAAAGGCAGGCGAAAAGACAAAAAAGTTAAAGTTCAAGAAACATGGAATAAATTTAAACAAAGTTAGCCAATTTCTTTTGGGCATCTAAACAAAAAAACAACAAACATTTCGTTTGTTGTTTTTTCTTAATTTAATTTTAATCACTCTCTTCCAACCGTTATATTATCGCTTTTTCTGTCTTTAAGTGCTTTAACTGGATGTGGCGCGTCTTCAACGCGATAGTCTTCTCCAAAACGTTTGATATGGTCACAAATAACAACATGTCCCAGTTCCTTTTCAGGACTCGAATTGACCTTGTTGTTGTATTTAAAGAAGTTGTCACTTTTATCAAGTTTCTTGACGTCAATATATCCTTCACGATCACCAGTCAAACTGACAGTCTTGCCAAGCACGCGACGAATATATTCTTTATTGTTCCTGAATGTTATCAATTCAGGGAACTCTCCGTTTGGAATCACCTGTTGCCACTCCTTACCGTCAACTTTTTTGAGAAGTTTGACAGCCTCATGCAAATGAGTCAACTCCTGCTGGAAAAGCATTTCCCAAATCTTTTTAACATTCGGGTCACTTTCATCATTGAGCATTGAGTAATATAAATAACATTCAACATACTCATGCATAAGAAGGTCTTCACACAAAGTTGCCGTTGGGTCAATGAGTGAGCCATATTGCGAAACGTGGTCTTCTTCAACCATAGCAATTTCAGTGTAAAGTTCCCTGCCCTTTTGGTTTTTATAGAAGGCGCCAAGGTTCATATAGTAGTTCATTGTCTGCTGTTCAGCGGCGGTGATAATCATAACATCGCACTTTGTTATCGGGTCGGCCTTCTTATTTGAAATTGACTTTTTGACGCTGTCATATGGATGACGATGATGGGCAATAGTTGGTCTGCCAGGCATAATTTCAGTATATGAGCCAACATATTTTTCAGCATGCTCGCCCATGTCGGTTTCTAAGAGATTTGCATAACGATAGAGATGGTCAAAATCTTCAAGCAGTGCAAAGTCAAGTGCATTCTTGACATTTTTATCAGTTGCGCGATTGCCAAGAAATGCAGTCAGGTCGACGGCAAGTTGTTCATAGCCGATTGTGGTTTCAAGTATATTTTCATCAATAGGTTTAAGACCTGCAATCAATTTTTGCTGTTGCTGTTCCATTCGCCTTATCATCGCAATGCATCTGCGCACATCATTGTCAGCACAGTGACGATGAGCATGATGTTTTGACCAAACAGCCTCATATTCCGTTCCGTTCATGAGAATGCATCTGACGCGTGTGAATGGGTCAATTTCCTCTTTATTATATGGTTTTGGTGCAAGCATTTTCCAGTTCATGACTTGGCTTTCGATTTTCTTTGGTTTTTCTAAAAATGGATTCATTGTTTCTCCCTCCGCTTTGATTTTTGGTCAAGCATGGAATTATTTATACAAAAACATTAAAAACTTTTCAAAATATTTAACTTTTATGAAAAACATTTTGAAAAATCGACAAAATATATTATATTATTCGTGATATGAAAGTTAAAGATTTTTTTAAGAATAAATATGTTTTATTTATTTTTCATGCTTTATTAACTGTTTTAGGTGCGTTTGTTATGAGTATCGCATTTAAAACTTTCTATATACCAAATGAAATCACTCCTGGTGGATTCTCTGGTCTTGCGACAATTTTTTCTTATCTGCTTGGCAATATCGGGCTTCAAATTTCTCCTTCAATTATTTACATTATTTTAAACATTGTTCTTTTTGTGATTGCCCTTCTTTGCTTTGGTTTCCGATTCACTTTTCTCACTCTTATTGGCACTATTGGTTACTCTGTTTTTATGGACTATAACCCAATCCCACCTCAATTTATGGAAGACACCATGCTCGCCTCAATAATTGGTGGTGTGATTTATGGTATAGGTTGCGGATTTGTTTTCAGACTTGGCTCATCAACTGGCGGTTCAGACATCGTTGCACTAAGTGTTAACAAAAAGTTCCCAAAAATCAAACCTGGTCAAGTCAACCTCATTCTCAACTGCATAGTGCTTTTACTTTCTTTTATAGTTTACAAAAATCTTGAATTAACCTTATACACAATTATTGCAGTTGTTGTTTCAAGCACAGTTACAGACAAAATATTAAATGGTATAAAAACCGTCCGTGCCGTCTATATCATCTGCACCAAAGACGAAGAAATTGCCAAGAAGATTATGAATAGGTTCAATCAAGGCGTCACAAGAATTGACGTTGAAGGAATGTATTCTCAAAAAGATAAGAAAATGCTCCTCTGCCTTGTTTCAACTTATCAAGCGCCATTCATCAAATCTATTGTAACTGACATTGAACCAACAGCAATCGTATATTCAACTTCGGTTAGCGAAGCAGTCGGCGAAAAGGCTTTTCTCAAAGCCAAAAAGCAAGGCCTTGACCTGAGCAAAACCAAGTGGAAAAACCTTTTGCATCCAAAAGCAAAGACAAAGAAACTTTACACACGCATGCCTCACACTAAAAACACCAAAGGCTTGAAAAAGCACACCCTCACCCTCAAACGCACCCACAGCACTGTGGATGAAATTGAAGATGAAGATGAATAAAAAAACACCCACTCGGGTGTTTTTTTGCATCATATCTTTAAGTTATTGCATCAAATCGAATGAAATGATGCAATAAATTTATTATTCTTAAAAATTCCTAATCTTCAAGACCTAACAAATAATCAGTTGTCACGCCGAAAAACTTAGCAAGAATAATTAAGTTGTCGCTTGTTATATCTGCTTGATTGTTTTCCCATCGAAAAATTGAAGTATGAGAAATATTTACAAGTTTTCCCAAACTTTCATAAGATAACTTTCTTTCTGTTCTTAATTCTTTTAACTTTTTTGCAAATTTTCTTTCCATAGTTGATATTATATCACTAAAACGTTATAAAATTCTTGACATCACTTATAAGTTATGATAAACTATATAACATATCCGTTATAAAAGGAGGTGAGTTATGGAATTAAAAAAGGATTGTAAGAATTTTTATCAACATTACGGCTATGATAAAAATAAAAAATATTTTCATGCTATTGATTGCGGACATTGCTTAAAACAATATAAAATAAAAACTTGTAAAAATTGCCCATATTATCAACCAAGAATCGATTGCGAAGAAACTCAGATTTTCAATTTAATGCACTCATTAAAGTATATTGAAAAACTTTGCGATCAATTTGAAAAATCTCTTAGCAAATTGACTTAATAAAAAACACCCAATTGGGTGTTTTTTTTGTGCCTTTGTCACTTACTAAAAGTTTTAAATACTATCAAAATTCAATCCTAGCAATAAAGTTTTCTGACAATCCAGTTGATTGTGCGAACTGGAAGGATACGGATGAGAAATGGCACGCATTTATACCAAAAACCAACAACAACTTTAAGTTTTGGTCGTCTTTTTTCAAGTTGGCGGACAATCACTTTGGCAACTGATTCAGGACCTTTGCCAGCTCTTTCATCCTTCTCAACTTTGGCGATAGATTTTTTGACATTCTCAGCATAATTTTCATCTGAGTCGTCTTTTTGCATAATTCGATTTTGTGTGAAATTGGTGTTGACATCGCCAGGAAGAACGGCTGTCACTTTGATTCCAAAAGGCTTAACTTCATTTGCAAGAGCGCGTGAAAAGATTTCAACGCCCGCTTTTGTTGCTGAGTAGACAGCCTGAAAAGGAAGAGGGATAATCCCTCCAACAGAGGACGTGTTTATAATTCTGCCCTTGGACTTTTTGAGATATTCAATAACAAGCGCAGAAAGTGACATAACAGCAGAAAGATTTGTGTTTACAAGCGCATAGATTGCTTTTGGGTCAGTCGCTGAGATTGCACCTGCAATGCCATAACCAGCATTATTGATAAAAGCGTCGATACTGCCAGTTTTATCAAAAATTTCTTTCAAGATTTTTGCAACATTCTCGTGATCATTGACATCGGAAATATAGTTCTGAAAAGGAAGATTTCCTTCGCCGTCATTTATGCTTATTCCAAAAACTGTATAGCCTTTTGCAAGAAGCATTTTTGCTGTTGCAAGACCTATTCCGCTTGACGCGCCTGTGATTATAACTGTTTTGTTCATTATTTTACCTTCCTCATGCAACCAACGGCAAGTGAGCCACTGCCGATATGGCAAGAAACGCTGAGCGAAAGTGGGTCAACCCAAACGACTTCAATGTTTGGGATTTCAGCACGGATTTGATTTGCAAAGTCCTCGGCTTTGTCACGGCAGTTTGTGTATGCGCAAGAGAGAATCATCTCGCCATTTGCCACGAGGTCAGCAAAGCGTTCTTGAAGGTCTTTCTTAATTGCCGAAATCATCTTTTGACGAGCAACCTTTTCATTCATAACTTTGGCGAACTGGTCAAGTTTTCCGCCTTGAATTTGAAGAACAGGTTTGATTTTGAGAAGTGTGCCGATTGCCGCAGCGGCAGGAGTGACTCTTCCGCCCTTTTTGAGATATTTGAGGGTGTCAACCATGATATATATGCTTGAATCTGATTTTGTTTTCAAAAGATAGTCCTTGATTTCTTTTCCGCTTTTGCCCTGTCTTGCCAGCGCGAGCGCATCCATGCATGATGCTTTTTGCGTGATTGAAATTCTGTGGTTGTCAACGACATGAACTTTTCCGTTATAGTTTTCGGCAAAGTTTGTTGCTGTTTCGCAAGACATACTGAGCGCACTTGACATTGGGATATGCACAACTTCGTCATATTTTTTGAGAAGTTCTTCCCAAAGGTCAGTCACGCCAGCAATGCTTGGCTGTGAAGTTGAAATGTCGGTGTCTTCACCCAGCATTTTATAGAATTCTTCTTGTGACAGGCTTATATCTTCAAAATATTCTTCGTCGTTAACCAAGAAAGGCATTGGAATAACGTAAAGGTCCTTCATTTCCTTTGCCTCTTTTTGTGTGATCCCACTGTTACTGTCTGTTACTATTGCAACTTTCATTTTATTTATTCCTCCTAATGTTTTTTGAAATCTTAGTTTAGTTTTTTAAACTGCTTTTGTTTTTAAAGCTTTGCTTTTGCGTTCAGAGCGCTTTTCCGATTTCAGTTTAACTTTTTGTTCGGCGCTTTCTTTTTTGAGAATTGTTTTCTGAGTTTTAACCTCTTTCATCACCTCTTTATGTGCGCTCGCAAGTGCTTTCTTGACATTGTTTTCAACTTTTTTATAATCGATTGATGCAATATATTCATCATCATATTCGGCTTTCGGCTGAGCGAGAATAAGTTTTGCAAGTTCTTCCATTCCGTTTCTTCTGAACTGTGCAAGTTTATCAATTATAACCTTTCTTTTCTCTTCGTCCATAAGTTCTTCAAGATGAGCAATAAGTTCTTTCTTTGTTTCAAAACTTCGCGCAAGACCTTTGCCTTCGAGATATTCAAGGTTATATTCCTCTTGCGCAGGAAGTTCTTGCGTTACAATGAGTGGAAGTTTCTTGTTGATTATCTCAGTCGATGAAGCCCCGCCCATTTTACCAACCATAACGTCTGACGCACTCATATATAGGTCGACTCTGTTTGTGAAACCAACGTTGCATACTTTAACATTGGATGGCAATGTTTTTTTCATCTTCTCAATCTTTTCAAAGCCTGCTTTATCGCGACCATTAATCATAATGATTTGAATTTCATGCTTGAAATTCTTTGCAATCATTTCAAACACTTTTGCGCCACCGCCCCAGTGTCCGCCACCAAACATAATCATGACTGTGTAGACATCTTGTTCAAGTCCCAGTTGGTTTCTGGCATCAGTTTTATCAATTTCATTGAAAAACTCTGCTTTGACTGGTATACCTGTTGGAATAAGTTGTTCGGCTTTGAAGCCTTCCTCAATACATTCTTTGATAAAGTCTTCATGTGAAATTGTGAAATAGTCAACACCGATGCATGCTTCCCAGAAAGGAGAATTGACATAATCAAGATTTGACACAATTGTTTTGCACGGCAACTTATAGCAAAGTTTGAGGTCTGTGAGCGCAATTGCGCCATAGAAGTGTGTGCAATAAATGACATCAGGTCTGAAAGTGTTTATTTCTTGATATAGCCATCTGAGTGTTGTGATTGGAATGCCTTGTCCGATACATTTATATCTATTCTCTGGCTTTGCTTGTTTATATAGATTATAGAAGGCATTATATAATGGCAGAAGTTTGGCAACTGAAAGATTGTATCCTTTATCGGCTGTCCACGCATTGATTGGTGTTGAAAATTCTTTAAGCATATCAATCACCTTGACCGTCACGCCGTTTTGTTCAAGTTTTTCTTTCATGCCTTTTGCACATGCGTTATGAGCATTGCCCGCTGTCACTGAAAGAATTAATACTTTCATAATTTCTCCTTTAATTTGCGTTATGGGGCATTTCCCTTTATAAATAGTATTTTAGCACAAGCCTAGTTATTTTACAAAATATTTTTTTGACAAGTTTTAATAATATTTTTTTGCTTTTTTCGCAATTTATTATAAAATTTTAGAAAAATTTTTTATACTTTTTTTAGATTTTGTTTACGGAGGAAAAAATTATGGAAAAGAAAATCGGCTTCGACAACTCGCTTTACTTGAAACTTCAAAGTGAAAATATTTTGAAAAGAATCCAAAAGTTTTCAAAACTTTATCTGGAATTCGGAGGAAAACTTTTTGATGACTACCATGCATCACGCGTTCTCCCAGGCTTTGACCCAAACATCAAAACCAAACTTCTTTTAAAACTTAAAGATAAGGCAGAAATAATTTTCTGTATTTCAGCAAATGACATTGAAAAGAACAAAATCCGTGCTGACCTTGGTCTGAGTTATGATAATGAGGTTTTAAGACTTATTGACAACCTCCGTGAAATCGGGCTTTATGTTTCATCTATTGTTATCACACTTTTTAAAGGTCAACCTAGCGCACAAAAGTTTGCAAGAAAACTTGAAAATCGTGGCGAGAAAATCTATTTCCACCGCTATACAAAAGGCTATCCAAATGATGTCGACACCATTGTTTCTGACGAAGGCTATGGCGCAAATTCATATATTGAAACCACTCGACCTCTCGTTGTTGTCACTGCGCCAGGTCCATCAAGTGGAAAACTTGCAACTTGCCTTAGCCAAATGTATCACGACTTCAAGCGTGGTGTCAAAGCAGGATATGCCAAGTTTGAAACCTTTCCTGTTTGGG
Organism: uncultured Eubacteriales bacterium; assembly: GCA_948607205.1. GTDB lineage: Bacteria > Bacillota > Clostridia > Christensenellales > UBA1242 > Caccovivens. Next base: position 9,565 of record CAPERS010000015.1, on the reverse strand, counting down.
ACTTGCCTCTCAAGCACCCTGTCAATATTGCCTATGAATCAGCAACTGCTGACCTTAACGACATAAATCAAATCGACCCATATCACTTCAATGCTTATGGCAAGCTGACCGTCAACTACAACCGAGATATTGAAGTTTTCCCAGTTCTTAAAAATATTCTCAGAAAAATAACCGGCGAAGACATATACAAATCACCAACCGACATGGGTGTGAACATGGTTGCATCCGCAATCTGCGACAATGATGTTGTTGAAATGGCGTCTAAAAAGGAAATTGTCAGAAGATATCTCAAAGCCGAGTGTGATTATAAAAAAGGTCAAATAAACCAAGAAACCGTCGAAAGAACAAAATATCTCATGGCTGAAGTTGGAGTCAATGCAGAACTTCTTAAAGTTACAACGATTGCAAAGCAAACTTCCAAAACAAGTGGACTGCCTTGCATTGCGCTTGAATTGCCAGATGGTCAAATTGTGACTGGCAAAACAAAGAAGGTTATTTCTGCCTGCGGAGCAGTGCTTTTGAACAGTCTGCGAACACTAGCTGGACTTGGCGACGATTTTGATGTTATTTCAGATGATATCTTGTTGCCAATCATGGAACTGAGAAAAAATTACCTTCATCAAAATTGCAGTGTCCTCACAGCAGACGATGTTTTGATTGCACTTGCAATTTCTTCTCGAACAAATGAAAAGGCAAAAAAGGCAATTGACTGCCTGTCAATGCTTGAAGGAATGGAAGCGCACTGCACATATATGCTTGCGCCTGCCGAAGAGAGCATACTCAAAAAACTTAAGGTTAACATTTCATGCCAGCCACAATATCTGACAAATCACTTGTTTGAAGCGTAAAAAGATGATTAAAAAAAGTTTTTTTTAAAAATCCGAAACTTTATCAATTTATAACTCAATCACTTTATGATTTAAAAAACTCACACATAAGTGTGAGTTTTTTAAATTGGCATAAATGGATTTTTGTCGACCACGTTTGAAAAAATATGTGTTGGCACAAGATTTCCAATCATTCCCAAACGAAATCTTGTTCGTGTTTTGACAAAGTTCATAGGGCAACTTGGATTGAAACAAACCCAGCGCTGTGTTCTTGGCAGATAAACCGAACTCCAAGCTGAGTCCATCGCCGTTCTTATTATGTCAGGCTCAAAATATATTGAAGGTCTTTTGCAACGCGGACATTTGAACTGTTTTGCAGGTCTAGCCAGAAAAAGACTGGCAACAATTTCCATTTTGATTTTATCTTTTTTCCATTGTCTTTCTTTTTTTGCTTTTTCGGCAACTGCAGGGTCTTCTTCCTCTTCATCAGAGCCCGATTGCTCATCTTGTCCATCTTCAGCCATGCCACCTTGACCGCCATCATAACCGCCCATGCCATAACCATCATCGCCAAAGCCTTCATCTTCAGACTCATCTTCTTGTTCGCCGTTTTGCATTTCGTCCAGTTCATCGTCATCAGCGTCATACACAGAATTTGCCATACCAATAAGATTGTTCAGGCGCGCTCTATCCATAAACCCCATAGTTTTTCTCCTTTGTTAACAGTAGTATAACTCAAACAGACAATTAAATGCAAGAAAAAAAAGGCTTAAAGCCTTTTTAGTAAGTGAAAGATTGAATTTTTTTAGTCAATCCAAAGCACTTTATCCATAACAATAATTGTTATGAGGTCAACAACCCAAAGAATTGCTGGGCAAAGGATAAGCATAACAACTGCTAAAATGATTCCCACTGCGTTGTTCTTTGAAATTGATTTGCAAAGGCGATATACAGCCCAAACAATATCAAGGAATGGCAATGCAAGAATGATTTTCACAAGTTTTGGCAAATTATCCATGCTTTTAATAAGTTCGTTCATAACCCTCTCTCCTTTTAAATTGCGTTTTCGCTACATAAGTATTGTATGCTCTAAGCCAAAAAATGTCAATGAAATGTCACACTTTTTCAAGGCTATTAAAATTATATTTAACGCTTGTCCAATTTATGACTTAAGTTTTTCATGATTTTAACAGCATTAAATATTGAAACATTACTTTTCAAATTGCATAAATAAAAATGAAAGGAGAAAATATGATAAGAATAATCAAACTCAGTTCCAATGCAAAAGACTACATATCAAAATATTTTGAAATCCTCAACAAAATGGAAGAAGATATGCAAAATGTCGAACTGGAAAACAACATTGCAAGGCACTTCATTTTCACAATGATTGCTCATCACAATGGTGGACTTTTGATGGCCGACAACGTTCTCAAATTCACAACCAACCCAGACATTGAAGAACTTGCCACCAGTCTTGTGGAGTCTTCAAGCAAAGGGATTGACAAACTCAGCCCAATGCTTGACACCTGCACTGAGGAAAATGACAAGCGCGACCTTTTGCTATATCAAAGAGGATATAATGACATTTTTGGACGCATGATTGCAACCCTTGAAACAACACAGGCTTCAAACAATGTCAATGCCGACTTTTTAAGCCAAATGATAGCACATCATCAAAGCGGAGTTGCGTTTATGCTTAACTTATTGAGATTTGACATATGTGACAGTTTGAGGGAAGAAGTTTCAAACTCAATTCAACAGCACAATCGAGAAATTCAAGAAATGCAAGAACTTCAAAAACAAATAAAAAGGTTGCTTTAAGGTGCTTTAAGCACCTTTTTTATCATTTATTATTTCTTTTTATTATTTCAAACAAAGTCCAATACTCACTTTTTAATCACGCATAATTTGAGTAAAACAAAATAAAAAGTGAAGAACCTTTGATTTTATTTGACAAACGAGTAGGACTTGATTTATTATCTAGAAAAGTAAAAAAAGCCATTGCGACTTTTTTGAAAAAAATGGCAGTATATTTGTAAAAATTTGAACAAAATTTTTGATTGTTTTACAAAAGTTGAGATTTAGGTGGAGGACGAATGACAAAGTTTAAAACAAAATTTATCATTTTGATTGCAGTGTTGATTTTGCTCTTTTTTGCAATTCCTATGCCATTTATCGTTGACAACAGTTGGGGCGCAAAAATTTTTGAGATAAGTTCAGCTGACGAATTGTTTGACATGGCAGAAAAGTTTTCAAGCCTTCCAATTGAAGAGTGCAATTTTAAACTTATGTCTGACATCGACCTTGGTGGCAAAAGTTGGTATGGAACTGGCGCAACTTCATTCAGAGGCGTATTTGACGGAAATGGTCATACAGTGAAAAATTTCAGACTTGCAAGTCACTCTGAAGACAGCGAAACCACATTCGCTTTTTGGACAAGCACAATAGACGCATACATACATGATGTGACATTTGAAAACGTGAATGTTGAAGAGAATATCCATAATCCTCTTATTGCAAATGGGGTTCGCGCGCACTTTGGCATAATTGGCAAAGCAAGTGGTGGAACAATTCAAAACATCAATCTTACAAACTCAAATATAAACATTAAAGCCGGTCAAGTTGTTGCAGGCGGAATAATTTGTCAAGACACAAATAACGGATTGAGAGTTAACTTAAATCTTGAAAACAATCTTTTCAATTTAACAAGCCTCACAAAAGAAACCATATTTGGTGGAGTTAGCGCTATGATTGAATCAGATGATATTTCATACAAAATCTGCACAGCACGCGACAATATTCAAATCAATCAAAGTAGCAACCGCACTGCAATCGTTGGCGGAATCATCGGCAAGATTGATGGCGAATTTATCAAACTTAGAGAATTGAGGTGTTCAAGCGTGATTGAAGTTAACTGCCTGTCTGCCAAGACAGGAGGCCTTATTGGCGAAATCAATCCAAGAACAGTTCTCAATATAACCGACAATTTCTTATTCGACGGAAAGATTTCACAAAACAGCACAAACGCTTGAAAAGCGTTTTGATATTTAGGCAAAACTTGATATAATAAATTTTAAGGAGGTTGAAAATGGCTAAATCGACAAAAACAAAAAAGACATCAAGTTCTTCTTCAAGCAAGTCTTCTTCAGTTTGGAGCCTTAATAAAATCAGCATGTATACTCTAGTTGCTGTTGCACTTTTGTATGTCGTGTCATTGATTTTGAGTTGCGTTGATGTTCAATTCGTTATTGTTCAAGCAATGCAAGCGGTTGCAACTGCAATTATGATTGTGATTGTGTCAATTCTTGCTTGGCGTTATGTCCGCAACAAGCAAATGGTTTGGAAAGTTTTATATGTGCTTTGCTTACTGCTTGTTATCGTTGGCATAATCATTCCAATGGTTGTTAGATAACAAAAAAAGACTTCCCTTTCGGAAGTCTTTTTTCTTACTATGATTTATTAAAGAAAGAAATATTTATTTTATAATGAAGACTCAGAGTCGTCCTTTCTTGCTTCTCTTGCCTTTTCTCTGCGATGCTTTTTCATTGCCCTCTTGTATTTTCTGCCCAGCAACTTGTTCTCTAATTTTTCAAATTTTTCTGGAGTCAAGAATTTAAGCCTATTTAATTTTTTGTTTGAAGTCGTTAATTTAAACCCATTCAATCTTCTGTTTGGATACTCAACAATAATGCCCTTGTTTTTTAAAAGTTCAGTTTCGTCCTCAGGCATGAAATCAACAAGTTTTTCGACTGAAATGCCAGTTTTTTTTGAAATATTTTTCAAGGTTTCATCTTTTAATTCCATCATATATACTGCTCCTACAAGATTAAAATAACACTTTCGAAACAATTTGTCAAGCGTTATATTCTTATTCCTGCAATATGAAGGCAGAACATTTCAAGAAATGGATACGACGAAAGCGGAACATTTTTTGCGTCATTGGAATGAGCACATACATAGATTTGACCATTTTCAATTTTTGTGACAATAAGTGAATGATTGAAATGGGTTGGATTTTGGCGAAGTTGAATTATATCGCCTTCTTCAAGCGCATTTTTGCCAACCACATAGGCAAAAGGTCCAACACCCTTTTCTCTTAACAAAAAGTTTTGAAGGTCATGAACACTCGTCCAACTTGGGCTTCTGCTTGACGCACTGTTATAGAACCAGCCTTTATATTTATCATAATTCATCACTCCGCCACCCGCAAGCAAGCATTGAGAAATGAAGTTTGTGCAGTCGCCACCTATGCCACCAAAATGGTAAAATGCTGGGTTTGATTTAAGCGCCCAATTTTGTGCATAGGTTATTGCCTTTATTCTGTCATATTCTTTTATCATGGTGTTTTATATGCTTCGAAAAATTTTTGTGTGACAAACTAGAACAATTTTGTCATATTTCACAATTGCCAACAAAATTTATGGCGCCTTAAACCGACAACGCATATATAAAATTATGAATGTGTTCATTCATTTTTAAGGAGCGAATTTGAAAGAAAAACTAACAATCATAGACGAAAAAAATGTATACATAGAAGACGGCGTTGAAATAGGCGAGAATGTGACCATTTATCCAAACAATTATCTTGCCAACGGAACAATAATTGAAGACGACGTGACCCTTCTTCCAAACAATTTTATAAAAAATGCAGTGATTAAGAAAGGCGCTTCAGTGGCTTATTCAGTCATTGAAGACAGCACTGTTGGCGAGAATGCAACCGTTGGGCCTTTTGCACGGATAAGACCACTTAGCAAGATTGGCAAAGGTGTTAAAATTGGCAACTTTGTCGAGATTAAGAAAAGCGAAATTGGCGATGGAACAAAAGTGAGCCATCTCTCATATGTGGGAGATGCAGAGATTGGTGAAAAGGTCAATGTTGGTTGCGGTGTTGTTTTTGTGAACTATAACGGCAGAGTGAAAAACAAAACTCAGGTTGGCGACGGCAGTTTTATTGGTTCAAGCGTGAATCTTATTGCCCCAGTCAAAGTTGGCAAACGTGCTTTTGTTTGCGCTGGAACAACTTTGGTCAACGATATCAATGACCACGACTTTGTGATTGGCAGGTCACAAGTTTCAGTCAAAGAAAACAGAGCAGATGAATATTTGAAAGAGGAGCAATAAATTATGGCAGTATTTTTTGGAACAGACGGGCTTCGAGGAGTGGTCGGAAAGGACCTCAATCATGACATAGCCTTCAAGTGCGGAAACAGTTTAAGTCAACTTCTTTCATGCGGTGGAAAGGTCGTTATTGGCAGGGACACGAGAACAACAGGCTCTCATCTTGTGAGCGCAATTTCAGCAGGACTGACCGCCGGCGGAGTTCATGTTGTTGATGTGGGAATTGCACCCACCGCTTGCATTGCATATCTGACAAAATTCAAGGGATTTGACTATGGTATCGTGATAACAGCAAGCCACAACCCAAAGGAATATAACGGAATAAAAATTTTCTCACCGCGTGGCGAAAAACTTCTGGATAAAGAAGAAGAGGCAATTGAGCGAGGTTTCATTCACCCACTTCAAGTTTCAGCGCTTAAAGTTGGACAATACCTCCAAGACAAAAGTTATGTGCAAGAATATCTCAATTTTCTTTTCAATTCAGCCACCTGCTGTTTGAGTGGCTATAAAATTGCAATCGATGCGTCAAACGGAGCCAGTTTTGATATAGCGCCAAAGGTTTTCAAAAAACTTGGTGCAAAGGTTATAAGATTTTCATGCAAAAATGATGGATCAAAAATCAATGACAACTGCGGAGCGCTTCACCCTGAAACTTTGGCTGAAAAAGTTGTCAAGCATGGCTGTGATATGGGCTTTGCTTTTGACGGCGACGCCGACAGACTTATTGCGGTTAATGAAAAGGGTGAAATCGTTGACGGCGACATGGTGATAACTGCCCTCGCGAAAAGTTTTAAAACTCATGGTGAACTTGCCCTGAACAGCGTGGTCGGAACAAGCCAAACCAATATGGGAATTGAAAAGCATTTGGAAGAGAATGGAATAAAACTTTATCGTGCAGACGTCGGCGACAAGTATGTTGCAGAAATCATGGACAAAAACAATCTCTCACTTGGTGGTGAGCAATCAGGCCATGTGATTATCAAAAAGTTTCTTCCAACAGGTGACGGAATTTTGACTGCAATCGCACTTGCCTGTGCATGCAAAGAAAAAAACAAAACTCTTTCAGAGGTTTGCTATGTCAATCTGTTCCCTCAGGCACATATCAACATTGAAGTCGTTGATAAACTGCGCATTTTGAACTCAGAAAAACTTCTCAATGCAATCACAGATGCTCAGCAAGAACTTGCTGGTCAAGGCAGAGTTTTGGTTCGTGCATCTGGCACAGAACCAAAAATTCGTATCATGGTTGAAAGCGAAAAAATTGAAACCGCAAACTGCTTGGCAAAATATTTGGCTGGCGTTGTGGTTGAACTTGAAAACTAGCAGATGTTTAAAAGAAGATAAACAGTCGAATTTTGTCGTTTTTAATAAAACTATGTTCTATCTTTTTGAAAATACGCCAAATTTGTTAGATATTTCACAAAACTTGTGCTATACTTGCATTTGTCACTAAACAAAAGAGGATGTTTTTATGAGCAATATGACGAGTTTTGTTATCAATATCAAAAAAATTATGCCAAACCAAAGCGATGTGTCTTTTATGCAATTTTTGTTGAAAAATCAAATAAGATTTCACGATTCTGGCATTTATTATATTTTCAGAAAAGAAGAAATAATAATTGGCTTCATTGCAATTGCTGACTTTCTTTCTCCATGCATGACAAAAAGACTTGAACTTTTCGTCAACCCACAATTTGAAGGAATTGGCGTTGCCGCTCAAATGATAAATTTCGCTGTCAATGACAATGAAGTTTTCAAGTTCACAAGCGATGTCGACAGCATGTCGGCAGAATACCTTGCATCTTTTGAAAACTCTGGCTTTCACGTTGCAATGTCAAAGAAATTTTTTGTTGTCAAAGACGCCGACCTCAAAGATAAACTTCCAAGATGCACCGTCAACACAATTGCAAAGTCAAACAAAAATTTAATCACCCAGTTTGAAAAGGAACTTGCTCTTATTGACAGAAACTTGCACGAAGAACTTGCAGATGTGGATGAAGAAATGCTTGTTGATGATATCAGAGATAAGTTCGATTATAAAAATAGTTTCTTATATGTCAAAAATGGCAAGGTTTGCGGTTGGGCACTTTCACACAAACCAACATCTTCAAGATACACCATTTCAAGACTCAACTGCATAGACGAAAGCGAAAACTTTGTTGAGTTCTTAAAAGACGTTGCATTCACCGTTTTCAAATTCTTTGTTGAAATCGGTTTCTCAACCAATGGCACTCATGACGAAATGTTCACCTTCTCTCAACTCTTTGACAAAAAACCACAAGCAGTCATTCACACCTATTCAAATGCTGATTCTGACAAACCATTATAATTCAAAGTTGTTAAATCCACCAATCACACTTGGTGGATTCTTTATTTTCAGTCAAAGAAAATATTTTTAGGTTTAACTTTTGGTGTTTCGATTTTGTCGCCTATTTCTTTTTTCTCTTCAGGTTTCTCTTTTTCAAAATTAAAAAACTCTTGCAGAATCTTTTCAGTCCATTCCATTTGGTTTTTGATGTGAGCAAGAAGCATTTGCTTTTCTGCGCAAATTTCCTCCTCTGTCACCTTCGATTTTTCTTTAAAGCAAACACAATCCTTGCAAACAAGTTTGTCATTTAAACCGCAATGACCATATGTCACCTTTTCATAAACACCGTCAACCTTATTAAAAGTATAGTGTTGCTTGAAAAAAGCACACTCTGTGTTGAATCCTTCATACCTCTTTGGATTGATGTCAAATAAATATTCCATTGTTTTGTTCTCCTTTTAATTATAAAATATTAACAATAGTTAAGATAACATTTAAAATAAAAGTTTGAGGTAAAATATCTATATGGATATAAAAAGAAATTTCAGCTCAAACTTAAAACAACTGATGCTTGAACGAGGAATAAAACAATATCAACTCGCTCAGGCTTTGCAAGTTTCCGAAGCAATCGTTTCTCATTGGCTTTCAATGAAAAGAGAACCAACTCTATCGAATATTCACAAAATTATTTGCTATTTTAAATGCACTTATGATGACCTTGTGCAAGAA
>CAPERS010000015.1:0-570 GCA_948607205.1 uncultured Eubacteriales bacterium | reverse complement strand
CACACCTCCTTTTTTATGCCTTATCTTTCCGAAAATTCGGAAAGATAAGGCATAATAAATAATTCATAATAAAAGTATGGAAAATAAACAAATCACTTATAGTCAAGCAGTATCTTTAAGAGTTAAGGAAATCATGGGCGAAATGTCTATAAATAGATTATCAAATCTTTCACTTATTCCAACATCAACTTTGGATGATTTAACCAAAGGGAAGTCAGAATTTCCTTCTCAGAAAGCAATCATAGAATTTTGCAGGTATTTCAAAATGGAACTTGCAGAATTTTACGATTCTCCATATTTTTATATAGAATTTTTACAAATTCCATATTAACAAAGATAAAAACAAAAGTCAATCAAATTCATTCCCCAGCGAAATTTTATCGCCGGGGGTTGTTTTTAAGTAGTTTAACTTTTTCATCAATATAATTATCCAACGTATTTGGACTTTCAATTTCACAATTTTTAAACTCACCACTATTCGACCATGATAAGTTTAATAATTAGTCACACATTCTCCTCCTTAAAACTTTTATAGCATTTATAAAAAATTAAGTCAACTAAATTCGTAAT
>CAPERS010000014.1 GCA_948607205.1 uncultured Eubacteriales bacterium | reverse complement strand
AAAATTTTTGATTAATGCATAATCAGATTGCATTATATCTTCCCTTATTGTTTCTGCAAACAATAAAATTTCAAATTCTTTGCTATTATCTTCTTGAAGCTGATAACTATTTCCTGCAAAAGTTGTTGTTTTGTTGTCTTTTAAAATGCTATATCTTACTTGACCTGCGATAGCATCCCAAGATACTAGTCCGTTATCGATAGAAATATTTGGCATAATTAATTTGTTAAAATTAAAAGTTATTGTTTCGCTAGATAAAAAGTCTTGCTCTGCAAAAGCAGTAATTTCAACTGAATATTCTCCTGCGTTTTTTCCATCAAATGAATATTTACAGTTTTGTAAAGTTTCTTTTGTGCTTGCATACGATAAAATATAGTTGTTTGCGTTATCAATATTTCTCCAAGTCAAGTCTAGTTTGTCGATTATGACTTTTGGAGAATCAAGTTGTTGCAAAGTAAATCCAACCTTTTTTGAAGCATAGAAATCTGCACTTTCAAGTCCTGTCACAAACACATTGATTTCATCTCCAGCTTTTAATTGGTTTCTATTGATTGTATATTGTGTTTGAGTTTTTGGTATTGTTGTTTGTTTTCCGTTGAGTTCAAACACGAAGTTATAAAGGTTTGTTGGTGCATTCCAAGTAAATGTAACTTGATTGTTTGATTCAACAAAGTGTAAATTCGATATTTCCTCATTAACAATAAAATTGTTAAATTCCTTGTATTCACCAATATTTCCATCCTTGTCTATAGTGGCTACTTTTGCCAAATTATAATCATTAGAATAAAAGTCTGTTGTAAATTCATTTTCAATTGTTTGATATGTTTGATTATTAACAACAACACTATACCCAAAAGGCGAATTGCCATTCCATTTTAAAATTCCATTTTCAATAGTAATTTGCGTTGGTGCGATTATGTCTGCAATAAGCATTGGGACTTCTCTGGTTTCAAAATAATCACAATTTAAACATTCTCGTTTTTCTTCGCCCGTTGTTGTGTAGGTAGGGGCTTGTGTTTCATGCCATTGAGATAAGTTATGTGCAATTACATCTAAATATGGGATTGAGTTGATTTCGCTGTTCTCGTTATTTTCAGAAAATATTTTTCCGCATTCGCAAGTCCAATATTCTTCATGACCTTGTTCTGTACAAGTTGGCTCTTTTCTATTTTGTTTTGTTAGTGAATGATAATGAGTAATTATTAAATCGAACTTTGCGTAAACTCGCATATCACTAGAAAGAGGCTCGTTTAATAATGAATTTGCGGTGAAAGGTCTTGTCCAAGTATTTTCATCCCAATACCAGCCGTCAAATGTGTAGCCTTCTTTTGTTGGGTTGTTAGGCATTTGGATTGTTTCATTTCCGCTTGTGTCAATTTGAGCATAGATTCCATTATCAACGATAAAATTGATTTTATAAGAAATCTTGCCGCATGCTGAAAATATGCATGCTCCACATATCAGCGTTAATACTAAAACAAATAATGACTTAACCTTTTTCATAAAATAACTCCTTGTATGGAGTTATTATAACATATAATGCGATAAAAATCAATAAAATAGTATATAATACTATATATTATTTACATTACAGCATGCAGCACTATTGCCTGCCGTATATTTCGCCTTTATAATTTAATTGATTAAATTGTGAGGTGCGTAATGAATAACATTGATATTATTACACGAATTGGAATTGCTAGAGAAAAAGCAAATTTATCTGCAAGAGCATTATCCCAAAAAATAGAAATGCATGACGGCTATATCAATAGACTTGAAAGCAAAAAGGATTTTTTGCCAAGTATGGAAGTTATGTTAAAAATTATAGAGGCTTGTGGCATGACTGAAGAAGAATTTTTCTATCATAACATTCACGAATTCAAAGAAGATATGCAACTTATAGAAGAGTTTAGAAACATAGGACAAGAAAAGAAAGAGGCAATTTTAACACTAATAAAAAAATGAAGTTATTTAAGACTTCATTTTATTTTTTCAGTTTAGCTTTTAATTCATTCAGTATTTTATTCTGTTCGTTTTTATCCACTATTTCAATTATGCTTTCTATAAACTTAATCACACAATTGCAAACTTCAGTCTCTATATTTTTTAATAATGGATAGCCTAAATTATCAACTTCAAAACGCATATCAACTTCTCCTCCTTTTAATCAATTTTTCAAATGAATGTGCCTTTAATCCCTAACTCATCAAACAATTGTTGTATTTCTTTAATATCAAATGCAAGTTGTGAGAGTATTTCTTCTTTTGTTTTAGGTGCTAATAATTTACTAATTTCAAAATTGCTGTTGAACATATTTACTCCTTATCTACTAAATTTAGCCGTTATAATAAACAGTAAAGGTCATTTTATTTCCTTTTAAAAACTTGACTTTTCGTCGTTAACTAATTAAAATGAATCATGATAAGCAAAAGTCTATAAAAATAATTATAAAAATATTTTGCTTGATTTTGCAAAACTTGATTGTGTTTATAAATTTTATTAAAACTTACAAAGTTTACGCAAATCAATTCAAAAATTATAAAATCTACACAAGCTAGATTTATGTACAAAAGGTGCTTAATAATGATAGCTTATCTTCGGAACTTGGTGTAGGAGTTCGAGTCTTCTTGGGGGCACCAAAAATCTTTAAAATATTATGTTTTTGCGAAAGTTAAATAATACGAGGTTTTATAAATGGATAAAGTGCATTTGTCAATAAAAAACAATATTGAAGGAATTTTATTAAAGGCTTTTAATCAAAAGTGTCAAGTTGAATTTGTTGAAGATGTGGCAAAGCGTGCAGAAGAAATAAATGAATTATTTGAAGAAAAGTTGGGGACTTTAAGTAATGATAAGGCTCTTCTTCGTGGGACTTACATTTTGCCACATGAAAATCATCCGTCATATATTTTGATTTATGACGACTTGGAACAGCAGTTATTTATTAAAACAGCATATCACGAGTTTCAACATGCCGTTGATTTGGCTTATTTTTCGCTAGCAGTATTTGGGGATTTGCCAAACGACACACAAATCAGAGGAAATAAATTATATATAACATTTAATATTTACAGCGAATTTTCTGCTCAAAGATTTGGTGTGTCAAGTTATTTAAGTAATGTAGATTTTATTAATTTATCAAAAGAAGAAGTTGCTTTCGAAAAGTTAAAGACTTATAAAACATCTTATGAAGAGCAACTTCTCAATATAAAAGATAAGTTTCAATATACTCTTCAAACAATATCTTTTCTTGGACAAGTTGAGGGATTATCAGCACATAACAAAGCGATAGATATAAATGTAATCATTAGAGACCTAATTGATGCAGATATCTTTTTTCAAGTTTTAGATATGTTCAACGAAGAAAAGAAAGATAAACAATGGTATGAAAAGTTTGATAAATTTATCAGAGCATATATAGGGTAAGGTTTTGAAAAAAGACAAGTCGATTAAACTTGCCTCATTCTTAGAAGACTTCTTCGCCACCATAAATGGTGTCGTCCTCATAACCAAGTGATTTAGTGTTGTCAACATTATAGACTGTTGCACCATCAAAGTAAACATTATTTTCAAACATATGTGTTCGTCTATTTATCTTAGCACTTTTCTGTTGTAAAAGAGTGTTAGAGGTGTTGACAGCAGTTTTGTAGTCCACATATTCTGCGGACACTACATTTGCCATTGGCAGATTTCTGCTAGTTGAAATAAACTTGGCAAATTGTGGAAATTTGGTCAACTCTTTTTTATCAAGTTGTAGATTGTTGTCTTTGAACTTAGTAAAATATCTAATTGGGTCGCTCTCTTCAAATTCTCTGACATTACGAATTGTAATCTTACCGAATTTCCAATGGTCTTTCAACCAGTTGAGGCTCAAAACAGGGGCTTTACCTTTAAATATAACTAGTAAATGTGAATGATAACGATTGAAGCCAGTTTCATAACATTCAATCGCATTGATATATTCCACATCTTTATATTCATAACGAAAACTCGCTATAAACTTTTTAACCTCTGCTTGAAAATCGAAATAGTCCATTTCGGTATCTGTTGGTAGCATTAACACTTTGTAGTCGTGATTGACTAAATCAACATTGATTAGTTTTTGCTCAATCCTATAAAGTGTGCTTTCGTATTGTTTTGTAGTAATGTATGGTGTTTCAACATTTCTTACTCTGCTATTTCAGTGTTTGCTACGACCTGTTGGCATTCCCGCTTTCGGGTCTGTTCTTCTTCTCTTAATTAGAGTTATGCCATTATCATAGTTGACAACGACAAAATTTTTGTTTTTATCTTCTCCCATAATCTTCTCCTTCTCATTGATAAATAATAATTATATAAAAAAGAGAAAGGTTAGGAAGAGTTAGGTCAAATTCTCAATAAATAAACCTCCTTAAATTAGACAAGAAATCACTTGGTGGAAGCATTATAGCACTTTATAAAATTCAAATCAAATAAATTTACCTCTTGTGGAGATTACTTACTTTTACGATTATCTACCGCTATTATCTCTCTTTTGATTATTTATTTTTCTTCTTTTTATATTATTATTTAAAATAAATGACCGACTGTTAGTTTAGATACTAACAGCCTTTGGTGCATACAGTAATTGTTCTATCAAATCACTTGTTTTCTTGTCGGATTGATTAGTGTAGTGTGAATAAATGTTTAATGTAGTTTGTACATCACTATGCCCAACCCTAGAAGCAACAGTTCTAAAATCGCCACCATTTAAAATCAGCATTGTGATATTGGTATGCCTTAAACCGTGCAAGGTCACTCTTTTTAAATTATTTTCACTTTGAAATTTTTTTAACCATATTGCAATAGTGCAGTTGCTCATATCATTTCCATTATTTTGCACAAATAACTTGTCGGTGTTAGCCCATAAATCGCCGTGTTTCTTTTGTTCTTCCAACCACCAAACATTGTACTCTTTTAACAGTTCTATAAGAGTGTTAGGCATATTAATTGTTCTAGTTGAAGATTTGTTTTTAGTACCTTTTGTGATGATACCGAAACCCTCAACATAGATAGTATTTTTATTTATTGAGATAGTGCCTTTATCAAAGTTAATATCTTGCCATGCTAGTCCGCTAATTTCAGCACCACGCAATCCTAAACTTATACCTATTGAAAATGCAACTTTTTTCCTTATGTCTTTTTCTCTGCTAAGGCAGTCCAAAAACTCTTGTATTTCTTCTTGTGTTTCATAAATGTTTTTCTTGCCAACAGTTCCAGTCACTTTGTTGGTATATTCACTTGAAGCATAGTTGATTGGAATAAGGTTTTCCTTAACCGCTTGTTTTAAAATGCTATGTAGCAAAACCTTTAAACCTTTGTTTGCGGTTTTGGAATATAATCTATCTTCACTTATCACATTGTAATAAGTTGATAGGGGAACATCTAAATAATTACACATTTTTTTAGCAGTGTCTTTTGCGATATGTTTTCCAATGGTAAGAGCATGCTTTACGGTTTCAGCATTCAAAGTGCAACCGCTGGCAATATCTTTAATTTTGATTTTTCTTGCTCTCAAAATAGGTCTTAAACTTTCTTTGACAATTATTGTTTCTTTTTTATAAGTCCTAGTACATAACCAATCACAAAAATGTTGAATTACAGGCAAGGTCATTTCTGCTAGTGTAAAACGACCAAAATGTTCTTTGAATGTTTTTAAATGAAGTTTGCAGTGTGCATAATGGTTATAACCCTCTTTGTTGTATAGTCTCAATCTTTCCACCCATTGCTCAGCATAATCACAAAAACAGATTTTTTTGTCAGTGTATGAAAGTATGCCTTTTGATAACTGCTCAACTTTCTCTTTCCACTCGACTTGAATCTGCATTCTAAATTTATCAATATCTTTTTGTTTGGTTAATTCTTTTGGTACCTTAAATCTCTTTGGGTAAACTTTATATTCTTTCGTGTATGGGTCTTTACCACTACCATATAATTGGAAACTAAGTTCGCCACGCTTATTATATACTTTTTTAATAGACATAATATCATTCTTATTCTTCATTTTTTCTGCCTCCACCTAAATACTCTAATAAATTGTCAAAATTAACTAACGATTTATTGCCACTAGGGTAATACTCAATTAGTTCTTTCTTACACAATGAACGAATAAATCACTCACTGATTGTGCTTTCGCTGTCTATTTTTTTGATTTCAATCAAGCACTGATGAATTGTCCTAAATCTAGGAATAAAAATTTTTTCCATTTATCTTTCTCCTTTATTATAAAAACTTTTTAAATTTGAATACACACTTTTTATTGTGTGGTCATAATATCATACAGTCGTTTCGCCAGTTTTTTAATGATTTCATAAAAATTTTAAAACCCTTTGTTCTCTCGTGTCCTACCTTTAATCAATATAAATTATCATAAATTACAATAATACAAGGGAGAGATATGTTTCCCGTTGTGAGAATAAGTGTCTAGCAATATTTCTAATTATGAACTCACTAACAACTTAAAAATCTAATAATTTCGACCGTCACAATGTATATACATTCGTTTTAACAACTTTTAAATTTTAACAATAAAAAAACAACGACTATTAAAATCGTTGCCATTTTATATTATTATTTATAATAAATAAGTACTTGTTTTATTTTGCCAAATAGACATAGAACTTTGGAGATATTTTGTCAAAGCCATATATTTGGCAAATGTTAGCGAATTTGTCTTTTGAAATTATTTTGTAAAACATCTCGTGTTGTTCAACTGCACCATTAATTAAAAGATTTCTCAATAGGGTGTCGGCAGTAGGATAACCTATATCAAATAACCTTTGCAAAGTGGTGGCGGAAACAACATCTAAAATTTCTATTGCCTTACAAAATTTTTCACTTTCGTCAATTATTTTATCTATTTCGTTTTTCTGTTCTCGTTCAAATTTCATAATGTTTTCTCCTTAAATTAATTAGCACTGCCTACATAAAATTTAGCCAAGCATTTATTTTAAATAATAATAAAAAAGTAAAAATTTCAAAACAAAAAAGAAAGGATAGAGAATGTCCTTTCTTTAATAAATCACTGTATATATAATTGAAGAAAAGTGAATGGACTAAAAATTAATCGTCAATTTCTTCACAATGTTCGCATTTGTTATCAAATGGTGTTTCAGCTAAGATTTTGTTTAATACTGCTTTGTCAAAATCCTCGCCTAGTTTCTTTAATTTTTCTTCAACCAACTTGCTTATTTCGTCGTCGTCAAGTTTGCCAGTTAAACGACGTTTCTCTCGACAAGAACAATATTCAATGGCACCGATTTCTTCTAAAATATTTTTTATTAAACTTCTATATTCTTCTTGTTCAATGTTTTGGTTTTTATTGCTACCCATTATTTACCTCACTTTTATACAGAGTGAGTATACCAAAAACCAATCTATAAAGTCAAATAAAATTACCATTAAAAAAAGACTACATTTTGTAGTCTTTAATATAATTAATTTTGACTTGCAATATAGTCAGTAACCCATTGTGGCTCAGTTATTTCGCCAGTATATTTTGTGATAGTCGCATTTCCTACTTGTTGCCCATTAGGAGTTGTTACTGACATATTCATTTTTACACTTGTAATATCACTATTAGAATTAAAATCAATAACAACGCTAATAGTTCCATTTTCAAATTGTTGCTTTTGTTCATCGGACATTTGCTCGTAAGCCTCATCAAAATCCTCCAAATAACCTTGCTGTTTTGCTATAAATCTTTGATAACTTAAAGGATTAACAGGCATTGTATAAGTGAAGCCATTATTTGTTGTAGTTTTAATAACATCGCCAGAGTAAAAGATGTCAAAAGCATCTTCGCTAAACATTGTTTCAATAGTTGTTAAGTACATTTGAGAAAAATCTCCAAACAAGTCTGTTCCAAAACTAACATTATTATCAATATTGCTATAATAGTTTGTACCATTAAAATAAGTTTTTACATTATGTAATCTGTCATCACTTAAAACTGTGCTTTCAAGGTTATAACTATTCCAAGTTCCATTAGTTTTGTCAGCAATAAGATGTGCTGGCATATCATAAGTAGTTCCATCTAAAATTGTTTTTGCATCTAAAACAAATTGAGATTTCCCAAATTTAACAAAAATGTCTCTATTTTCTTGTTCCTCAGCAAGAACATAAGTCATAGCCGTTGCTTGTGCTTGTGGCTCATCTATCCTTAAAGCATTTATGATTGTTGTTTTTGCCTCTGCAAGAGTAATAGTTGTTGTTTGATTCGCTGGTGGATTATCTTCTTCTTTTTTAGGTCCACAACCTACAAAGGCAACACAACCTACAACAAGCAAAAGTGCTATACATAAAATTGATTTAAATTTTTTCATATTATTTTTACCTCCTTTTAATATTTAAAACTTTAAACCAACTTTATTATAATATAAAACACCAAACAAAGTCAACTATTTGGTGTATAACACCACATAATTTGGTGTATGATTTTATTTTTTAAAGTTCATTGTCTCGCAGATAACAGCACTTTTGCCTTAAAATATTTGTTATAGGAAAGGTGTTAAAATATGGATAAACAAGAAATCATAACTAGAATAAATATAATTAGAAATCGTGCTAACTTATCTGCAAGGTCATTGTCTATTGCAATAGGCATGAACGAATGGTATATAAGCAGACTAGAATCTAAAAAGCAAGGCTTTTTGCCTAGTATGGAAGTGTTTTTAAAAATTATGGACGAATGTGGTTGTACACCACAAGAGTTTTTTCATTATGATATTACACAGTACAAGAAAGACGAAGAAATTATAAACTTATTACAAAAAGCGAATGACGAAAAGAAATCGGCTATAATATCGTTGCTCAAAAACTAATCTAACAAGTTTGATAAGTCGACAACAATATTATCTTTAACTAAACCCATAATAACGGCTTTATAACCACGCTTGTCCATTTCGTTTTGAATTATCTTCATCATCTCAACAACATCATTTTCAAGTGAATGTCCTTTTGTTTCGCAAGCAAATAGTTTTGGCTTATTTTCAAACATATTAATTACCTCTTAAATAAGTAGAATTAACCCTTATACAATTAATTTAGCCTTGTGAGAGTTTAAGAAAGGGAAATGTTTATTTCACTTTCAAATAAAAAATATAAAACTAATTATAAAAATTATTTACTTAAAGTTAGAAAAGTTATATAATCTATAAAAGGTGCAAAAGATACAAAAATGACAAAAGTTAACTCAAAACTTACAAAAGTTATAAAAGATGTTATATATCACAAAAGTTATTTCAAAACGATATCGTATCTTCGGAACCATTAGTTCGGGTTCGAATCCTGACGGGAGCACCAAAAAATGTAAACAATAAGTTTTTTTTAATAGAGGGGCAAATGATAAAATTTGAGTGTGTTAACAGTGAGAAACTAGATAAAGAAATATTAAAAAAGTTAAAAGATTTTAATAGAAATCATAACGAGTGGTTCAATAGTAGAAAAAGTAAAATTAAAAATAAAAGTTTCTTTGCTTTTGAAGGCAATAAACTTATTGGTGGCGCAGTTGGGTATGTGGAGTATAACTGGTATTATTTATATATTCTATTTGTTGAAGAAAAATATAGGAAACAGGGAGTTGGAAGCCAAATTCTAAGGCTTATTGAAGATTAAGCTAAAATCGAAAAACTAACAGGCGTTAGAGTGGAGACTTGGGATTTCCAAGCACTTGATTTTTATAAAATTAACGGATATGAGGTTTTTGGGAAAATTGAAGATTGTCCACCGGGAACTATAGAATATCATTTAAAAAAATTAATTTGATTTTAGGACGAAATGTGTGAAAATATAAGTTAAATGGGAGGTGCTTTATGCAAAGAAAACCAATTATTGGAATTGTTTCAAAACATGTTGAAGTGGAAAACAAGAGGCAAGATGCATTAATAAGAGATGAAGTGAAAAATGCGATTTTTGATAATGGTGGAATTGCTATTGGAATTTTATCTCCAGAAAACGAAGTAAATTTTGTTCCAAGCGGGGGGGATAAGTGGCCTGATTTTCTTTCACAAGAACAAAAAGAACAAATTATAGAACAAATAAAACTCTGTGATGGTATTATACTTCAAGGAGGTAAAGATTCCGAAAAATATGAAAGTTGGGTTGCAAAATTCACATTCGAAAACGATATTCCAACTTTAGGTATATGTGGTGGACAAAATGCAATGGTTAGAGGTGTTGGAGGAACAACAAAAAATGTTGAGAATATCGAAAAACACAGTCAAATGTGGGTAGATGAAGTTCATCCTATCTTTATAGATAAAAACAGCAAGTTTTATAGCATTGTTAGATGTGAAAAGATGATTGTCAATTCAAGGCACAAAAAGACAATTGACAATCCAACAAAACATTATAAAGTGGTAGGAGTTTGTGATGACGGTTATTTTGATGTCTTAGAGGCACCAGACAAAAAATTTAATATTGCGGTTAGATTTCATCCTGAAACCTTATATAAAACTCATAAAGAACACAATGAAATATTTAAATCTTTCATAGAAGTATGCAAAACCAACTTTTAACTTTTGCAAGTATACGCTATTCAGATTAAAAAATTATAAATAATATAGAAGAAATTGAAAAAACAGGAGTAAAAAATTTATGAAAGAATTTTATCTTGAACAATCGCCAATTGCATATTATATTGATGATTCGGCAAAGAAGGAATGGATTGTTTTTATTCACGCTGCCTTTGTGGACCACAGAATGTTTGAAAAACAATTTGAATTTTTTAAGGGAAAGTATAACTTGCTTGCAGTTGACATTTTGGGGCATGGCAAATCAATCAAAATAAAAAAAGGTGACTCTATTGAAAATATGTCCGACTGGATAAATCAAATATTTGAAAAGCATAACATAACAAAAGCGCATTTTGTTGGTGTTTCTTTGGGCGCTGTTTTTATCCAAGATTTTGCCAACAAATATGAAAGCAAGGTTTTGTCGCTTACATGCTTTGGTGGATATGACATCAATGACTTTGATGCTGAAAAACAAAAAGGCAATTCTAAACAGCAAATGAAAATGATTTTTAAAGCAATGTTTTCTGTTAAATGGTTTGCAAAAGCAAACAAAAAGATTTCTGCTTTCACGCCAAATGCGCAAGAAGAATTTTATAAGATGAATATTCAATTCAAGAAAAAATCTTTTATGTATCTTGCAAAACTGCAAAACATAATCAACAAGTTTCCAAAAAAGAAAAGAGAATACAAACTTTTGGTTGGCTGTGGTGAACATGACATTCCTGCAGAGATTGAAATTGTTAACGAATGGGCAGAAAAAGAAAAGTGTGAAAAAGTCATTTTGCAAGGCGCGGGGCATTGTGCAAATATGGATAAGCCAAATGAGTTTAATGATTGTTTAGCAAACTTTTTGAAGTAAACTTAAAAGTTTGCTTTTTTTATGAAAGACAACAGGGTTTCATGAAAATATAAAAATCCCCAAAAATTCAAATTAAATTATTATTTTAAGTTATTTTTGATTTATTTATTTTAAATTATATTAAAAATTGTTTTGATTTTTAACATAACTTGTCTTGGCATTTCAATTTGTATTCCCTATATATTTGTCCATTTTCCGACATTTTTTTTAAATTTTCACAAACGTTTGACTTTTTTTGCAAAAATCGATATAATATGAGTAAATTTGACACAAAATAAGAAGGTTAAAAATGACAAAAAAGGGAGATTTAAAGAAAATGATGAAAAAAGCAAAAATAAAAATGATAGCATTTATGATTTTACTGATTGGAATTTTCGGTATTTTTCTTGTCGGAACTTCCTTAATTGAAATGCAGAGAACTACAGTTAGTGCGGGGGGGGGAATCACTTGCACGCTCACTGTTGATAAGACAAGCCTCAAGCCAGCAGACACAATTTTAAATTTAACAGTAACAATCGAAAACACAACTGGAAAAGATTTGTTTGGTGCACAGGTTGATATCCAAGTTGACCCAGAAATTTTTGAGGTCGACGCAAAAGTTGATGGCGATTGTGGAATTATTCAATCTACAGATATTTCAAACTCATATGTTGACGTAAACAACTCAAGTTTATCAACAGGAAAAATTTCTCTTGCGGGAGATAATAACTATCAAGCAATTTCAAAACAAAGATGGGTGATGGCAGGATATAAACTGAAGGTGAAAAAACCTGCCGGTGATTTTTCGTCTATAACAATGTCTAACGATTTGATTCCAGATATGCTTGGCGCTCAGCAAGAAGTAACACTTGTTGGCAGTGACATAAAGATTGCTTTCACACCACTTTCAAAAGAATGCGAAATGACAAATCTTACTTCAACAATAAATGAAGTTAAAATAACCAAAAATGAAAATGACTTTGTTGCCACAGTTCCATATTCAATCAGCACTTTTGACACTGCAAGTTTGAGACCAACTGTCAGTGCTGGTGCAACAGTTACATATTCACCAAACGGAAATGTATCATTGAATGAAGGTGAGAACACAATAACCATGACAGTTACTGCTGAGGATGGAACAACAAACAAACAATACAGACTCGTCATCACACGCCTTTCTGGTGAAAATGTTAACACATTGTCTTCATTAACAGTTAAAAACAATTCAAACACATTGCTTTCAAAAACAGGTGCACAACTTTCTTCTGGCACAAATGACGACCTTGGAACAATTTCTTATCAAGACCGAGGAAACATTTCAATTATAACAGCCAAGAATGGCAATTTCTCAACAGTTCAAATTCAGCTTGACGGCGTGTCTAAGTATACAGGCAATGCATCTGAAACAAACAAAACTTTAAATCTTGGAATGTTAACAGCAGGCAATCACACAGTGAAAGTTGTTGTTAACTCACAAACTGGAACAAAAACAGAATATGTTATCACATTGAATGTGCAAGCACCAGACACAAACAATAACCTTGCAACAATGATTCTCAAAAATGCAAATGGTGAAGAGATAACACTTGACCAAGCATTTGATGCGGACACAACATCATACACAGTAACACTTCCAGAAGGTTCAAGCAAAGTTACAGTTGAGGCAACAACTCAATCACAACTTTCAAGAGTGACTGGAACTGGTGAACACAACGTTCCTGGAACAATTCAAATCACAGTAACAGCAGAGGATGGCTCAACAAAAGTATACACGGTGACAGTTACTGTTGAAAATGATGAACCAACACCAACACCAGACACAAACAACAACCTTGCAACAATGCAACTTAAAATGGAAAATGGTCAGGTAGTTGAACTTGATAAAGAATTTGACCCAAGTGTTACATCATATTCAGTCACTCTTCCAAAAGGGACAAGCAAGGTGACTGTTGAAGCAACAGCTCAATCACAAATTTCAAGAGTGGACGGAATTGGCGAACACAATGTTCCAGGAACAATTCAAATCACCGTAACAGCAGAAGATGGATCAACAAAAGTTTACACGGTGACAGTTACTGTTGAAAATGATGAACCAACTCCTCCAAACCCAGATGATAATGACCCAGACAAGCCAAATCCTGATGACCCAACAACTGATGAAACAAATTCAAAAGTTGATTTGTTCCCTTATATCTTGGGATTGATTATCTTAGGTGCAAACAACATTTTGGCGTTTATTATCATCGTTGTTATGGTTGCTCAAAGAAAGAAAAATGAAAATAAATAAACCTAGCATTTCATAAAATTAGGTTAAAATACGTTAAAAAACGCTGGAAACCCTAAAAAAATATAGAAAAATTCTAAAAAAATCATAATCAACAAACTCAAAAAAAGCAAAAGGAGGCAATTGAATGAAATTTGAGGGAAAGAAAAAAGTTCTGTTTCTAACATTTTTGTGCATGATGATTTCATGCATAAGCATTTCTTTTGCCATTCCTTTTGGAAAGGGAGATGTTTCAATAAGTCATAACCAATCAACACTTCTTCAATCAACTTTTGCGTCAAAAGCCATGAGCATTCTTCAAACTTTGGCTGACAATTGGATTTGGATTGTTGTTTGTGTTGGTGCTATGCTTTTCGTTTCAATGTTTATCATTTTGATTTATGTCAGCGCAAAGAGAAAAGGTCAAACGCAAAAAGTTGAAGAAGTTTCAGAAAGCGTTCAAGAAAAAACTGATGAAACCGAAAAAACTGAAACTTGTGAAGTTGAAAAAATTGTGCCAACAATTGCCGAACCAGTTGTTGCTGAAACAGTTAAAGAAGAAAAAGTTGAAAGCAAAAACATTGAACCTGAAAAGAAAGAAGAGGAAAAACCTCAACCAAACGTTGAATCAACTTCAGAAATGGAAAAATTGCTTGAAAAAATTCTTGAAAAACTTGATTCTCAAAAAAGTTCAGAAAATGTCAATGACTTCAGAAGAGGGCAACCATATTATGAATATGACAACAGATATGACAATAGAAGAGTGCCACAATATATGGATTATCCTGCTCAACATATTCCGCAACAAACTCAAGTCGTGTCTGACAGGTCAAACTATGACTTGCTTCTCAATCTTCTGTTAAACACTCAGCAAGATGTGCGTGATGTGAAACATCAAATTGATTATCTTGAAAAAAATGAAGCGTTTGCAAAGCATGAAGCACAACTCAAAGCGATAAGCGAGCAACTTAACAGAAAGGCTGACAACACAGCCATCCTTCTTCAAGAACAAAAAGAAGAAAAGTTGAAAGACAAAATTGAAATGCAACAAAAAGAACTTGATGAAAACAGACAAGAAAAACTTGTGGACAAGATTGAAGATAGGCTTGCGCAAAAACATTATGTTGAACATGTGGTTGAACATGTGAAAGTGACTGACGTAGTTGAAAAAAGCGAGCCAGTGACACAAAATTCTGCACCAGTTGAAAGTGAAAATAGCGAAAGCGCAAAGCAAGTTATTGTTGAACTTGATAAACACCAATCAGATTTGGATGATGAAAATAAACATATTTCAAAGGACGCGATAGTGATTGAAAGCGCGCAAAAGATAACTTTGCAAGAGGCATATCAGCAGTTGTCAAAAACACAAAAAGGATATTTTGACAAACTCAAAAAGTTTGCCAGCGAAAAACCAAATGCCAAGATAAAAGAGGCAAAAACCTATTTAAGTATTGGTGTGGGCAATAAAAATTATGTTCAACTTGCCATCAAAAAGAATATTGTTGTGGCCTATTTTAATATCGAGAGCGAAGACCTTATGAAATTAAGGCTTGATGGCAAAACTTCAATCAAAACTGAGAAAACAAAAGTTAAGATTGTTGATGAGCAAAGTTTTGAAACTGCAAAAAATATGATTGAACTGCGTGTAGAACAAGTTGCACGTGAAATCGAAAATGTTAAATCATTGCGCAAGGAAAAACAAAAACAGCGCTATGAACAAATGAAAAAGAAAGGTTAAATTACAGGTGAAAAAAGACAATAAATCGACGGCTTAGCCATTTCGATGAAGTGAGGTGAATTATGAAATTTTTGATAAAAAAGAATAAAGATAAGAATAAAACTCTATCGCCAAGATTGAAAAAACTTTCCAAAAGTGCGGTTTTTGGACTCACTTTTGTTTTTGCATTTTTGCTTGGCGGTGTTGGAATAACCATTTCAACTTCAACCGAAAAAACAAGTTTGGCAGAGTCAACATTTGCGCAAATTGAAAATAGTGCAGAAGAAAATGTCGATACAGTCGATTTGAACGAAGGCGTTCAGCCTTTGGCTGAGGTCACAACAATTCCCAAATTGACATTTACAGTGTATGAAAATGATACTTCATCTAAATTTACTGATTACACAATGGAAAACGAAGGAAATCGTTATTCTTTCACCTATACATACTTAAAAGCTCGATTGAAAATTAAGGCTAGAAATTATAATTCAACTTATATGGTAGCGAATTGCAGAGGTGATGGATTCACGTCTTCAACAGACAGTAGCAATAGCAGTTATCGAGATTTAATAACAGCAACAGCAGCTGGTGACTATGATTCAATTTTAACTTTTACATTAAAAGATGGATATGCATGGGAAGACGGTTCGACAGACCCAATTGTTATCGATGTTAACATCAAACAAAGAACTGTTGTTATGCCTACACTTTTAGAGAGTGATGAAGGCAACGCTTTTCTTAAAACTGTTAATTACTCTGTGAAAGATAAGCAATACTTGAATTTGGAAGGAGATGCCAAAGATAAAGATTGGATAAAAATTTCCAGAGGATCAATTTTCACTGCAGTTGGAACAGACTGGACAAATAACTTGATAAAATCTTCAACAATAGCAGGTAAATCAGTTGGTGAATACACACTCAGTATTTCCCTTGTTGACACATTGCAAAGCAACATTTGCTGGGAAGATGGAACCAACGAAACAAAAGTTTTCACACTTAAAATTGAGCCTTTTCGAATGCAGGCTCCTGACTTGGCAGAAGGGATAGATAGTGGTGAAGGAACAACAGAATCACCTTTCAGAACTGAATTTTTCTATGACGGAAATGAAAAACAGTTGACATTCACTGCCAAAGAAGGATTCACCTTTGTGCCAAATGGAACCACAGTAACAAGCGAATATCAAATTATTTATATGTCAACAAAATCTACTCAAGGAACACCTTACTGGAATTTCACTTTGTCATCTGATAAAACTAAACTTACAGCAACATATAATTCCCCTAAACTGATAGAAGCTTCCCATAACATAATTTTGTCTGGTGCAAATACCAATTGCCAATGGTCAACTGATTATTATAGAATTTATTATAGTATAAAAATTTCCAGTCCAAAAGTTGAAAAGCCAGTGCTTCAAGGTGTTGATAGTGGAACTGGAACAGAAGCCGACCCTTATTTAAAACGCTTTGAATATAACGGTCAACAGCATTCAATAATTATAGAGGGCTTTGATGAAACTTTTATGGTTCCGCATTTCAGCTCAGACTTTTGGACAACTTCAGTTTCAGGGACCACGTTAACTGCCACTAGAATAAAAACCGTTCCTCACGATTTCGATTATGCAAAATTCTATATCACGTTAAATTCAGCTACTTGGCAAGACGGAACAACAGATAATATATATTTCAACACTCTGATTGAAAGAAAAGTGGTTCCGACGCCAGTTCTTGAGGGTGGATTTGACAGTGGAACAGGAACGTCAACTGACCCATACATTAAGCAGTTCAATTATGACGGCACAAAAAAATCATTAGTTTTCACATTGCCAGAAGGTTATTCTTTCAGCCAAGAAGGCGGTGATGTGACAAATGTTTTATATAATTATGATTCTGAATATTATGATTTTGAAGTTTCATCTGATAAACGAACACTTACTGCAACCAGAACAAGCGAAGCCATAACTTCCATTGCTTATAAAATACGTATTTTTACAAATGATAGTTACTGCGACTTTGAAAATGGAAATCGATTGATTTATTTTGCTGTAAAAATTGTCAAAGCCAAACTTGAAAAACCTGTTCTTCAAGATGCAGATGGCGGAACAGGAACAAATGCTGACCCATATTATAAAGAATTTGAATATGACGGTCAAAATCACTCATTGATAATCACCGGAGTCAATGAAGCTGTTATGAACATTTCTGCAAGCGAATCACGCTGGTCATACACAATCGAAAATGGCGTCATGACTTTGACTAGGCTTGAATCAAACGTTGCTTTAGCAGGCACATATAGTGCATATATCAATATTAATGCTTCATCTCAATGGCAAGATGGAACAACAGGCGCAGTTTACTTCAAACTTGTCATAACAAGAAAGGCGATTTCTGACCCGGTTTTAGATAAAGAATTTGTAAGTGGTGATGGAACAGAAGCAAATCCTTTCGTTTTGCAAAAAGAATATGATAAAGAATCTTTCACAATTTCTTTTTCAAATTATGATAACACAATGCTCAATTGCAGTATTCCATCAAGTGCAACTTCTTATATTTTGAATTATGACGAAACCAATAAGACATTTTCTATAACAAGAAAAAGTGCAAACGTAACCACTTCACCTTTCAATATTGCACTTAAAAACGCAAACTATTGCTGGGCTGATGGGAGCACAACAAATAGGTTTTATACATTGAATATCGTTAAAAAACAGATTAATATTCCAACTTTCAGTGACCATGATGAAGACAATGATAAAACCAAAACCTTGGTCTATGACGAGCAGTCACATCAATTTATTTTCAATGGCGTGCCAAACGAGTGGGTGAAATACACAATCAATAAAAGTGTTAATTCAGGCGCTATGACACTTGTTTCTTGGGAGAATGATGTTTTAACTTTGCAGGCTTCCAATGCATGCAACTACACAATTGTTTTCACACTTGTTGACTCAGATAACACTGCTTGGGCTGACACAAGTTACACGGTTGAAGTGCCATTCTCAGTTATAATTGAAAAGAAGGAAATTGAAATTCCAACAATTGTTGGAAACGACGGAAAAGATACAATAGAAATTGATTTCACTGGCAATCCACAACAAGTTCAAATAAGCGGAGTTGATGAAAACTACATCCAAGCAACTTTGCCAACAGGTGTTGTCAATAAAGGCGTTAGTGAAGGAGTTTTAACTTTGGAAGTTGTAGCCTCTGGAACATATAGCATAAACCTAGCAGTTAAAGATTTCAACAACTTTAAGTGGCAAGGAAAAGATGACAACTCGGTTACATATCAAATAATTGTTGGAACAGCAAAAGTTGAAAAGCCAACCTTGCAAGGCGCAGAAGAAGGCCAAACAAAAATCACTGCTCAATTTAACAACTCGCAGATTTTGATGGTTGTTGAAGGCGTGACAGAAGGCTTGACTTACACACTTCCAGAAGGTATGACACTTGTTTCTCATGAGAACAACGTTCTCACGGTAGGAGCGTTCAACTATGGAACTTACGTTCTCACAATAAGCCTCAAAGACAATAACTTCACTTGGGCGGACGGAAGCACAGGAGCTGTGACTTTTGAGTTGAAAATTGAAAGATGGAATTTGACCATTCCTTATCTTGATGACGGAAGTATTGCGGGAACAACTGTGACAAAAACTTATTCAGGCGAGTGGTATGAATTGAAAATCCATGCCAAAAGCGGAGGAGTTTTAACTTGGAGAAATGTTCGCGCTGAACAGTTTGAATTTGTTTCTTGGGAAGACGACCTTTTGATTTTAAGAGCAAAAGATAGAGGAACTTATCGTGTTTATGTTGAACATGCAAACACTTCCAACACAAGATGGGACTTCGTAACTGGCTCTGGCGTTTCAACTGTTACATCTGCTGCAGTTTTCACTTTGACAATCGATAGAAATGTTATTATGAAACCAGTTCTTGCCGAAGATTCATCAAGCGGAACTGTTAATTACAATCATGGTGAATATTATTATTTAAAAATAAACAATGCTCCAAAAGGCATTATTCAATATGAATTCACAGGCTCTGCAATGGAATTGGAAAGTTGGGAAAACGATGTTTTGATTTTTAAAGCAAACGAAGTTGCGGCTTATACAGTTTCCCTGTCACTTATCGACTCTGATAATTATGGAATAGAGGGAATTAGTTCAATAAGTAAAGTGAATTTTAAATTGACAATCAGAAAGTATTATCATGGCTTGCCTCAATATAAAGATGTCAGAATAAAAACATATAACGCCGAGAAACAGGAATTTGTCATAACCAATTTGTTTAAAGAATGGGACACATACACTGCACCAGCAGGAGTTGAAGAAGTGTCTTGGACAGACGCAGGCGTTTTGACACTCAGAATGAAGGACGTTGGAGTTTATGATATCAACGTTGCAGTCAAAGACCCAAACAACAGTTATTGGCTGAATTATGGCACCGTATATTATGAAAGAACAATTAAGTTTGAAATAAAAACAAAATTTACAACTGCAAAACTTTCATTATTCTCAACTGACAGTGATTTGCAAGCATCTTTTGAAAGTGGGTCATACACATGGCCAGCAGGTGCGGCTGTTTGGGGAGTTATCACTTTGCCAGAAGTTGACCCAAGTGACCATCCAGAACTTAACGTTTATTATTTTTATTCAAATGAATCAGCAAAACTTTATCCACTCGAAGAAGATTCGTCAATGGGAGTTTATTATTTCAAATTTCCAGAAAGATTTGCTCCGGGAACACATTATTTCCAAGTCAATGGCATTGTTGGAAAAAATGTAAATTATAAATTAGGTAAATATTCTTTGAGATTTAACATCAACACTGCAATTTCCGACTTTGCTGACACTGACCTTGTTTGGCAATACAAAAACAACAACAAAACAATAGTTGTTGGAAATGATGTTGGAACAAAAGAAAAGCCTATTGAACTTCCTTACAATGCAAAAGCATACAGTTTTTCAATAACAAAAACTGCATCGGAATTGCAAACTTTGGGTGTGAGAATCAGTTCTTACACTGGAAACACTGCTTCAACTGAAGCAAGAGATGAAGTTTATTGTGCAAAAGTTACCATTGTGGCATATAATTCAAAATATTATTTTGTCACAAAAACTTATGAAGTTTACTATAAAATCGGCAAAGTAAAAATTGATTTGTCTGGAATAAGTTGGAATTATTCTTCTCCATTAACTTACACAGGTGGTGCTCAAAATGTCTATATCAATGGTTCAACTTTGCCAGCAGGACTTTCTGTTAAGGGCTATTCAGGCGATGTCAATGTTGTCAATGCCACAGAAGGCACTGATAAAAAATATGTGACAACAGTTGAGTTTGAGGTTTCAAGCAATTCATACTATCTTCCTCAAATGAGCGACCCAGATTCTTATGACGGAACATTCTCTTGGTCCATTGAATGGGAAATCAACAAAGCATCAATCAATGTTGCTTGGAAACAAGGCAAACTTGTCACAGATGAAGGTGCTTTCGAAGTGCCAGTGCTTATATATGGCAATGGCTTTGTTAAATATTCATTCGAACAACAAGGTGACGATGGTCAATTTTTCGCAATTGACCAACTTGTCAAAGTTCCGGGTAAGGCGGTAAACTATCGCGTTACGGCAACCTTAAAAGACGGAACTGGTTCTGCTGAGGAAGTAAATTATACACAAAACTATAAACTTGTCGTAAATGATTCAGAAAACAATCCAAATCCGATTGGTTTCACAATTGGAAAAGACCAATATCCAGTTCAAATAGGAATTGAAATTAATGGTCAAATTATCGATATTGACGATGACGGAGTTTCTGTAAGTTCTTTCCCATACACAGGAAATCAATATGTTGCTAAACCTGTTGTTTTTGGCGGAGATTTGAGCATTGAAAACTTCACTGTGACTTATTATTCTTCTTCAAGCGTTAAAGGCACAACAGTTGCGCCAACTGATGTTGGACATTATAGAGTTTTGGTGACAATCACTTACAAAACAAGTGGAAGTTATGACTCTGATGATTACTTCATTGAAGGAAACAACGAATTCCAATTTGAAATTTCAAAAGCGGATTTCAATTTGACAAACCTTAAATGGCAATATTCTCATGAAGGCGTTGTTTTGGGAACTTATGATAATAACCAAGGCAAATGGATTGATGAAATGGGAAGAGAAGTTGCTCCAATGACATATGACGGAAAAGCATACAAACTCTCACTTTTAGGCGCAAATGATATTACTGGTTTAACAATCAGACTTACTGGCGCAGAAGGAACTGACGTTGGAAACTATGTTGCTCATGCCGATTTCAATTATAATTCACAAAACTATAACAAACCTGTTTTTGCTGATTTTAATTGGAAGATTGATAAGGGTAACTTGGATGTCAGTGGAGTTCACTGGAACTATGAAACAGCATTCACCTTTGATTATGCTGGCGGAAATGCAACAGTTTATAAAGTTGAACTTGTTGGACTTCCTGAATATTTGAAAGACAAAATTGTTTATACAACAAATGGAGTTGCAGGAAATAGCGCCTCAGACATTGGCGAATATTTGACAAGTTTTGTTCTTAACGAAATTGATACATTACGCTATAACGAAGTTGTTTGGCCGGAAAACTTGCTCAATGAAATAACTTGGGAAATCTTGCAAAAACGTCTGTTCACTCCAGTTTACCAGTTTGAAATGGGCGAAGATGACACTGAGGAAATAGTTGCTTGGGAATTTGATGCTCAAGTTCACGAACTTCTTTCATACTTCAACAATATCGACCAATCACTTTCAAATTATTTCAATATCTTGGTTGAATATGCACCAGACGGCATCTCATTCACTCAATATGGTGGATACTATGGCAACAAGTTTGGAGCAATTTATGCGGGAACTTATGGTGTGACATTTGCAATTAAAGATGGAATAAACACAAATGCAAGCAATGTTGTTTGGGGAAATGGAAAGGTATCAAACCAATATTTCAGAGTGCTTGTAAGCAAAGCACACGTGATTGTTACAGGTTGGAACGAAGCAGAAGAAGACTCAACTATTACCATAGATAAAGGTCCAGAATTTCTTAATGTTTTCAAATATAACTATCTCGACGAGGCTGAAAAGATTATTCCAATCGACTATATCTACAATTCAGTTGGTGGCGAAACATTCTATATCACACCAGTGCTTAAAACTGAGTTCAAAAACAGTGTTGACTTTGAATTTGCATCTGGCGTTAGCCAAAAACTTTTATTCACAACAAAAGAACCTGAGGAAAATGAAAATCCACCTTTGAGATTTGATAAACCTCAAACAGAAGAAATTGTGATTGAATTTGACAATTTAGAGCATACTTTGCAAATTTCTGACTGGATTTCAAATTGGAACGAACTTCAACAATACATGTCAATTGTTGAAAATGAAAGCAACAGTTTGACACAACTTGCTGTTGGTGAGTATTCAGTCGTTCTGCGATTCAATAAGGATGCACATGTAAGTTGGAAAACTGAAAATGAATCTATGACTGATAGGTCTACTCTCACTCTTAAATTTAAAATAACTGCAAAAGTATTGGAACTTCCTGTCATTGCTGAAAAGGATTATTCAGGTCAGCCGATTGATGTAAGTGAAACCTTTGACGAAATCTTCAAGAATTTCACAACTTGCATAAGTGGAAACATCGGCACAAATGTTGGAGAATATGAACTTGTGTTGACGCTTAAATATCCTGAAAACTCAACTTGGAGCGATGGCACAGTTGAAGAAAAACGCATAACTTGGAAGATTAATGCTGCGATTTTGGAATTGCCTACATTGAATGGCACTTTGACATTTGACGGCTCAGAGCATAGTGTGCTTGAAATCCTCAATGGTTACAACGCTGACATAATGAAAATCTCTTCTGAGGGCAGTCATGCAATAGATGCAGGCTCTTATGTTGCAACAATTATTTTAACTGATGATAACTATGTTTGGTCGGATAACAGCGAAAAAGTTTCTATCAACTGGGAAATTTCAAAATTCAAGGTTGCAAAACCTTCAATTGATTCAAGTGTTTCAATCATCTATGATGGTGAAGCACACAATGTAACAAACATTCTTAACGATTATGACCCAAGATATATGATTATCTCAGGCACTGATAGAGCAACTGATGCAAACAGTTATTCAATTTCAATTTCATTGCCGGGTGATAATTATGTCTGGGCAGATGAAACAAGCGATGATTTGCAATTTAGTTGGCAAATTAATCAAAGAGTTTTAAACATTTCTGAATTGTCAAACGTAACTTTTGACAATCTGAAACATAACATTCTTGAAGCGCTTGGTTTAACTCTTGACGACTTGAATTTTATGTCTTTGAAAGTAAGTTATAATGATAATGAATTGACAAATTATGAATGGTTTAATGTAGGAAACTATAAGCTTGTTTTGACGATTGACAGTGCATTTAATGTGAATGCAAACAATATTATTTTCAGCGATAACACAACTGATGAAAAAACAATAGTTTTCGCAGTTGAAAAATTGCAGGTAGAAGTTACTGGCTGGAATAAAAATAATGAAAATTCAACTGCAATTTTCAATTCCTCAGTGATGACAAACGATATGTTCGACTATGTTTTCACAGATAAAGATGGAAATATTGTTTCAAAAGATGAAATCGCAAATGCAGAACAAGGCAGTGAATTCACAATCAAATTGGCAGTGAAGACTGAATTTGAGAACAATGTTGAGTTTGTTTATGCAAATGAAAACTTGAAGTCATACACCTTCATTGTTGGCGAAGATGCAAGTGTTGTCTGGATTCCAACAATCAACGATGTAACTTACACAGGTCAAGAGATAGATATCTGGGAAAATCTCTCTGATAGACTTGGTGACAGAGTTGACGTTGTGAGCGGAGCAACAGGAACTGACGCAGGTGAGTATACACTTGTTCTTGCACTTAAAGACAAATCAAGCACAACTTGGAATGATGGCACAACTGATGACAAGTCAATCACTTGGAATATTGTTGCTTTGCAACTTGAAATTCCACAAAATAACGGAAGTTTTACAGTTTTTGATAACAATAGCCACAACTTGCTTGAAGTTTGCGGAATAGATGAACTTAATAAGTTTATAACTGTTAGCATTAAGTTTAACAATCAAGATTTCATTTCACAAGACTTTATGGCAATCAATCATGGTGTTTATACTGTTACTTTTGCTATTGGCTCTGAATATAACACAAACGTCACAAACGTATGCTGGAGTGACGGCTCAACAGGTGAAAAGACTGTTGAAATCACTGTTTCAAAACTTGCATACAATGTCACAGGCTGGAATGAAAATGACGAAAACAGCACAATAACTTCTGATGGCATTATTAACGAAGAATATTTGAACTATGTTATAACTGACGAAGAAGGAAATATTGTGACAAAAGAAGATGTTGCAAATGCACAAGGTCAAGGCAAAACTTTCATTATCACAGTCAGCGTGAAAACCGAATATGCTGAAAACGTTGAATTGAATTTTGCAGAAGGCGTTTCTGAATCATTCACATTCACAACTTCTCAAGATGCTTTGGAAAAGGTTGAAAAACCAACCATTGCAACAGAAGAAATTGTATTCGATAAAACAGAACACAATGTGAATGAAGTGCTTGTTGGCTTTGATGAAAACAAAATGGAAATTTCAGAAGATTCTCAACTTGTTGCAACAAATGCAGGAACTTACACAATTGTCATTTCACTCAAATCAGGCTATGTTTGGGCTGATGAAAGCATTGAAGATTTAGTCCTTTCTTGGTCAATTTCAAAGGTTAACATCGTTGGCTCTTGGAACAGAAATGGCGAAACTCCTGTGTTTGAATGTGAAGAAACTTCACTTCAAGGTGAAGTCACTGTTGCTTACTTTGATAAAGAAAACAATCCAGTGACAGAACTGACTGAAGGCGAAGAATATATCGCAAGAGTTGAGGTTAAAGACTCTGAGAACTATCAAATCAATGGACAAACAGAAATATCATTTGTTTATGGCGAAATCATCACAAAATTTGAACTCATTGAGTCAAACACAACTTTTAGGTTTGTCTTTGAAAACGGAGATGCTGTTGATTATTCTTCACATATATATGATTCAGCAAATCCAATTTATCTGAAAAACATTGCCTTTAAAGACACTCTTCAAGATATCGCAAATCAGTTTAAAAATACTGGAATCAGATTCTTCTCTAAAAACGGTGATGAAATCTCTGGCGATAAAAAGATTGCAACTGGAATGAAACTTAGACTTTATGATGGTGAAAATATTATCGACGAACTCACTTTGGTTTTGAAAGGTGATGTCAATGGTGACGGCGAAATAAATATGCTCGATAAAGCAACATTGAACGCATATACAAGTGGCTCAATTGTTTTGGAAGGTGCTTTCAAACTTGCAAGTGACATAAACGATGACGGCAATATAAACATGCTTGACAAAGCAACTTTGAATGCGTTTACATCTGGTTCTATCGATTTGTTTGATGGATTGAGTGTTAAAGGCCAAGAGGCTGTCAGAGTTGAAAATATTATAACCTCAGAAGAACTTGGTGGCAATGTAGCAGCGATAAATTCAAACAGCACTAGAGAAAGTGATGTTCTTTGGATTGCTTTGGGGCTTATCACAGTTGAAATTATCATTTCAATTGCAGTTTTTGCGAAAGTGAAAAGTAAGAAAAGTGATAAAAGAAACTAGTCATAAAAGTTTAAAAAAAGATTGAAGAATTTTTCTTCAATCTTTTTTTTCATCGTTTGAAAATATGAGAAGAACTTGCATTTATATCAATTTGTTTGCTTTTTGTTTTTAAATAAGATAAAATTAAATCAAATAGGAGGAGTCAATATGCAAATTGTTAAAAAAAAAGAAAGAGAAGTTGGAATGCAAAAACAGCAAAAGGGTTTGAATATCCTTTTGGCACAAAAAACATTGACTGCGCAGTGGTTGAAATATGTGGCAGACATCCGCTTTCTGGCTGGTTTAGAAACACAAAAGTTGATGAGATGATTTACGTAAAAAGCGGAACAGGCGAAATCGTTTTTCGGGGGGGGTGGGTACAAGAGTCTTAAACGAAGATGGTGCCGTGTTTATCAAGAAAAATGAATGGTATTATTGGAGCGAGAAAACTTCTGGCGCATTTGTTGCGATGTGCAATCCTGCGTGGTCAGTGGATCAAGGTGAAAATAAAGAATTTTAGTTTTGTTAAATATCATATAAAAAAGCAGAAAGATAAAAAATCTGCTTTTTTTGGTTAAAAACGCTGTACTCAATATCATTTGCCTTTTTTGTGAAAATGTGGTATAATGGCATTGCCAACTTCTAAATAAATGAAAAATATTTAGCTTAGGAGGTATTAATTCAGAATTGCAAGGCCTAGATATCTTTTTGGAAAATATAAGGTTATGAAGGCAATATAAAGCGTTTCATGTGTTTGGGAATGTTTTATAAAATGCAGTTCTGGTCATTATGGATGTAAAAATAACAAAGCCAAAGCGTGTTATTGTGGAAATCACTGATAGGTGCAATTTCAGATGTAAACACTGCTTTGCAAACAAAAACGACTTGGAGCTTAGTCTTTCAAGTTGGAGAAAGATTTTTGAAAATATTTTTAAAGAAAAAATTCAAAGTGTAACAATCACAGGAGGTGAGCCTCTTCTTTTCAGAGAGCTCTTTGATCTTCTTGAATCACTGCATATCAAAAAGACTATTCTTGCGCTTGACACAAACGCATCACTGATAAATGAAAATAATATTAAGCTCATAGAAAAATACTTTAAAAAAATTAGAGTTTCTTTTTATGGACTTAATAGAAGTTGGCATGCAAACACAAATTCTAACGCTTTTGATGAAGAAAGATTTAAAAAGGTCTTGAAACTTTTGTGCGAAAGCAAACTTTTTGTCCAAGTCAAAATTCCGCTTTTTCCAAATAATGTGAAAAAGATATACAAAATTTTGGACGGACTCAAAGAATTTAACATTGATGAAATTGTGCTTATTCCAATCATTCCAGTTGGAAAAGCCAAAAATCTTTCAAACCTTGTTGGGCAAAGATATGCAAAACAATTGATTAAAACCTATGGCGACACCGAAAGGAACATCAAAGTTTTCAGGTGGGTCAAAGGAAAACATTTTCTAATTCGAAGTAATGGCAATGTGGTTCTTCATCCAATGCTTAAACGAGAGGAGTTCCTTCTTGGGAATGCAATGGATAGACCGATAAGTGAACTTTGGGACAGGGTGCCAGAGAAGTTTAAAGAGATAAACAGCGATTTTACGAATGACCTTTCACAACTTGTTTAGTTGGAAATATTTTCAAAAATTCATTAAAAACAAAAAATCAACTTAGTTACCTGAGTTGATTTTTTTTGATATCTTCAATTATTTCTCTTTTTTTGCAGTTTTCTTTGATTTTGACGCAGTTTTTTGGCTTTTTTGTGCAGTTGATTTGGTTTCAGTTGATTTTTTGTTTGCAGGTTTGTTTTTTGAAGTTTTCACATTTTTCTCTTCAACTTTCACTTCAATTTTTTCTTCAACTTTGATTTCTTCGTTTTCAGCCTTATCTTGTTTTGCCTCAGCCTTTCTTTCCTTTTTTGACTTCTTGTCTTTGTGAATGAAGATTTTTGCAATTGCGTCCATAGGATTTTCATCCTTTTTTGGTCTGACTTTTTCTACGCGTTTTGGAAGAGCATCTTTGATGACTGGCATTGTGACTTTGTCTTTACGCTCACGAACTTCAAGTTGATTGTAAGGCACTGAAATGTTTTTGCGTTTGAATTCGTTATAGACATTTTCAATTATGTAGTAGTAAACATCCCAATAGTCCTCATTGTCGCACCAGCAGTTTGCAAAGAAGTCGATACTGCTTGCGCTCAAATATTTAAGACGGCAGAATGGTGCAGGGTCGAGATAAACTTTTCCGTTGCTTGCCATAACATCAGTGACAATCTTTTTCACCTTTTCAACATCGCTCTCATAGGCAACTGAGAAAGTGAAATCCACTCTGCGTCTTGGATATGCTCCAAGATTTGTCACATTTCCATTGAGCAGTGAACTGTTTGGAATGGTGATTTTTTTGTTGTCAGTTGTGATAAGCGTTGTGAACATGAAATTGATGTCTGTTATGTTTCCTTCAACGCCATTTGTGATGATGTAGTCGCCTTTTTTGAACATGTGGCTGGAAATGATGATAATTCCGTTTGCTACGTTGGCAATTGCGTTTTGAAGCGCCATACCAACTGCCAATATAACAGCACTGAAAGCGGTGAGTATGCCTGTGATTTCCACGCCAAGTTGAGATAATAAAAGCAGTATCAAAATAAGCCATAAAATAAACTTCAATATGGTGCAGATAAATTGCTGTGCAATTTTTTCCATGCGAGTGTGTTTCAAAACCTTTCTTACAACAGCAAGAAGAACTTTGATAACAATTATTCCAATAATAAGAATTGCAAAGAACCAAACGATGTTCCAAGCGTTTGATTTAAAATAAGTGCAAATATCATTCCAAATTTTTGCCCAATCCATAATATTTCTCCTTTGTTTACTATTAAATTATACCTCGCAATATTTTTCAAGTCAAATAAAATACAAAATTTAATTAAAAACTAAACCAAAATTTTAGTTTTGTGTTATACTTGTTTTTATAAAGGAGAAAATTTGTGATTGATTTTCAAAAAATAATAAAAGACGAAAAATATGTGCCAGATAATGAATATGGAGAATATTGGGTTAAATTTGACAAATTAGGCATAAAAGCCAAGAAATTGGAGTTCTTGCAGACTTATGATTTTATTGATGGAAACGATGACTTTAAAAACAAAAATTATGATAGGTTTGTTGAAATGCTAGAAGAGTTTTATGTTAATGCCTATGGCGGAAAGGACAACATAAAGAGAATTCATTATATAGAAGAGCCACTTGATGAGTATTTACAAATGGAATATTATACCTATCTAATAGATGAGAAATATGGTCAAGAAATAAGGGTGACAAAGGATAGAAGTTTGTTTCCAAAGAGGGTTTATGATTTTGTTTTGTTTGAAAATGGTAACCTCTTTGTGCTAGACTTTGGGAATAACGATTCATGGAATGGCGCTTGGCATATAACAAATGCTGAAAAAATCAAAGAAGTCGAGTCTTGGTTTGACAAAGTTTTTGAGCAAAGTGAGAATTTTAAGTCTATGTTAAAGCCAAACAAATACATAATCAAAAAGTTGAAAAAACTTGGTGCTATTTTATAAAAAATTATCATTTTTATGGACAAGTAGGCATAAAATGTGGTAGAATAGCATTAATTATGAGGGTAACCTCAAATATATCTAAAAGGAGGGAAAACTTATGAATCACTATGAAAAAGACGAAATCGCAAAACTTCCTGAGAAATATAGACCGTTGGGCGCTTGGAAATATTTTGGTTATTCAATTCTTTTTGCATTGCCACTTATTGGTTTCATTTGCCTCATTGTTTTTTCTTTTAACAGCAACAATATTGTCAGAAGAAGTTATGCTAGGTCATTTTTTTGCTCATTGCTCGTGATTGGCATTATTCTTGGCGTGCTTTTAGTGGTTGCACTCATCTTAGGTGTTTCAATTCCTCAACCAACACCTCCAGAATTTTAATAAAAAACTTACCAAATTCGGTAAGTTTTTTTATTAAAATTTATTTTTTTGTCATTTATTTTCTTTGTTTTTAGTTTGCAATTTTCTAAGGTTTAAAATATAGAATAGGAGAGTTGGCAAAATAATAAGTAAAATTAAAATTAAGTTAATAAGCATTGAGTATCCTAAATTCAATTTTGAAACGATTAAACTTGAAAGTAGGGCAAATAAAGCACCCCCAATGTTTTCTGCAATAAAGTAAAAGCTATAAAGTTTTTCAAGAGATTGTCCTTGATAAAACTGTGCCATAGTGTTTTTTATGTTTAATCTGTATGGATTGCGAGTCAAATATTGAATTAAGAGAATTATAATTAAAAT
>CAPERS010000013.1 GCA_948607205.1 uncultured Eubacteriales bacterium | reverse complement strand
ATTTTCGCACACAATTTGCAAAAAATTATAAAAAATCAATAAAAAATGCGGTTTTTAATCTGTTTTAAATAAAATTAAAGAAAAATAATTTAAAAATTGAAATATTAAAAATAAATTAAAATTTCAAAAATATTTTTGCAAAAGAATTATTGGAATTTTGACAGCAAAATAAATATTTATAAAAATTATATAAATAATATTATATATTGACAATATGTGATTTTTATTTGCTTTTTTCGCGCAAAAAATTGTATACTATGATTGACATGTGACAAATGAATTTCAGATAAATCGAGGTGAAAGGGTCATGAAAGAAAAAAAGAAAAAAGTTAAAGTTGAAGGTGGCAAGAAATGGGCTGTTTGGAAGACCATTGTTGTTGTCATTTCTTCTGTATTCGCTGTGAGCGGGGCATCTGTTCTTGGCGTTTATCTGACTGGCGGTTTCAACAAAAGTAAAGTCAATCCAAACGATATCTTTTTCAAAACCGATGACCAGTTGTTCAATCAATCAAACAATCAGTTCGAAGTGACTGAGAACTTTTATCTAACAATCGGCACGGCAACTGAGCACGTTACAGAAAAGTCAGTCAAGCTTTCTTTTTCTGGCGCTTTTGACAGAATTGGCAATCAGATTTCTGACAGGGTGATAACTGTTCCTGAATACGTCAACATCGGCGAGCCATTCAAAGTGACACTTAACACATCAAAACTTAAAATAGATGAAGAAGGAAACACAATTGACTGGATAAGCGGTGGCATTTCAAACCTAACAGCAAATTCTCTTTCATCAAACTTACATATCGAAAATGCAGAAATTCAAATTGCAGTTGATGTTCCTGTCTACTCTGTTGAAACAGTTCTTTGCAATATGAATGGAAATCAATTTGCTTCAAATCAAGTTGTGGTTGGTTCAAACTTTCAGGCGGTTAATGTTTACTATCCTTCAAGCAGTGCTTATCTTTATTCTGACAACAACACCAAAAGCACGGTTGCTGAGAAAAGAGAGCGTAAGTCATTCTTTGTTGCAGAAAGCGAGCATGTGACATTTGTGTATAACGAAGAAGTTGGCCCATATTTCCGTGCAGACCAAACTTCACTTGGAAACAAAATTACAGGTTTCACTTTCGTTCATGCCGACGACCAGATTGAAACAATCAATTCACTTTCTGACCAATACTCTGGCAATGAACTTTACGGAACAATCCTCACAAGACTCACCCAAAACTCTTCAATGTCAACAAGGCACACCAATGAGTTTGAAATTGTCAGGGCAACAATTGGAAACTTCTCTGTGAAAAACAATCCAATATTCTTCCAAAGTGGCAAATCATTCACCTTGACTGTCAATAACACAAATTTCTCAGATGCAAATCTTGGAGCAAGCGTGACTTCAACAAGCGGTGAAGAACTTGATGCAATGAAGAAGAATATCGGAATTCGTTTCCTGCGTGGCGACACTGAGGTCAACAATGAATTCATTGTTAAGGGCGGAAAAGAAGTTGAAGTTTCAGACAGCGCTTTAGGCAAGAGAAAATATTTTATGCCAAATTCAAATGTCGTTAATTTTGACTTCTCTTCTTGGGAAATTTTCACGAGAGTTTATGGCTCATACACAATGGAAGTCGTTCTGCTTGTTGATGACCCTGAACTTGAAGGCGAGTATAACGTCTTCTCGATTGGCGATGTTGAACAAAAAACACTTATTGAATTGAGAATCAGTGAACTTGTTGAAAGTGACCTTGTTTGGAACAATGATGATTTCAAAATGAATATTAAACTCAAAATGGATGAAACAAATCCTCAAAATCCTCGTCCAATCCCAGTTCCTGTTTCACTTGAAGGCAGAGTCACAGTTCCAGAAACAAATGTCAACAAAGACCTTCGCTATTTCCTTCGATTTGAGGGCGTCAATGGCGAGAGTGACATTGAAAAAGCATATCAAATTGTTGGCAAGGATGACCTTGATACAACTCGTGCTGGGTTCTATTCAATCGGCAACACGCTTTCATATTTCATTCCACTTAAAAGCCTTAATTTCAATGCAATTGGAGAAGGGGAATTCTCAATCCATGCTGCATCAGTTTTGAGTGGACCTGACGGAATAGAATATACTCAGGCTGGGCTTTATACAATTGCAAAAGGCTCAAATGACTCAATCAAAGTGGAAGTTTCAAAATCACTTCATCAAGGCTCAATCACCAGCGCATCAATTTCAACAAACAAAGAAGTTGATGAAGGAAAAAATGTTTATATCCCTCAAAATGACAGTGAAAGCAAAATAACAATCAGTTTTGCGATTGAGTCCGACTCAATCTCACTTGTTCGAGATGCCCTTGCAAAGCAAACAATAGACCCAAGAAACTTGAAAGTCTTTTCTGGAAGCACCGATATTACCTTGTGCTTTGTTAAAGATGGTTATAAACTCGACGAAGAAAACAAAAAACTTGAATTCTATTTGGAAGTGAATAATCTTGGTTTTGAAGGCGATAGGGAATTAACTCATGCTCAAATCACTGACACGTCTTCTGGAATTGACTGGAAAATTCAGTTGACTCCTGAAAATCAAAACAAAGTTGTTATCTATAAACCTTCAATAACACATGCGGATACTCAAATAAATGCAGGCGAATTCTGGCAAGTTTGTCTTGAAAAAGAAATTAAAGTTGTTCAAACATTGGATGGCAATAATGGAACAGTTGTGTCAACAGTCTATTTAAAAGACAAAGAAGGCATTAGTGAAGATATTATTATGAACAAAGAGAATTTTCAGGCAAGCCTTGTAAACTCAATTTCAATCATTGACCAACATGGAAATTCTGACACTCTTTCTGGCTGGAATTTTGTTTCAGACAACAGTGGCTGTTTGATTCCGGATGAAAAAAACTTCAACTTTGTTGGCGACGGAAATGCAACACTGGGCATCGCTTTTGAGAATACCTCACTCAATGATAAGATTGGAACGCTTTCAATAACCGTTGAGGCACAAGGTATTCAAAGTTATAAAGTTGACTCGACTGAAAAAGTGGACTCAGAAGGCACTGTGGATGAGAATGATTGGAGCGAAGTAAAAAAACTCGAACAAAACTCAAACATTTCAATTTCAAAATATGGCGCTCAAGGCGGAAAAATTGTTTTGAAAGATTCAGTCAAACTTTTCACAGACTCAGAAGGTCAAACCGAATTTGAAAATTTTTCTTTCAGTTTTGATTTTTCAAAGATGCTTAATGATGACATTATTGCTCTCTTCGGTAAAAACGGAATGATTAAAGTTAACAATATTGAAATAGATTCAGATGAGGATTCAGCAATTAAAAACACTTTAATTGGACAAGAAATAGAAAGTTTGACTTTTAAACACAATTTTGGCATCAATGCGCCACAAATATATTTCAAAATTCATGATACAAATAATGCAATCAACATTTCATTCTCTCTTTCAATTTTGCAAAATATGACAATCAGTGGTGAGAATGAAGTCGGCGGCTATGCAAGTTCAAGTTTAAATGACTTAGAACAATTTACAGTTAATTATAATAATGATAACAATAATGATAATAATAATGAAACGCTTAAAGATTTATTGTCACGAAAAAATTATTATATCATTTCAACTTCAACTGTGGGATTATATGTTCTGTCTTCTGAAGAGAATGATAATGTTGGCTCAATTATTAACGGCATGGTGAAATTCAATGATTTCTGGGAAATAGGAAGTAAGACTTTTGCAGTTAAAATTTATCCAGAAATTGAAAATCTTTATGCAAGTGAACTGACAATCAAGTTTAATATCCAACGCAATGTTAAAGTTTCATCTGGAGAAAGCAATTTCAGTCTTCTTTCAGGCAATTCGGCACTTTCTGATTATATAAAAGTGACACGTGTGGAAGGTTCTGATTCAATGCCTAACTCAATTATTTATGAGTTTGCTGAATTGACAAATGAACTTAAAATCAATGGCTTAAATATAGGTTTGGGAAGCAACCAAGTTTCTTTTGACTATAACCAACAAGTGAAGAGTTATATGATTAATGTTTCAATTGGCGGACATAAAATTGGTCAGGCAGAACTCAAGATTGAACTTGGCGCCGACTATGAAAAACTTGCGTCAACATTAACAGAAAATAATGGCGAAACAAAACCTTCAATTTTGAAAACTGGCGAAACTGAATATCTCTATTTGCCACTTGTAAACAACACATGGACAGTTGATGAAGGAATGCAAGGGCAACTTTTCAAAGCCACTGTTGTTATGTTTGACACAAAACACAGCAATCCTGCTTATCACACTCCAACAAATAAATATAGACTTGACCAAGAGGCTGACAATTTAAATTTAACATTAAGAGCAGACCAAATAACCAATGCACTTTATGGTCTTGACAATGACAGCGTTTATGTTATTTTCAAAGTGAGCAACTCGAGCGGAACTACAGTTGCAAGCGTTGTTGTGCCTATGCTTATCTCTCAAATAAATTTAAATAAAGAATTTGTTCGATATAACTCCACTTTGGATGATAATCTCAAATACGCCATGAATGTGGATGATATTCTTAAAAAGGAAGATATATTCACAGAAGTTCAAGCGGGTGCAACTATACCACTTGTTTGGGATGAAGGAGAAACAAAAGAAAATAAACTTGGCTTTATATTCAATAAAACCCAATTTGCAAGCGTGTCACGCACTCTTTCAGTCGTTGAAAATTCGGCATTGGTTCACGATATTAATGACGAAACAGGTGAAATAACATTAAATCACCTTGATGAAAAACAAGGCGCTCAATATGTTATTATCAAGCTGTCAATCAACATTTCAAATCAACCAATCGATTTCTTCTATCGTTTGAAAGTTAATCCAGACGTTCAAATTCAAGATGTTAAGTATGCTTTCGACGGAGCAAGTGAATATTTCGTTTCTGACGAAAATGGCAACTTGGAAGTCAATCTTGACAGTGCATTCAGTGAAGAAACTTTGCATTTTGGAGATTATAGATTTTC
Organism: uncultured Eubacteriales bacterium; assembly: GCA_948607205.1. Lineage (GTDB taxonomy): Bacteria > Bacillota > Clostridia > Christensenellales > UBA1242 > Caccovivens. The sequence continues at coordinate 26,601 of CAPERS010000013.1, read as the reverse complement.
TGTTAAATATATTAATGGTGAAGAAGTTAAAAACTTAAAATATAATCATGAAGTTAGAGTTTCTGTGAAAGGTCAAACAGATTGGAAGAATGCAATTGATAATGTTTATGTTGACAATAGTTCAATTTTAAGAGTTGAAGGCATAAAGAAAGGCTATGAAGCAAGCATCACAGTTATACGAAAATATGACGGCATGGTTGGAAACGACAAAATTGGTCTTTCAATCGTTGGTGGCGAAGTTGAATATAATATTGTTGTAAATTCTGGTGAAGATTATGTTATCACATATCCAGCTGGTGAAAATATCACACAAGATGGCAACAATGCAACAGTCAATATTCCAGCAACAGCAGGTAGTTTCACTTTTGATAAAAACAATCCAAATGCAAACGAAAACTATATAAAAGTTGACTCAGATGAAATCGTCAATATAGTAGAGGGCGCCACCCGTGACGGCGCTGATGCCTCAAAAGAATATTATCTTTCAAAGAAAGCCACCTCATTCTATAAATGGACAAACGCTCCAGTTTATATTAAAAATAACGAAGATAGTTTTGAACAATTAACTGGCGAAACTGCAAGTTTTGTGGCTGAAGTGAGTGAAGGTTCAGGCGAGTATTTTCAATTTGAAACAGGTAATTATCTTAACATCTCAGATGCACAATCGATAACAAACTACACAATTGATGATGACGGAAAATATAACTTTGACGAAAATACGGCTGTTTATGAGAAAGTTAAAAATGACTCAAATCAAGATGTCTTTGAAATAGTTCAAGACAAGAAATTGAAAGGTGCTTACAGAGTTGACAGAAAATACTCATTAAATGTTTCAATAAACGTGGTTGACAATGACCACAATCGACCTGTAAATGAGCGTTTGAAAGTTGCCATAGAAGGCAAAAAGGCAGACGAAAACGAAATTTTTGAATATGATTCAATAACTGGAACGCTTTCAATGGCTATGCCAAAATATGTTCAAGAACAAACAGAAAAAGTTTGTCTGCTATATACAGATAGTGGTCTTGTTGGAAAAATCACCTTCAATATTGCATCAACTTACAATGTTGAACTTGAAGAAGGGTTGACTGTCACAGCAGGAAACGGAGCAGTGGATGTGTCTGATTATATTAATAAAATAACATATAATGGCGAAACAGTCAGTGACGATTATCTAGTTAAAGGTATCGAAATTTTAAATAACACTGCGAAAGCGAAGGTTAATGATGATAAAACTTTAACAATTTATTCAAGCATAACTGACTTTGAACTTTCATTGAAAGTGACTCTTCAAATTGGTGAAAACACAGATAACACAGTCATATTCACTCTTCCACTCAAGGTTTCAAAAAATATCACAAACACTGAAGGTAGTGCAGTTGGCACAGAGCAAAGCACTGCTGAAATTAAAGAAATGACAATTTTGGCAGGTAAGGAAAGTTCAGAATTGAAAACGTTTAATGGCGGCTTGATTGGTAACGAAAGAGTTAAATATGAAGTTTCTTCAACCGCACAAGAAATTATTGAAGGAAAAACAGTTTGGGGTGAGTGCTTTAAATTCACAGCAAATCCTGTAAGCAACAGTGGTCAACCTGTAACACTTACAATCAAAACATATATTTACAGCAACTTGCTTTCAGAAGAGCCTCAAGAATTTGTGACTATTTACCGAATTAACGTTTTATGTAACGGAAAGGTGACAACATCTTATCCAAACCCAACAGGTCAAGAAGGTGACGCCTTCAAAGAAGAATATATTGAATCGGCAGTTTATAACGAAAGTCAAACAACTCAAGATGAAACTGCAACTTATAACCAAGCAATTGACTTCTTTACTGGAAATGCAATTTTTGCAGACTACTCTCGCGTTCAACTTTATGAAATCAGAAGTGATGTTAAAAGCGTGAATAGAGAAATTTGGATAGCACCTGCAACTGATAATTTCTCAGTTAAAGTTAAGTCAATTTCAAACGCCTATGTAAGACAAATTAAAACTTTGAATTTAACGGTTGAGCCACCAATAGAATCTAATTATTATTTCGTAACCGCCGAAGAAGGCAAAAATAAAATAAACTTGGAAGACAAACTTGAATTCTTCCGAGGTGCAAATTCAAACATTGAATCAAGAATCACTTTCCAGATTGTATTCAATGGCTATGAAGAAGAATACACAGTTGTGCTTGTCGGCAATGCTTTCGCACTTGATGTCAATTCAGTCACAGGCTCATCAGAGGTGAGTGACGGAAAGGTCAAAGAAACCTTCTATGTTGAAACAATGAACGGAAACGGAAATATATTTGCAAAAGATAGAATGGCAAAATTCACGCTTGCATCTTCAGCAAGCATTGGTGACTTTGTTGCTGTGTTTGGAGATAAATCTTCTAATGAAACAATCGAACAAAGCCAAGTTGAATTCTCAGTTAAGAGCGGTGACCAAGGCAAAACTTTCGTGATTGACAATATGCGAACAATTCAAGGCGAATATATTGGAACTTATCGTCAAAACAGCAATGGAGTTGGACACGCAGATTCAGATTTGACCAATGAAATCTACGCAAAAACTGGCGTTATTCAAAAAACAAGCCGTATTGTGTTGACATATAACGGCGTGCAAGTGGCTTATGATAAGTTTGCCGAAAAAGTTGCTTTCACAGAAAACACAGGAGACACAGGAAACACTCCAAATCCTGATGAAACAGAGGAAAATGCTGTTCAATCAAATGAAGATTCTGTTACCGCTAAAAATTTAAAAAATTTCACAGTTGGAAATGCTAATTCAAGCAGTCTTGACACAATATTTAATCTTTCAGACTTTGAATTCACTTTTGAAGAAGGAAATGTTTCAAAAACCAGAACTTTCGCTTTGAACTATAATTATAGTTTGACTCTTGATATCACTGGCGCAAATGCTGACTCCTTCCAAATTTACACTGGACTTGACGGCAATGGCTTGCAGGTTGAGCAATCAGTTGACATCTTTGATGTTATGGACTTGAGAAAAGCAAGCACTGGTGAACGTATCACAGACCTTTCAGAGCAAGTGGATGGCGCTGATGTCAGCGTGTCACTGGTTGGCAATTTTGGAGATGCAGAAATGGGAAATATTTTTGAGGCGGATGACGCTAATCTTCTTGCCAAAGCAAAAACATTTATGTCAGGCAAAGGTCTTCCAAATGATTTGAACATTGGTAAAAAAGAAGGATATCCTTATCTGAGAGTTTCACCAATCATAACAAGCAAACCACAAGCAACTGCAGATGAAAATGACCCTCCAACTGAAATCATCAGTTGGCAGGCAACAGGAATGGGTGCGTCAAACAGCGGAAATTATGTGCTTGTTAAACTTGATTATAAAGCCAAGATTGGTGAAAATGAATTCAAAAAAACATTCTGCATGATTTTCAAAATTGTTCCTGCTTATAATATCAAACTTCACAACACAAACACAACTTCAGTTCTTGGAGAAATTCCATCGAACAGTGGCGGTGTTATGCATATTGCTTTCACAGGCAGTGAAAATCAAGTTACTAAGAAGCTTACACAAGACGAGATTTCAATCAAAAAAACAAATGCACCATCAAGTGCAAACGTAAATCTCGCAGACACATTCACTTACAGACTCAATCTTGACAAAATTTATAACAATCAAAAATATAATGAAGGTGTAAATATTGAGAATAAGACAGATATAAATGATAAAGACTTAGGTTGGACAAAACCAACGGAAAATAATAAATTTTATGAAAAGACTGGTTCTATTTCAATCGAATTCTCAAAAGCCGAGTTCGGTGATAAATATTTCATGTTTGAGGCTGAAAATGACTATGGCTACAAGTTCAACTTCTTCGTGACAATTGATTCTTCAACCACACCAAAAGCAACAAACACAATGCTTAGCCTCACAGAAGGTGGCACGTTTGATATCGGTGTGCAAGGAAACTATATTAGTGCAACTAAAGGAACTAATGATGACAAATTTACTCTCAATGTTGAAAACAAACCAATTGACGCCGGCACAAAAGACGGACAGGTTGTGAACATTGGCGGACTTTTAAGCAAAATGAATTTCTTTGTTGAATCTCCAGACTTTAGCGAAGGTGAAATCAGCGCGTCTGATAAAAAATATTTAGAATGCGATTATGAAAAAATTAAAGTCACATCAGTTGCATTTATGGTGGGCAAAAAAGAAGTTGGTAATATAAGTAACATAATTCACCCACTTAAAACAAATGGTGCTCAATATATTTATAAAAAACCTCAGACTAATCCAATCACTGAAGAAGATAAACCAGATACAACAGTTCCATTTGTCTCTGAAAGTATGTCATACACTGTTCCAGCAATTGCAGATAGTTCATACTGGAATGGCGGAAACAATTTCGACGCTGTTATGCATATCACTTTGACTTATACTGATAACGGCAAAACAGAATTGTTCACTCTTCCAGTTAATGTGAATATAACTCGAAATGTTGAAATAAAACAATCGCCAGATGACTATTTCTATGAAGGACAGGACATTGACCTTGGAACATATATCACAACCAAATCAACTGTTGATGAACTTTCAGAAACTGAAGTTTCATCAATCATCAATGACACATTGGAAGTGACTGTTCCTGCAAACAGCACAGCAGAATTCTATTTGCAAGTTTATAGAGATAATGAAGGACTTTATAATAAAGATGCTGGCGGTAAAGGCAAGAAGATAACCAAGTCAAACTACACAAGTTATCCAAAAACGGACTATGTTTTCATTTCAGAGGAAATAGGTAAAGATATTCAAAAAGATGACATAATCCAAGTGACGACAAGTCAAGAAGTAAATGTTTATGATAATAGCGTCAATAAAGTTTACAAAGATGACTATATGTTCGGTATACGTGATTTTGAAAATGGGACATGGAAAAGTGTTACAGAAAAACTAAACGATGAATCGCAAACAATTATCAAATGGATGGCAATTGCACAAGCAATGAAAGATGACGAAGGTAATTTAGATTTAACAGACCGTATCACATTTGCTTCAGCCGGCAACTTGGCAGGTGTTAAAACAGGTTCGATACCGGTTGATAGGTCATACATTGTCACAGTTAATAAGGGAACAACAACTCCAAATGAGTCTTCTTATCGATATAAGGCACGATATAATATCACTTGGAAATATACAAGTTTTTCTGGCAATATTGACGATTTGCAAGTTAATGCAACTTCGTATGACAAAACCAAGGGAGTTTATACTGCAGAGTGGTCAAACATTGTTTCAAAATTGCAGTGGTATTATCCAGATAAAAACTCAGAAACAGGCGATTTAAACACAACGACTCAGTGGGGAGTGGCAGGTTTTGCACCACAATTTGCTGACTTCAAAGTTGTTATAGAGAAAGATGGAACTGGTTATGCTGCAATTGATGAAAATGGAAGATTGACAACAATAGAAGGTTATAACAACGACCAACAATACATCACGCTTATCTTCTATCGAAAGATTCAAGGTGGAAGTGGTGAATACGCCGTTGAAAATACTCCATTTATGAGATTGAGAATAACTAAGTTTTTAACAGATGCAAACACTCCACAATATCCACCAGAATCTTCAACAAGATAAAAAATCATAGCGGTTTTGGGAGGAGAAAATCCTTCCAAGACCTGTTATGAATAACTTTAAACTTTCAAGCGTATAAAAGGAAAAGACATGAATTGGTTTACGACACTTATCACAGTGATAGCATGCATAAATTTTCTTTTATTGATTGTCATGGTTTTTCTTGAAAAAAAGAAACCGCAGACAATCATCGCTTGGCTTACCGTTTTAACATTTTTGCCTGTTTTTGGCTTCTTGTTATACATCATCTTTGGCAGTGGACTTTCTGTTCGAACACGAAGAATGATTCGCAAGAAGTCAATTTCTGAGCATGATATAATAAGAAATATCGAAGGCATACAGAAACTTGAACATTCAGAGGTTGACGGTGTGACGGTGGCAGACAAAGACCTTGTGACACTGTGCTATAATTTTGGTGCCTATCCGTGTGCTGGAAATGATATAAAGATATACACTGACGGCGAAGAAAAAATTGAAGATTTGAAAAAAGACCTTTTGAGCGCAAAGAAAACAATAAACATTGAATACTACATTTTTGCGAAAGACAAGGTTGGTCGTGAGATAATGGATATACTTTGTCAAAAAGCACGTGAAGGTGTCAATGTCAAACTTATCTATGACTCAATTGGTTCAAGAAAAACACCAAGACGCTTTTTTAAAAAACTTAAAAAAGCAGGCGGAAAAGTTTGTGAATTTTTTCCACCGCTGTTTCATATAAGATTGATAAATTTGAAACTTAACTATCGCAACCACCGCAAAATTGTGGTTGTTGACGGAAAATATGGTTGGACGGGCGGAATCAATATTCGTGAGGACCATCTTGGACTTAACAAAAAACTTTCGCCTTGGAGAGATACGCATATAAGGATTGAAGGAAGCGGAGTTTATCCACTTCAAAATATCTTTTTGGATGACTATCGATATTGCACAAATGATGACACTCCGCCAATTCTCTATCTCGAAAATGGATATTTTCCATCGCCTAGAATTTGCGGTGACGCTCTTGTTCAGGTGATTGACTCAGGGCCTGACAGCTCTGTTCAAAAAATCAAGGAAGCATTTGTTAAAATGATTGTGTCTGCAAACAAGAGGGTGTATATCCAAACGCCATATTTCATTCCTGACGACGTTTTTTTCAGCGCACTGAGAATTGCTGTCAAAAGCGGTGTTGATGTTCGAATTATGGTGCCAAAAATTCCTGACAAAAAAACTGTCTATCTTGCAACGCTTTCATATCTCAAAGAAATGGTTGATATTGGCGTTAAAGTCTATCTATATAAAGGCTTTTTGCACAGCAAGGCCATGATAATTGATGACAATAAAGTCGCAATCGGAACTTGCAATATGGACAATCGCTCATTTGGTCTTAATTTTGAAGACACTGCAGTGATTTATTCAGTGAAATTCAACAAGAAGTATGATGAAATTTTTGAGAATGACATTGAAAATTCATTGCTTGCTGATAAAGAATATTTTGCGAAAAAACGATGGCTGACCAAGATTTTGCAGGCAATTATGCGACTTCTTTCAGCATTGTTTTAGATAAAAGCCACGATAATATATCGAGGCTTTTTTTGTTTATAAAACCAACTTTTTTTAATTTGCACACAAAAGTTTTGACAAAAATATATATAAACTGTTATAATAATTATAGATTTAAAGGAGGGAGTATGAAAAAATCTGTAAAAACAACTTTAAAAACTTTGGGAGTGGGCGCTTTAATGATTCCTTGCGCTTTTGGCCTAACCGCTTGCGGAGGAAATGGTCAGGTTCAAGTTGACACATCTGGCAACTATCAAGCAACAACTTATTCAGAAGCAAGTCAATATTTTAATAGCGTTCAAGAAACAGGAAATTTGGATTTTCAAGGATTGAAATTCACAAGTATTGTCGATATAAGCGGTAAGTTATCTCAGGGAGGAAATGTTGCTGAGGTTAAGTCCACAATGACTTTAAATGGTGCTGTTTCTTATGGTGATGAAATTCTTGCAAGTTGTGATTATGCTGTTCATGGAAAATCTTCTTATTTGGGAACAACCGTTGAAGAAAATATGAACGGAAATATCTGGATTAAAGAAGGCTATGTTTATACATACTTAAAAAACGGCGATAAAGAACAAAAAATCAAGGCTGAGTTTGATGGTGTGGGCGATATCAACCCTAACGACCCAACAACTTCTCTTCCATCAGCAGAACTTATAGGCGGTTTTTTGGAGGATATAGCAAAACTTGACGATAATGAACTTGCAATTCGCGTAGCAGAGAACAATGAAACTGTTAAGTATGAAATCAAAGCTAACTCACTTGAAACTGGCGAAGTTACTTTCTATCTTGTTTTCAAAAATGATCAACTTGACCAATTTCAAGCAAATTTCAAATATGAAATGACTGGTGGATTGACAGCAACAATGACAATGAATGCTGTCAGAACAACTGAAAAAGTTGAAGTGAATGAAAACTTTGATGTATATCTTGACCCAAGTAACATTGAAGATATGTTCAATTAAAATTAATAAATAAAAAAGAGAGTTAAAACCTCTCTTTTTTACTGCATTTAATTGAATTAAAACCTTTCTTCAAAAATTTTGCAAAAAACAGTTTACATTTGCTATAAAATTTGTTATAATAATCACGCTGAATGGCAAATTGAACAATTTAATAAATTTTATATGCGCCCATAGCTCAGCTGGAAAACACCTAACGGTGTTGCGATTTCGTCAGACCTTCACAAGAGTTTGTGAACAACCTCTGCGAAATTCTTCCTCGTCTAATGAGCTACGCTCTCATAAATCTGCTCCTCGAAACAACTTAATATATAAAACAAACCTTAATTATGCGTTCTTAGCTCAGCTGGATAGAGCGTCTGTCTACGGAACAGAAGGTCAGGGGTTCGAATCCCTTAGGACGCACCAAATATATGCAATAAAAAGTCTTTTTTTTGAAAAGGCTTTTTTCATTGTTGAAAACACAATATGCAGTGCTTTTTCATTATTCTATCACTGTATACAGATATGGCATTTTTTGAGATTTGAAATTTGGCGAATTCAAGTCTTTTTTCAAAATGTAAAAGTTTTGATTTTTTTGATTTTTAGCCCAAAATTTTGATTTTTTCACACAAAAATGGCTGTCGCAAAATATTGGATATAAGCCTGCTTCGCTCACAAATTGGCTTGCAAGCAATCCATTTTTTCGCTCATTGACTTATCAAAACTTCAAAAATCAAAACTAACCACCAAGGAAATCAAAAATAATCAAAATAAATCAAAAATATCACGCGATGCGTAAACTAAATCAAAAAATCAAAATTTAGGGGCAAAACTGATACAGAATGCAAAGAGTTGTGGTATAATGTTTTTATGAAAACGAAAATAAAAGTTGTGATTATTACCGTTTTGATTCTTTTGGTTTTGATTTTGAGTGTAATTTTTGCTATTGCCATCTTGACACCGAAAGCTGATAAGATAAATGTGGATGATATAACAGAGAGTTTTTTTATTGCAAATGGCACATATATTGATTATCAAGAAAAGGATGAGTGTTCAGCTTATTCAACGGCATATGTTCTTCGTAGTTTAGGGATGGATGTTTCAGGCAAAGAAATTTATCCGAAAATGAAAAGGTTTTTGGGGCTTATGACAGTGCAAAGTATAAGCAAGGAAATTGAAAAACAAGGATTTAAAGCGCAAGGTTATCATGGAAGTATTAATACTTTAAAACAAAGAATTGCACAAAATAAGCCAGTGATTTGCTATATTACAAACAGCAATGACACACATTACGTTGTTGCGGTTGGCTATGACAATGAGAATATATATTTGGTTGATTCAATAAAAGAAAATGAAAATGTTTCAAATTCAGATTTGTATAACCGCAAGGTCGCAGTGAAAGAGTTTGAAAAATTATGGAAGAACAAATGGTATTTTTATAATAACATATATATTGTTGTGGATTATAAATAAATGTGACATGAAAGCATAGGTGTTAAGAAAATGCAATCACGGTCATTTTGCTTAAGTTTTTTATAAAAACCGATTGCAGTTACAAAGAGTTGTGGTATAATGAAAGCAGGAGAAAATAATGATAACCCGAGAAAAATTATTTGAATTCATTGCAAAGCAAAAGACGGCATTTATCTCGTCAGTTGATGAGCAAGGCTACCCAGTAACAAGGGCAATGCTAAGCCCTAGGGAAATTGACGGCAATGATTTGTATTTTTCCACCAACACATCAAGCAAAAAGGTAAGACAATACCAAAAGATCAACAAGGCATGTGTCTATTTTTATGAACGTGGAAGATTTAAGTATCAAGGCGTGACAATAAAAGGGACGATGCAAGTTTGCACTGACCAAGAAACAAAAGAAAAAATTTGGCGTTTTGGCGACAGAATTTTTTATAAAAAAGGAGTAACCGATCCAGATTACTGTGTGTTAAAGTTTACAGCGAAAGAAGCTGAATATTATTGTGATTTTAAAATTGAAAAAATTAAGTTTTGATTTTTTTAATTATTATATTAAAAATCTCTTTGCGAATTATCACTAGCAGTAACTTGACTGAAAAAAAGAAAAGTGATAAAATTTATGTCATATAAATAGGAGGAATTATGCCATCAGGATCACATGGAGGCCACAGCGGAAGTCACGGAGGTTCGCATAGCAGTTCGCATCGCAGTTCAAGTTCGAGAAGGAGCGGAAGTTACAGACCACGCAGGCCAATATATTTTCGTGTCTGGCACACCAGATATATGGTTCGTTCTGGTGCAAGTGCTTTTGTATCTTTCTTGGGCGTGCTTTTGTTTTTTGCAATTTTTGGATTTGTGGCTTCTTGGATTATGAAATCTCAATCGGAAGGCTATTTGAGAGAAATTGAAGCTGATTATGTTTATTATCAAAATATGATAGTCGACGCTAAAGAAAACCCAGAAGAACTGATTGTTGACGGCACGGTAATCACCAAGTTTTACAATTCGGTTGCAGACAAATGGTATATCACATATTACTTTATTGACGATAATGGCGAAATGGTTGAGGGTTACACTTTCAGTGTATATACATTAGAGCAGGTTAATAACTTTCAACATGGCGACACCATTAAACTCGCAGTTGATGGAAGACCAATGGATTCGATGACCGATAGTATTCCTCTTGACTATGCCGAAATGCCAATTGAACAAGATGGCGAGTATGCAACATTTTCTAGTGAAATAAAGGGTGAAAGAATCGCTATGATTGTTTGTGGCAGTGCTGTTGGTGGAATAATCGCGCTTTCAATTGTGATAATGTTAACAAACAAAGTTAAAGTTAATGAGGAAGAACTTAAATCCCAACGAAAGAAAGAGATGGAAGAAACAAAAAAGGCTTTTGAGCACTTCAACAAAACTGTGAAAGAAGTTGAGGAGCGCAGAAAACGTATATCAGAAGACTTAAAAAGAATAAAAGCAGATATTGATAAAAACGAGGCAAACAATGATGAGGATGAACAAACAGATATCATTGAAGAGGAAATAAAAACGTCACAGCAAACATATTGCGATTACTGTGGCGCAGAAATTTCACCTGATGAGATAAGGTGTCCAAATTGTAAGTCAAAATTGAATATTTAGTTAAATAAAAAGTTTTAATCTTGAAATATTAAGTCAATTTTGTCTATTATTCTTGTCTAATTAAAAAAAATATAGCCCATTTAATAAGGCTATATTTTTTAATTGTCAATTACATATTACTTTCAGCATCTTTTTTGACGCTGTTATTAATAACAGTATCAATGTATTTATTATATTGTATTGAAATTCTTTTGCGTGCTGGCACAATGCTTTCTTCATGTTTTGCAATGTTTTTGTTGTAAAGAAATTTTGCATTTTTGGCAGTTAAGCGATAAACTCTGCAAAAATCGTCTGTGATTTCAATATTGTGATGTGAAAAGTTTGAACGAACTGATAAAAATCGTGCTTGATTTTCAGCAAATTTTTGACATAACGTATTGATGATTTCAATCAATTTCATTGATATTGTTTCATACATTTTCATGTTTTTTAATTTAAGAACCAATGAATGTTTCGGTTCAGCGTTAATATGCTTGGCTTTTTCGAGATATGACTCATCATATTGTGTTATCTCAGGGAAAAAGCCTTTCAAAGTTTGAAAATTTCTTTTCTTTTCATCAAAAAATTTTGAGATGCACTGATAGGGTTGTTCTTTAAGTGTTCCATTATAAATTTGATTTGTGCCATCATTTGTGAAATATGATTCATCATCGAATTCATTGAATCGAAACAGCCCATTTTCATCTAGGTAGTCTTTTAGTAAAAAGACACCTGCAACCACTATTGAATTTGGTATATCCTTAAAATCTATTTTTTCCATAAATCCCCCTTTGCAATTTTTATTATACTCATTTTCATGCACTTGTCAATAGGGGAAGTTGAAAAAAGTAGCAATATACCATCAAAAATAATAACTTGCAAATATGATTTATGTGTGATATAATATTTATATGGAGGAAATTATGAAAATTAATAAAGATGAGCGAGGAAGAACTTTATATTACGTTGCTGTTGATGTCTTGCTTTTTAGGGGAGGGAGGATTTTACTTCAACGAAGAGCCAACACTGGATGGAATGATGGCAAATGGAATTTAGTTGGTGGTCATATCGAAAATGAGGAAACGATTGAAGACTGTATCGTTCGCGAAGCAAGAGAAGAATTAAATATCAAAATCAATAAAGAGGATTTAGAGATTGTTCATTGCATGCAACATAAAACTGACAGGCAAACAATTCAATTCTATGTGGCATGTGATAAGTTTCAAGGTGAACCTGAAATACAACCAGAACTTGTTAAAGGAAATATTGTTTATAAAGCAGATAAACTTGATTGGTTTGATTTAGATAAATTGCCAAACGAGATTATTCCATCAGCAAAACTTGCAATTGAAAGTTTTTCACAAGGAAAATCATTTTCACAACGTGGCTATGGCGAGGAACAAGAAAATCAATAATTTTAAACAGCCTTTTGAGGTTGTTTTTTTTATTCAAAAATCTGTTTTTCCTTTGTGAAAAGAGAAAGTTATGTTATACTTTCAGTAAGTCTGAATATAAAAAGGATTTTAAAATGGATAGTGTTTTAAAACAAGTTTTTAAGAATAAAACTGTTGATATTGGAAAACTTAAAAATTTTGGTTTTAAAAAAATTGGAGAGTTTTTTGAATTTTCAACTTTTATTTTAAACAATCAAATGAAACTGACTGTCAAAATTAAAGATAACGAAATAAAGTCAGAAGTTTATGATATTGAAAATGATGAGCCCTACACTCTTTTCTTGGTTGAAGGTGTGGCTGGCAAGTTTGTTGGAGAGGTTAGACAAGAATATAATAAAGTGCTGGAAGAGATTGCAAAAAATTGTTTTAAAACTGAGATTTTTAAAAGTGATCAATCAAAGCAGGTCATAAATTATGTTAAGTCTAAATATAACGACGAACTTGAATTTTTATGGGAAAAGTTTGACAATAATGCAATTTGGCGTCGCGAAGACAATCGCAAATGGTATGGACTTTTGGTCACACTTTCAAAAAGAAAACTTGGGATTGAAAGTGATGAAAATGTCGAAACCATTATTCTGCGAATGAATAGTGAAGATATTAATCGACTTGTTGATTATAAGAAATATTTTCCAGCATATCACATGAATAAGAAAAATTGGGTAACAATTTGCTTGGAAGGAAAGGTTGACTTAAAAGAGATTTATGAAAAGATTGACCAAAGTTACATTTTGGCAAAGAAAAAAGTGAGCGAAGGAGAAAAATATGAAAATCGGTGTTGATATCGACGGAGTTGTTTTTAATACTGAACTTTTGTGGGCAACCTGGGCTGAGATTTTTGATGTTGAAGTGTTAAAACGCAACAGTGTTATTGACAGGGATGAGGTTCGCGTGCAAGAAAAATATGACTGGACAAAAGAAGAGTTTGATGAGTATATGAAAAACCATCTTCATTTAGACGACTTTAATCTTGTTCCAGGCGCAAAGATTGTGCTTGATAAGTTTATAGAGGCTGGGCATGAAATCGTTTTTATAACAGCTAGGAAAGATGATAAAAAAACTCGCAAAGTTACACTTCGAAAACTTAAAAAAGCTAAAATTAAGTTTAGTAAAATATTCTGGAACGAAACTGACAAAATTCAAACCTGTTTAAATGAAAAAGTTGATGTCATGATTGACGATAACTTTCATATTTGCGAGGGTTTAAGCAAAAATAAAATCATGTCACTCTGTCTTAACTCAAATGTGGGTAAAGTTCCAGAAAATAAATATTTAGAATATGTAAGCAACTGGGGTGAAGTTTATAGAGTGATTTACAATTTAAGTCAAAATGAAAAAGGCAAAAAAACACCTAAATTTTAGGTGTTTTTTTAAGAGTTGGTGCTTTTAATAATCTTTCTCGTCGTCATAACCATATCTTATGCGTTCTTCACTTTCTTTTTCTTCATTTTAATAAAAATTATTATCCCACAACTTTTTCATAAGTGAAGCCATCTTTGCATTTATAGTAGTTCATTTTCAAATCTTTCGCTGGTTTGATGTCATAATTATAATTGTTGCCAATGACCATGATTTGATTTGGCAAAAGTTTGTTTTCTATCATAATTTTCCAATAATATTTCTTTTTTGATGTGTTATTGACTGCAAAATCATTTATAATGACCTCTTCAAAAAGCGACAGGTCAATTTTATAGTATTCAGAAAAAGCCTTTATATCTTTCATGCGAGCGTTTGAAACGATATAGCATTTGCCATGCTTGGCAAACTTTTTAAGGTCACTTGGTTTTATTGCCTTACCTTTCTTTTCAGCCTCTGTCATTTCAAGGCTATCGCGATAGTCAAGCCATGCTTGGCATGAGCCTTCAATATCATTCAAAATTTGACACAAATCAATTTTGCTTGGCTTTCGATAGCATTTATATTTTTTCAAAATGTTTTTTCTTTCCTCTTCGCTTAGGTGAGAAAAATGATTGTTGAGAAAGTCGAGTTTGAGTTTTGCCCAGAAGCCCCAATTGACGCCATAGTATAAAGTGTCATCAAAGTCAAATATAAAACATTTAATTTTGTTTTTGAGAAGATTTGGGTCATCATTGATATTTGCCATCCATTTTTTCCTAAGAAAAATAATCACGCAAGCAACCAGTGAAATTATGTCTGGGATTGTTATGATAAAATATGAAAGTGGAATGTTGTCAGGAATATATTTTGCAACAAAACATAGCCCAACCAAAGTAATAGAACTGAAAATTTCAAGCGCCAATAAAATTTTGTTTTTTCCGCCTAGCGAGAGCATATATGAACTGAAATTCCAAGTTAAAAATCTCAGAAGGTGAATGATTGTGTAACAAGGCACAACTGTGAACATGATTTTGAAATATTCATCATTCGCTCCAAGGGCGATTGGATAAATAAGTGCCATGCTGGCAAGAAAATATATTAGCCAAATGATAAGAGTTCCATAGATTGAATATTTTGCATGCTGGAAGGCCTTTTTGAAATTGCTTCGACCAAGATTTCTTGCAATCTGAATGCAGGTGATGTTGATATAAGCAAAAAGGAAACCATTAAATAAGTCTAGCACAGTTTCAAGATAAGAATAGGTGTTGAGCATTGCGTCACTGAGCCTGAGAAGAAGAACGCTGGTTGCAAAATAACCAATCTCCCAAACAAATTCGATTGCAAAATTAATGACAATAATAGACCATTGTTTTCTTGAAAGTTTGATTGGCGTTTTTGCAAACAAATTGATTTTAATAATTTTGTTGTGAGATAAATAGTATAACCCAAGCAAAAGGCCTATTAAGTTTGCAATAATATAGACAATTGCAATATTGTTGAGTGTGTAAATTCCACCGCCATAAAAATATAGACCTGCAAAGCCTGCAATGGTGATTATAAGCGTCAAAATGTCAGATATAAATTGTTGTTTGAAAATTTGCAAGGCTTTAAGAATGTCACTGACATAACCTTTTATTCCGCTAAGAAAAGCGTAGCCACACATTAAATAATAGAAAGTGTAGTCGTTTGGGAAAAAGCCTGTCAGGCTTGTCATAATAAATTTTGGAAAGATAATAAGGATGGCAACAAACAAAAGGTTAAGAAAAACTGCAAGTTTGAAACCAATTCCAGTGAATTTGCGAACATAAGTCTTGGAAGAAAAGTTTTGATTTGCAAGAATGTTTGTGCCGGTATAAATTCCAAAAGAAATCATAGATGAAAAATAGTCAACTGCCAAAACTGCGTTGAGATAGGTGAGTTCTTCCACTTGTAAAAGGTTGGAAAGAACTGCAATCACGCTCATAAGAATTGCAGTGCCGATATATTTTATTAAAAGATATTTCCCTGTTTTAAATGTTTGAAAGAAATATTTGTTGAAATTTTTAATATTCTTTTTTATCGCAAGTTTATTTTTCATAAAATTTATTATACGGATTTTTTTTGTTTTTTCAAAATAATTAATCAACTTTATATAAAAGTTCAACTTGATTTGATGTGTAAATTTCAATGTCTGGAAAATTTGCCAAGTCTTTGCTGTTTATTTCATTTCCAATTTTTGAAATTTGTGATGCAACCGGATTTTTGAGAATCGTTGATATAGAAGTTGTTTTTGGAATGGTGATTTTTGTTTCATTAAAATCAAATTTATCGCGAAGGGCGATATAATAAATTAACTTTGAAGTAAATTTGTCATAATAAACAAGCCCAAAAGATTCTTTTGCTTCAATAATTTCTTTGTGTTTGTTTTTCATCTCTTGCCAAAATTTTTCTATTTGTTGAAAATTATAACATTCACATTTAATACCATATAGTGTTAAACTAGGCAAAGATTTGTAGCTTGCTAAGATTGAAGGGTGGTCTTTGCAATTTTCATTGAAATATATAGAATTGAAATACTTGAAACTTTTGCCTTTTTTATATTCCGAAGGATTATATCCATGAAATTTTTTAAATGCTCGAGAAAAAGATGCACGGCTGTCATAACCACAGAGAATAGCAACGTTTATAATCTTATCTTTTTCGATGAGTTTGATGGCTTCGCTAAGTCTGCGCTTTTTGATGTATTCGGTCACCGTTTGACCGGTCAAGATTGAAAATATAGTCTTAAAACTTGAAATGTTCACACAAAGGAATTGGCTTAAAGTTTTTAGGTCAATTTCTTCAAAAAGTTTTTCTTCAATGTATCGAATTGCTTTATTTAGTTGAATATAAACATTCATAAGTAAATTATAACATACAAAAGCAATAATTAGTAACAATTTTGCTTCTAAAAAAGTCACTTTTTCTAAAAAAAACCGTGTTAAAATTAAGGTGAGGAGGAAGATTATGAAAAAATATAAAATTGCCGGTAAAAAATGTGACGAAAACGAGGTAAGAAAGGTCATAAATTCAAGTCTTGAATTTATTATCAATGAAAACGATAAACTTTTAAAGCGCTTAAGTGAAAAGGAGATTGTTGATTTTATTGAAAAGGCAGAGAAAGAGGAGTATGCGTTTTCGATTGAAAAATCTATGATTTCAATGCTCAACAATAAGTGGCAAAATTCAATAGTTGGAGAAAAAGCAAAGAATGTTGTAAATCTTGAACAAGACGATTTAAAATGGCTTACAAAAGATGTTTCAAAAACATTGAAGACTTCAGGAAAATTTCATAAATTTTTGAACAAACTTATCGATTCTGCTTCAACAGCCAAAAACAGCGGAAGTGAGCGCTATGCCAGTGAAATTTATAAATATGTTATAAAAGTGTTAACCGATAGCAATGAAATCTTTGATAAACAACATAAGCACAACATGAAAAGTTTAAATAAAGATGAACAAAATATGGCTTAAAAAGTTAAGTCAAAGCAATAAATTTTCATTTTTGAAAAATTGAACAGAAATAGTCAGTTTTATAAAATTTTACAAAAGTATTTGTCGTAGTCCGTTACAAATTGTCGAATTTTGGGAAATATAAAAATTTTTCCTTATAAATTCTTGTAAGTTTTTTTACAATAATATATACTAAACAAGTAAACTTACACGAGGAGGAAACATGGACAAAAGAACAAATTATATTGATAAAAAGGTTACTGATTATTTAGTTTCAATTGGAATTTATGCCAAATTGTCTGGATTTGAATATCTACGTCTTGCTGTTAAATTTGTTGTTGATAACCCTAAATATCTTGATAATGTCACAAAAATGCTTTATCCAAAAGTTGCAGAAGTTGTGCAAACAAAAGTTCCTGCAATCGAAAGAAGCATGCGTCATGCAATTGAGGTTGCGTATATTAACAAAGGGCTTCTTGGACTCAATGATATTTATGGTTGCGTGATTTATAAAGGTGACCGTAAGCCAACAAACAGCGAACTTATTGCTCTTCTTGCTGAGAAGATTGAGTTTGAAGTTGAAAAGTTTTTAAGAAAACCTGAGTAGTTTTCGGATAATTATTTTGTTTGGAGTATGCACGCGTTTCAAGCCTGTTGCACAAAAAGTGCAACGGGCTTTGTTTATCAATGGACGCTGAAAGTATTTCAGCGACCATTGATAAACATGCCTTCAAAAAACTTGTATTTTTGAAGGCGAAACGCGCGCAGTTAATAAAAAAACATCAAAAAAGGGTTATATTTTAAAAATCAACAATTTTCTGTTTTTGTTTGCTTATTATCGAGTTTTATGCTAAAATAAAGCGTAGATTGATTAAAAACAAGATTTAAGTCAATAAAATAAAGGGAGAAAATATATGGAAAAAGTTATAAAAAATATGAATTTTAAGCCTATCATTGAAAAAATTGAATATTCAAGGCATAATGAACCATCACCAAACTCAACAATCAACATGAAAGTTTGGGATGAAATGAAGGTTGAAAGGCTTCGCCAAGACGCTGTGAAAGTTTTCTTTAAAAGAAATATCAAGCCAAGTCCTGCAACACTTTTTTCACTAGAAGTTGAAATGAGCATGGAAGTTGTTGTTGATGCAAAAGAATTTGATGACCTTGCTGATGAAGTGGCATACTTTGCAAACAGCCAAGTTTCTCGCGTTCTTGCAACAACAATTGCAACAGTTGTGGCAAACATAACAACTCATTCTCAAATCGGTCCAATGATAACAGCTCCAGTTGTTCAATTTGCAAAATAGTTGCTTTAACACTTTAAATATCTGTTAAAAGACTAAATAATAAAAAAGAGACTTTTTAAGCCTCTTTTTTTAAACGCTTTATTATGTTATCCATGCATGCATCAATTGCTTTGCGATAATCTCTGAAAACTTCTGCTCTGAATTCATCGCCAAAATCTTCCTCTTCGGCAAGAGTTTTTTCGTCCAATTCCAAATGCTTAACAACCTCGTCACAGATGACTTGACCAATTATGACAATATAGTTATATTCATCAATGTCGTTAAGATATTTCATAAGCGGAAAGTCGTCGTGTGCAACAATTGAATCATAAGTGTATCCGAAAAGAAATTGAAGTTTTTCTATGGCGAAGGAATTTCCATTGGCGCCAGAAATAAGTTCCCATTTGAGATACTTGGTGTAGTCCTCATACAAAAAGTCTTCAATTCCGCTTTTATAATAATAGGCAAGCACATCTTGACTGATTGCATCACCATTGCCAGCCTCTTTTTTGATTGAATCAAAAACATTGAAAAATGATTTTGGACCAGAAAAATAGTCAAGTGAATTGTTGACCTTTGCGCGCAAATTCATAAACCCTTCAAATGTTTTATCTCTATCGATGACTGCTTTCATTTTTAACTCCTAAAAATATTATAACTCATTTAACTTTTTCTTGCAACTTTTTGATGTTTTTTTATTTAAAATCACCAAACATTCAACTTTTGCTGTTTTTGGAAACATATTATATAATTCAACAGTCTCAATTTCATATTTGTCCAAAAACTTAATGTCACGAACTTGTGAAGGAATATTGCATGAAATGTAAATCACGCGCTCTGCACTACATTCGTTGATAACTTTCATAACGTCTGCATCACAGCCTTTTCGTGCAGGGTCAACGATAACTGTGCTGGTTGTTTTTGAAATCACTTTTGGCAAAACATCCTTGCAATCACCATGAAAGTTAATCATTTTGTTAAGTCCGTTTTCAATTTTCAGTTTCTCGGCATCTTCATGCTCGCTGTCGCCAATTTCAATCCCTATGCATTTTTTGCCTTGCTTTGCAATGATTGCAGTGAGCAGTCCTGCTCCGCTGTAAGCATTTATAACTTCATTTCCTTTGATATTTTTGACAACTTTATCATAAAGTGCAAGTGCAACTTTGTCATTAACCTGTTTGAATGTGTTGACGCGATATGAAATATTCACGCCAAAAATTTGTTCGTGAAGGAACTTTGCTCCTAACACATGAACAGGTTGTCCGCCGATTATGCTTTTATATATTCCGCTTCCTGCGCCAAGCATTATCTGTAAGCCTTGGAAATCGACGTCAACATCACGCTTAAAGGTGAAATGCAAAAGTAAATCATCGCCTTCTGAGCGAATAAGCAAAGTGTCAATTTCTTCTTGCAAGTTCTTTGCCTTGACAAAATCTTGGCAAAATTTTATACATTCATTTATGCGGTCGTTGGCAATAAGGCATTTGTCAATCGGCACAACAGTGTTGCTTTCGATTTCTTTGAGCCCAAGCCCATCTTTGCAACAAAAAAGTTTTATCTTGTTGCGATAAGCATAATCATTTTGCCAAATCAAATTTATCTCACCATTATACCCAATCTTTTTGAAATGCGTGCGAGCAATTTGAGTTTTAATCTCATTTTCTTCTTCAAGATTGACATTTTGCAAAGCACAACCTCCGCATTTGCCAAAGTATTTGCAGGGCGGAGCAATGCGCTTTTCGCTTGGCGAAACAACTTTTGTAAGTTTGCATTTGATAAAAGATGAACTTTCTTTAACTTTCAAAAAGTCCACCTCTTCATCTTTTAGTGCAAAAGGCACAAAGCAAACTTTGCCATTCTCTTTGCCAACGCCTTCACAATCATATCCGTAATCAATTATTTTCATCAATCTCACTCAATACGTTTTCAATATGGTCAAGAATACGATCTCTTCCAAGTCCATTCTCACTGCTTGTTGGAATGATAAAATCTTCACGCACGCTAAGTCCATTTGCAAGGACTTTGACCTGTGCATTAACCCGAGTTTTTGAAAGTTTGTCACACTTTGTTGCAAGCACCATAAATGGCAATTGGTGAAAAACAAGAAATTTAACCATTTCTTTGTCAAGTTCACTTGGTTCATGGCGAATGTCAACAAGCACAAAAACTGTTTCAAGCGATTCTGAACCAATCAGATATTCTCCCATAAGTCCAGCCCAAACGCCCAATTGTTTTCTGCCGACTTTGGCATAGCCATATCCGGGCAGGTCAACAAAACGAAATCTGTCATTTATGTCAAAATAGTTTACCATTTTGGTAAGACCTGGTGTTGATGAAGTTTTTGCAAGGCGTTTGACATTGACAAGTTTGTTTATAAGCGAACTTTTGCCAACATTGCTTCTTCCAACAAAAGCAAACTCAGGCACGCCGTCCATGATTAATTTATCTTTGCTCACCACACTTGTTTTATACACTGCTTTAACGATATTCATACGCTAAGTTTAACATATCATAAAAAAAGAGTCAAACAAAAAAAAGACTTATCAAAATTTTGACAAGTCTTATCTTTTCGCTGTGAAAATGAGTCCATTGATTTTGAATATTTCGTTGCAGATTGCAAGCCGTTCATTCACGATTCTGTCAATTTGCTTTGAAAAAGGGCAGTCTTTGGCAAGTTGTAAAAGGAGTGAAATTAACTTGCTTTCAAGACTTAGAAAATTTAAAAAACATTTGGTTTTGTCGCCTCGTATGCGGTGTGATGGGGAGTCATACTCGCAGTCAAGGAGAATTTTTAGGCTTTCCATGTGGCGTTCGTTGGCCTTAAAAAGTTTTCCTGTGCCAAGAAATCCGCCTAGAAAAAGCAGGCAACTTCGAATTTTGCCGAGGGTATCAAAAATATCATCAACAAGAACTTTATCAACCATTTCGTCAATTTGCACAAAAATGAAGCCACGCTTTTTGAGCGCTTTGCTGTATTCCTGCGCCATGACCTCATATTCTTTGACTGACAAAAGCTTTTCGTCGTTATATTCCATTTTTTGCCCTCATGTTTATTTATGTTCGAAGTCATCAAGATGTGCAAGCGCCGACAGAAAGATAAAATTGAAACTTGGGACATAGCTATTGCCAAAACATAAAAAATGTGATATAATTTTTATATAAAGTCAAAAATTCACAAAAGAGGAATAAAAAATGCTTGAAATAAATGAAAAGTTAAAAAAATCAGTATTATCGACAATTCCAAAATTTTGCAGTAAAACTGAAAAAATGGTGAGAATTTATTTTGAACTTTGTAAAAAACTTGAATATTCAATGTCATTCTTTATGCATGATTTCAGCACTATCGATTATTACACAAACCCTGACAACTTGAAAGATATAGATGGCGAGGAAAGAAAAGATGTTGTATGCTACACTTTTTCTGCAATCATGTCAGAACTTTTGCTTGAAGCAGGCGTATGCGATGAAGAATGGTTTAAAAATTCAAAAGTGTTAGAAAAAGATGGAAAGCTTGGTTATGAAATGCGTCATAAGTATTTAACCGTGAACATTGGCAATAATGATTATGAAATTGATGCGACGGAAAGTTTTTTGGGTGACACTGGTTTAAATGCTGCTAAATATTCAGGAGAAATAATTGGTATTGAATGCGTGTATGGTGATGAAAAATTTTTGCAAAGTGCTATTGAAAAAGTAACATCCGAATATCAGAAATTAAAGATTAAAGAAATGGCATACTTGGATTACAAAAAACAAGATGGCGCACTTATAGAATTTTCTTTGGAAGAACGAAAAGAGTTTTTTTTGCAAAATGCAACCTCAATAACAATTCCAAAATATTCACTTACCACCTTCTATTATTTTTTAAAACTCAAACATTTATTTTTTAATAAAATGGAACTCGGGGGGGGGATTTCAAAGCATGTGGAAATGCTGTTTGCATTAGATTTGGTGGAAAATGTTTTTAAATGCTTCTTTTTATTCAATAAAGACGGCTATATTAATGATAAAGGTTATGAAAATTTTGAGGGTTTGGAAATATATATAATCTCACCTAAAACTAGAAAATGGGAAGAGGTAGATATAGAAACATTTAAAAAGCGTTGCAGAACAAGGTATGATATAGATTTAAATGACGAAGATGAAGGCTTGGAAATGGCAAATGATGGAAAAATAGAGTATGGGCCAAAATTTGATAAAGATAAAAACATAATTGGCTATGTTAGACATATTTTAAAAGATGACAAATATGTATCTTGCGACAAAGACGGAAATGTTTTAGAGTAAAAGGAGAGAAATTATGAGAAAAGAGAAAATCCTTAATAGCCTTAAAGAAAAGTGCCAAAAGCTTTTAAACGAGCATCAAGAAGACTCAAAAAAGAGAATTTACGAAAGCATTATGAATATTTTGAATTCGCCTGACGCATTCAGTTTTATTGACGCTGGCACGTCGCTCAACATTCTTATCGACCTTGGATATTCAAAAGCAGAAGCGATCAAAGTTTATGGAATTTTGATTGGCTAGTGACCTCGTCACCTTTTAAATATATTTAGAAATCAAAAAAACACCGAGTTTTCGGTGCTTTTTGTATTAATTTGTTTCTATTTCCTAAAAACCAAATGGGTTCTTTGGCTTGATGAGCAATTTGTTTCTTGTTTCAATGTCATAGAAAATCTTTTCTTCGTCAAGAGATTTTGAAACTGAAACAGGAGCGGTTGCAGTGCTTTTTTCCATACACTTCGTTTGATAGAAAGGTGTCATAACTTCTTTCAAAATTGGCTGTCTGAAAAGTTTTGCAATAACTGTCCACTTTGGAAGAACACGAAGTTCAGCTTGGTCAATAAGTGGTCTGCGCAATCTCTCAGTGCTTTTTGAAATGTTTTTGCCTTCGTCTTTTTTCTTGTCGTTGTATGACTCAGATTCGTTATCTTTAAACACTGTGATTTCACCGCAGGCTTTTGAGAAGGCTTCAATGGTTGTCTGGTCTTCTGAGCCAAGGAAAATTTCTGTTTGGAAGTTTCCTTTGATGTTTTGCGCTTCTTCTGCGCCATACTTGATGTCAAGTTGTTTGTAAGACTGCAAAATGATTTCAATGCGGATGCCTCTTGAACGAGCGACTGTCACCATTTGACCGAATTTATCAAAGGCTGGCATGTTACCGAACTCGTCAAGAATCATGAATACTTGGCGTTTAAGCGTTCCTTTCTTGCCTTTGCCATCGCCTTCGTTTTCTGCGATATCAACGAGGGTTTTGTATAATTGCATAACGCAAAGCACAGCAAGAGGGTGACGCTCAGACTTGTGGTCAGGGGCTTTGATGAAGAATGCTGTCGGCTGGTCAATCAAATCTCTGAAATTGATGTCTGTTCCGCTTGTCATATAAAGAATACCATCATCACCAAGCAAGGTGCTAAGGCTTGAACCAAGTGTTGCAAGGAAAGACCTTTGTGTGACTGGGCTTGCGCCACAAACGGCTGACATAAGAGTTGGCACGTTTGAAGTGATTGGGTCGCGACCTTCTGAATATTGAGTTAAAGTTTTAAGTTGGCTGTCATTGTTGCCCATTGCGGCATCTCTTTTCATGGCAGTTTTATAGACATTAAAGAAGTTGAATTTTTCTTTGGTCATTCCAAGTTCTGGATTGCGTGAGTCTTCAAGCATACCTTCCATGATACCTTGCACCAAACTTTGGCTGCCTTGAGTCCAAACTGGGTCTTTGCTGTCAGGTGGAACTGGAATAAGTGATGTGGCAATATTTTTAAGCACTTCTTTTGCAGAAGTTTCAAGTTGTTTTTTCTTTGCATCAAGTTCTTTTTTCAAAAGTTCGTTGCTAGGGAAGGCTCTTCCGTCAAAGCCGAACCAAGAATCGCCGTAAGTGTATCCTTCCAAGTCTTCTTCAGGAAGTTTTTTGTATCCCATTTCTTCAGGTGAGCAGTTTGAAAATTTTTTCACTTCACTTGTCAGGTGAGTTGCGCGTTGATATGTGTCGTAGGCAGGCTCCATTGGGTTCCATCTTGAAGAAGAGTATGGGTCGTTAAGGTCAAGAACGATAACTTTATATCCTTCCTTTTTGAGAATATTATAGTTATCACGATAAAGTTCGCCCTTAGGGTCGGTCATAACAAGACTTGGCTTTTCGCCCGAGTGAGCCAAAATTCGAATTGTTGGATTGGCAAGAATTTGTGTTTTACCAGTTCCCGTTGTTCCGATAACCAAACAGTGTGATTCAGGGTTCATTGCTATTTCATAATTTCCGCCATTTTGTTTAAATCTAAATGGGAAACCAGTTTTTTGAAGTGATGGCAATTTGTCCCAAGATGTTGAAATTAATGATGAATTGTTTTTAATTGCTTTTGGGTCCATAAATTTCGAGTCGAATGCAAGGTCGGTTTTTTCACCACTTGCAGTTTCACCAGTGTTTTTCTTACCGTTCTTGTCTTTCTTTGGCTTCATGGTAAGAGCAAGAATTACACCTGCACAAAAGCCAATTCCTGTCATCATGAGAGTCATAGTGCTAGTGAAAAGTGCACCAATATTGTCGCCTCCTTCCTGTGCATAAGAAATTCCCACACCGGCAAATAATCCAATAACTGTGAAAACGGCAATAAAAATTAAAACCCTCTTTAAGTTTTTCATATCTTCTCCTTAACTTTGTTATATATATTTAAAATACCACAAAACTTCAAAAAAAACAAAAGATTTCGCACTTTTTTGATTAATTAAAAGAAAAATCTTATATAAATGAAAAATTTATTTAAATACAATGAGATTTGTGAAAATATATCAAATTTAAATTTCATTTGCCTTTTGAAAGGTTGTGTTGTATAATAAAGCCATGCTCTCGTGGCGACCATGGATATCGCAATGGGCTTCTGAGAGACTGTTTGGGGGTCTGAGAGTTCCCTTTCCAAAAATTCTGAAAATTTAATATGCTCTCGTGGTGTAATGGATAGCACAATGGTCTTCGGATTACGAGGTTAGTGATTCTAGACTCCTTTATTTATAAGGGTTTCCCGTGTTTTTTGTTAGTGTGAAAAAGTTTTCTATAAAACTTTTATAAAAAACACATAAAAATTCATAATCACACCTTAAAGTTTGAACATTTACAATTAAATAATTTTATCAATTTTGCTCTCATAGTGTAATGGATAGCACATAAGTCTTCGGAACTTAGTGTGAGGGTTCGAGTCCTTCTGGGAGCACCAGTAATGACCCAATTCTAACTCATAAAATATAGGTTTAGGGTTGGGTTGTTTTTTTGTATTAGTTTTGACTTTTGTTGATTTATGTGGATAAAAAGTGTATAATGATAACATGAAAAAATTATCGAAAGAGACAGAAAACAAAATTATCGAAAATAACAATACCGTTTCAATGCTGTTAAATAGAAATGAAAATTTGTATCTTTCAGAATTAAATGATTTTGAAAGAAGAGTTTTTCCTGTTGGTGATGACAATAAAATAATAATTCCAAATGAATATATTCGAAAAAAAGACGAATTTATAGAACAATACTCTTTAAGGAAAATCACGGATAATTACCAACACCAAAGCAATATAGCTTGCCTAATGCAATATGGAGATTTAATCCATTACTTTTTTACAAGATTTTATGTTTTTGGGCAAATAAAAAGAGTGCATTATTATTATGAAATTATTAACATAGCAACAATATTAGAAGTCATATTAAAAGAGCTTGCTCAAAATTATAGGGATATTTGTACAAATTGCTCTATGTCTAAAAGTTGTAAAAAGTTAATTAATAAGGAACAAATGAGCGATTTGAAATCCCTATTAAATAGATTAAGTGAATTGAAAATCATAAGCATAGACCCTGAACAAATTCAGACATTACATGAATTAA
>CAPERS010000012.1 GCA_948607205.1 uncultured Eubacteriales bacterium | reverse complement strand
CAGGGGCACTTACTAATCGAAGCATAGAAAGTGCCTAAGGCACTTCGTGCGTTCGAGGACGCTGATTGTTCGAAGAATAGTAGAATGGTCACACAACTATCACCGAAGAAAAGTAAGTGGCTAAGCCACTGCAGAAGGCACCTATTGACAAATAAAATCTTTTGTGATATAGTTAACATGAGGTATAGATGAATAATAGTAAAAACATTTCAAACAACGTCAAATTGGGCAAGCAATTTCTTTTTGCCGTTAAGGACGGGGATTTCAAAATGGTTAAAGACTGTCTTAAACGGGGTGTGCCTATAAACTATGTTGACGAATTTGGCTATAATGCTTTGCATCACGCGATTCTTGGTCTTGGTTATAATGATATTTCTAAGGCAATTGCGATGGTTGAGTTTCTTTTGACAGAAAAAGACGTTTATGGAAAACAAATTAACATTTATCATAAAAATAATCGTGGCTATGGGGTGCTGGATTTTCAAAACTTTTTTGTTGGCTCCGAACAACCAATCACATTGAATGATTTCAACAAAAGGCTGAACATTTTGGAATTCTTTTTAGAGCAAGGCGTTGAATTGAATATTTTGGATAAAACAATACCGCAAGATAAACTGATGGAAGATAATTTTATAGATATGCTTAAACTGACCAAAACCGGAAACAAACTTGTCAAGGTTAGCAAAAGCACTAAAGAATTTTTCAAGCTTAAAACTGAGGATTTCAGTATGCCTCAGAGAGCAAGAAATTATCTTAATGTGGCAACGATTGGTTTTAGAAATAGAAGAATTCAGGCCATGCATGATAATAACCGCAAATACAATGCTTTATTGAAAGAAAAGAAAGAAAATCCAAATAGGAAAATTGACATAGACGAATATATTGCTCTTGACCTAGACAACAAAAATGTTTTTATAAGAAGCGATATGAGTGTTGTTAAAAATGAGGTTGAAGCATTTGTTTCAAATGCAAAAACAAAGATTGGAATGGAAATTGAAAATATGAAATGTGGCAAAAAACTTTATGACTTCAGAACAGATATGCCATTTAGGGTTAATAAAAAATCTTTGCAGAAATATGCGCAAGTTATATTTGCGCACGAAGATTTGATAGTGGATTAATTAAAAAAGACTGAGAATTCAGTCTTTTTTTTAATCTAATAAGTTAAGCAATTAAAAATATTTTTTAACTTGAAAAAATAACACGATGCAAGCAAATTTTTAACTATATTTCTTGTTTGTATAAATTTTTGTAATCTGGATAGGTCTTTAAAAGTTCAGCGTGAGTTCCGTTTGCAACGATTGAGCCGTTTTTTATGTAGTATATTTGGTCGGCATCAACGATTGTGCTAAGACGGTGCGCAACAATAATAACCGTCTTATTTTTACCTATTCCATCTATAACTTTTTTGATTTTTCCTTGATTTTCATTGTCAAGCGCGCTTGTAGCTTCATCAAAAATAAGAATAGGGCTGTCTTTTAATAACGCTCTTGCGATTGCCAATCTTTGCTTTTGGCCGCCAGAAAGAATAGTTCCATTTTCACCTAAAATAGTGTCGAAGCCGTCAACTAGGCTGTTTATAAAATCATAAATTTGTGCTTTTTTGCAGACAGAAATAAGTTCTTTTTCTGTTGCATCTGGTTTGATTATTTTTAAATTATCTCTAATTGAAAAGTTGAAAATATATGGGTCTTGAGGAACAATTGTGACCAGATTTCTTAGGTCATTTCGTGAAAAGTCACAGATGTCGACTCCTGCAATTTTTATCTGATTTGGTTTCACATCATAACTTTTGTTCAAAAGTTTTAAAATCGTGCTTTTTCCACAACCGCTTTCGCCAACCAGTGCTATTTTTGCACCTTGCTTGATGAAAAGATTAAAATCTTTCAGAACTTCTTTATTTTCAATATAAGAGAAGTTCAAGTCTTTGATTTCAATGTTCACTTTTTTATCAAGTTTTCCAAGTGTGGTTTCAGGAAATTCTTCAAAGCCTTCATAATAGCCATCAATGATATTGAAAATTCTGCTTGCATACAACTCGCCATCTTTTACTTCTTCCAAAGTGGTGATAATCCACCTGATTGATTCTGTCAGTGTATTCTTAAAAACAAAAACAGTGAATGCAACTGAAAAAGTAACTAAGCCATGCTTAATCATAAGCAGGCAAAGTGGAATGAATGCGAAAATGAGAATGGATTCAACGCAGTTGATAAGACGCCATGAAATATATTGCTTATTGCCAAAATTGGTTCCGGATTTTTGAATTTTTTCAAGGGTGTCATCGACCTTATTTAAAATGTTGTCCTGAATGTTATAATTCTTAACTTCACGCGAACCAATTATAACTTCGTTGACAAGCCCTGTGTTCGAGTCGAGGTCTTTTTTATACTTTTTATAATCACGGTATCTGACTTTCATACGATAGGTGTTTAGGAAAGCAATAATCACAATTTCTAAAAGACAATATAGTCCAAGATAAAAATTTGTGATAAAAATGTAAATCAAAATGGCAAGTTTAGAGCAAACTGTTGAACTTACGTCTATAATGTTTGTGTAAGTTGACGAAAGTGAAGCTGTGTCGTTTGTTATAACTTGAATAAGTTTTCCGCTTCCGTATTTATCGTAGTTTTTGGTTTTAAGCCTCATTGCAGACTGGGTGAGATTGTATCTAATATTTCTTGTGACTTTATGTTGCAATTTTGCCGAAAAAAATCCCCAACTTGAAATCAAAGATATATATGTGCCGATTTCCATAATCAAAACTAATATTGCATATATCAGCATTTGCTCGGAATTATTGAGGGTGAAAGAGTTTAATAGGCGCTCAGTGAAATATGGTTTCACGGCTGAAAATATGCTTGCCAATAACAAACCGACAATGATTATCGAAACCAGGCCCTTGTATGGTTTTAAATATTTAAGTGAACGTATAAAATAATGGTTCTTCTTTTTCTTCATAGCATTATTTTATAAAAAAATGTTTTATTTTGTCAAACTTTTCACATCAATATCAATAATTTTTCCATTCTTAATTTCAAAAGTAAGTTTTTGCAGACCGTCGCCAGCGTGAAAACAAAATTTGTTGTCAGCTATTGGAAAGAAGTAGTCAAGTTTCCCAAAGAAAGATTTGAGATTTGCTTCATCAATGTTCAGTGAACTTGAAAGATAACTCTTTGCGAGTTGAAAGTTTTCTGCTTTTATTGCTTCTAGGAAAGCGAATGGAATGACCTGCTCGCAAGTTGAAAGTTTCGGTCTTTCATCGAAGTTATATGAAAAAGTGGTGTTTTTCTTTTTCAGACCTTCTCGGTCAAATGCAAGTGTGTATGTCAAAGTTTGCCCAGCATAGTCTTCAAGGTTTTGTGTGAGAATGAAATTGTCATTTTTTATTTCAACCTTTTGCGCTTTAAATGACTTTGCCTTGCCATTTTTTTTGTTGAAAGCAACAATAAGATGCTTATCGTTGTCATATAGATGGGCAAGCATTATATCAAATTTTTGATAGCAATCAAAATTGGCAAATTTGCCAGTCAAAACTTTGCGCTTGAAATTTTGGCAGTGAAAGGTCACGCTTTCACTTTCGATTTCAATATGCGGAGATGCTGTTGTGCCAAAATTTACCACTTGAGCGTTTTCGCTTTTGATGCCGTCAACAAGATAGATAATCGCTTCTTCATCATCTTCATTAACTTGATAAAAAGCACTTTCATAAAGTTTATCAAGTTCGATATTGAATGCAAAGTTGTCGGTTTTTCCAACAGGATAGACCGATACCATTTTTTCACCTTCCAAAACAAGAGTGCAGTTTTCATCTAAACCACAGCTTTGAGATTGAGATTTGATAACACAAGGATATGCAGTTATTATTTTATATTTTTTCATAATATACTTTATGGAGAAAGTTTTTCTAAAAGACCTTTTTCGGTTCAAAATATGTCGAAACGCATGTTTTTCTATAAATATTTTCAGTTTTCAATGTTTTAATAAATATTTTTGAGGCAATCATTGTTCTAAAAGGAGGATTTTATGCAAAAAGGAATTTGGCCGAGAGAGGAAGTTATTTCACTCTTTGGTGCAGTTGAGGATGCAAAAAACAAAAACATTTCTTTAAAGTTTGCTTTCATTGAGCATGCGAAAAAATATGCTCGTCAGCCAAACAGTGTAAGAAATTATTATTATCATGAGGTTGATAATTTATATAAAGATAAAGCAAGAAAAAAGGAACTTGGTATTGACCTTGAAAAACATAAAAAATCGTCAATAAAATATTTTTCTCAAGAACAAGAAAATGAACTTATGCAGAAGATTGAAGAACTTGTCAGTAAAGGTCACTCTGTCAGAAAAGCATGTTTCACTCTCGCAAATGGTGATGTTGGCGAAATGTTACGCTATCAAAACAAGTATCGAAATTTTTCAGCAAAGAAAAAGCCAGTTGAAAATAACATTATAAAATTCACATCAAAAAAGAAAGAAGGGCTTAGCGAAAGTGACCTCAATTCTTTGTTTATTGGCTTGGTTAGACTTGTTAAAAGGTCTGCTGTTGAGGAAGTTAACGAAAAATTCAAACAAGAAAAAGAAAACGCTAACAACTTGTTAAGGCAGGCTCTTCTTGACCTCGGAAAGAAAGAACGTGAGTTTTTGACACTTAAAGAAAGATTTATGAAACTTAAAAAAGAAAATGAGTTGCTTATAAAATCGATGATGGCAAAGTCAAAGGAAAAGACAAAAAAATATAATTTAAAATTTAAGCCAAAAGATGAAAATGTCAATGATGACATAGGCGTGTAAAAATTGTGACAAAACTGTCAACTTGAAAATATTTTTTTGAAAGGCTTTCATTTTGATTAAACTTGTGATAAAATTAAGATATGAAACTCAATCTGTTTAAATCATCAACGCTTTTGTCTGCAACCAAGTGTATGCTCAAAAGCATTGACAACAGTGATATTGAAATCGAGCACATAATTGTTGTGCCCGATAGATTTTCCTTGCAAGCAGAAAAAATGGTTTTTGAAATGGTCAAAAAAGACAGCGTTTTTAATATTGCCGTCAAAGGTCTTTCTGCTCTTGCAAGCCATTATTTAGCCGAACTTGGCAAAGAAAGCCAAGTGCTTGGCAATGCCGAAGCGCTTCTGCTTACTGAACAAGCCATGATAAACAAGTCAGACCAACTGATTTCTTTCAAAAAAAACAATATCAATTTTGTTCACGAGGTTCAAAAAGCGATAGCACAATTTAAAAGTTGCAAACTTGCACCAGAAGACATGATTGGCAAAAGCAATTTAATTTCCAGCAAAAACAAATTCCATGACCTTGCAGTTATATATCAAGAATATCAAAATCTGCTAGGAGAAAACCTTGACCAAAATTCAAGACTGGAACTTTTCACTCAATCGGTTGGTGAACTGGATTTAAAAAATGTGAATTTCTATTTTGCTGGCTTTGACGCTTTCACTGCCGAGGTTTATGAACTTCTTAAAGCACTTCTCAAAAGCGCAAAAAGCATTAACATATCGGCTGTGCAAAGTTTAAGTGCTGACAATGACTATATTTATGAAAAAGACATTCATGAAAAACTCAACCAAATCGCAACTGAAAGTGGCATTATGATTGACGATTTCAATGATGGCGGATTTTTGAATGATAAGCAGGAGTTGATTGTTAAAAACATATATTCTGGCAAGATTGAAAAATCTGGAAATGATTCTTACTTTCTTCCACTTGTTTCTTCAAACAGGCAAGAGGAAGTTGGAGCCGTTGCAAAAATTATTGCAAAAAAAGTCAGAGAAGGTGCAAAGTTTCGTGATTTCACAGTTGCCTGTTCAAGTGTTGAAAGATATTCCCATCTGGTCGAGCGCATTTTTGGCGAACTTAACATTCCATATTTTATTGACAGCGCAATAACGGCGGACAAGACACTGCTTGCCCAAGTTGTCAAAACCTTTTTTGGTGTTGTTTTGTCAGGCTATGCCAAGGAAAACATTTTGGCGCTTATAGCAAACGACATTGTTCCAATTGAAAACAGAGAACAAATTATTTCAGAAATCGAAAGACTTAATATTGACGGCAAGGGGAAATTTAAGAAACACCTTTCTTCAAAACTTGGCAGTGTTGAAAAAATTTTGGAAGATTTAAGCACTTCAAAAACAGTATCAGATTTTTCAAAGAATGTGAAAGAAATTTTGTCTGTTTGTGAAGAGGGTTTCCAAAGCGCACAAAATTATTGCGAAGACAATGGCTATCTTAAAGAAAAAAATATCAACGCTCAGGCAAAAGAGATTATTTTTGATGCACTTGAAACAATACAAAAGTTTGACAAGGAAATTTCACTGAAAGAGTTTGATAAAAAATTTCAACTTGTGCTTTCTTTCAAAGAAGTTTTTTCAGTTCCAACCTATGTCGACAGTGTCAGTGTTGGGGATGCCACAAACTCATATTTTGGCGACTGCAAAACACTGTTTTTGCTTGGCTGTGAAAATTTGCCTATCATCGTTAATGACAGTGGGCTTATCAGTGATGACGACATCGCAAATGTTCAGTTTGGCAGTCGCATTCAGCCGAGCATAAGGATGATAAACAGACGCAACAGATTCAAACTGTTCTGCCTTCTGTCAAGTGCTAGTGAAAAACTGGTGACAAGTTATCTGACAATCAATGAAGAGGGCAAGAAATGTGAAAGACCACTCTTTGTTGAAAACTTGATGACCTTGTTCCAAGCAAGAGAACTTCGAGCAAGCATTTTGTCTGATTTGGGAACAGAAAACAAGGAAATCTTTTTGTCGGCAATTGGAAACAAAAAATCGGCACTCAGAAGCCTTGCAAGATTTTATCGTTCAGGCAAAATTGACAATGGTTTTGTTGCCTCGCTTTCAAAAGTGCTGTGTCCAGACTATCAAAGTTTCATTCTAAACCGTGATGATTTTTCAGGTGATTGTGACAAGACCTTTTTTCCAAAAGGTTACACAAAAGTCACACAACTTGAAAACTATTTTTCATGTCCTTTCAAGCATTTTGTGCGATATGGCTTGAAACTGCAAGAAAATGAAAGTTCTGAGTTTGACGCACGAGATATTGGAAACGTATGCCACAAAATGTCAGAACTTTATGTTAATACATACAAAAATCACATCAAATCTTTCAGTGTTGATATGGCGAAAAACTTTATTGATTCAAGCCTAAACAAAATTTTGGAAGACCTGAACCTATTGCAAAAAGTCAATGCACAATCTGATGCGGAAACGTTAATAAGCCTGCTTAAATTTCAGTGCTTGAATATTCTTGCAAGATTGACTCATGAAATTTCATCTTCTCAGTTTGAATTCTATCAAACTGAAATGGAGATAAAGGATTTGTTTTTAAATTATAAACATGGCAAGTTGAGGCTTGTTGGAAAGGTCGACCGAGTTGACTTATGCGGTGACTATTTCAGAATTATTGACTATAAAACCGGTTGCGTTGGTGGCATAATCAAAGACCTTTACTATGGTGACAAACTGCAACTTTTTCTCTATGCGCGCGCAGTTGGCAAAATTTTGGGCAAGAAAAGTGCTGGAACTTTTTATTTCGATTCCAAGTGGGATTATCGAGCTGAAGACGAAGATAATACCATTTTAAAAGGTATGCTTATAAGTGATGAAAACGCTCTCGATATGTTTGACACAAATATTGAAGAGAAAGGTAAAAGTGACATCGTTGGCATTTCTTTGTCAAAAGCCAAAAAGAAAGCAAGCAAATATATCGGTCAGTCAATAAGCAAAGTGCCTCTTTCTTGTTATGAAAATTATGCCGTCAAAGTTGGCAACAAAGCACTTGATGAAATCGGCAAAGGTTACATCTCGCCAAAGCCAGACGAAGATGCCTGCAACGGTTGTAAGTTTTTGGGAATTTGTTTGCACGCAAGAGAAAAAGGCTATCGCAAGAAAGGGCGAGTAAGCCAAGATGACATATCAAAT
This sequence comes from uncultured Eubacteriales bacterium, assembly GCA_948607205.1. GTDB lineage: Bacteria > Bacillota > Clostridia > Christensenellales > UBA1242 > Caccovivens. The sequence goes on along the minus strand of CAPERS010000012.1, from coordinate 24,916 downwards.
TTAGGAGGAGTGAATGGCGAAAGCGACGGTTGAGCAACAGAAAGTTCTTGACAGCAAAAAGAAAAAGATGATTGTCAGTGCCTCAGCAGGCAGTGGCAAAACTTTTGTTCTTATTGAATATATAACAAACCTCGTTTGCAAAATGAATGTTCCAGTCAAGCGCCTTCTTGTTTTGACTTTCACAAGAGCGAGTGCAAACGAAATGCGTGAAAGATTGAACAAATCCATTCTTGCGCAGAAGCAAACCCCATTTCTTATTGAGCAGATTGACGACTTATCAATTTCTGACATTTCAACAATCGACTCATTTTGCGAGAAAGTTATCAGGCGCAATCTTGACTTGGTCGGTCTTGACGAAGATTTTAAAATTCTTGATAATGAAGTCAGCGAAACATTGAAAGCAAAAGCGTTTGCCAAAACAATTGAAAGTATGGCTGATAGTGAAGAATATAAAAGACTATATTTTTCTTTCAGAAGAAACAAGGAAAGTTTGTTTGAAAGTGTAAAATTTCTTTACGATTTCTTTGCGTCACAAAAGGATAGCAACGCGCTTATTGAAAAAATTTTGAATTGTCAAGACGAAATATATAATTCCGCAGTTGAAGTCCTTGACACCTTTTATCAACAAGAGTTGAAAAAAATCAATGACACAATTGAACTGGCATTAGATAACGCAAGTGATAAATATCTTGAATATGTCAATGCAGTCAAAGAGCAATTTCAACTACTTAAAAATCACAGTGATTTCACTGCAAAGGCAGAAACTTTTTCTCAAATAACTTTGCCAAGAATGCCAAGCCTTACTGGTGAACAAAAAGATGAAGAGCAGGCGCAATTTCTTAAAAAAATCAAAAACCGAGTTGACAATCTGAAAAAGTTCTGTTCAAAGTTTGTGATAAGCGATGAGGGTTTGAAAGCGAATATGCAGACCGGCTTAGAGGCAATCTCGCTCATAAGATTTTATCAACAGTTTGAAAATTTTTATAACTCTCAAAAATTTCAAATAGATGGCTTGGATTTTGCTGATATTGAAAAAATGTGTTTGTCACTGTTGGAACGCGAAGAGGTTCTTAAAAGCCTGCAAGAAAAATATGACTACATATTTATTGATGAATATCAAGACACAAACTTTCTTCAAGCATCAATTGTCAAGCCAATTGCACAAGGCGGACAGTTTATTGCGGTTGGTGACTTAAAGCAGGGCATTTATGGCTTCCGAAATGCAAGCATGGAAATTATGCAACAAGATATAAAAAACTTCTCATCAGATGACGAAGGCGAGGCTTTGTTTTTGCGTGGAAATTTTAGAAGCGAAAAGGGTATTCTTGAATTTGTGAATAAAGTTTTTTCGGCTGTCATGACTGAAAAGGAAGTGGGAGTTGACTATAAACAGACATCTCTGCTTGAAGGGCTTGCGCCTTATGAAAAGCAAAACTTTCCTTCTGTTGTTGTTGACGTTATAAAAAACGAAGAGGAAGTTAAAGATAAGATTGAAAAGGTTTATTCTGTTGAAGAAGATGAACTTTATGTATCAAACAAATATAAAAGCGAGGTCGACGCGATAATCGCCAGAATAGACAAAATGCTGACAAACAACCTCTTCGACTTGTCAACAAAAAGTTTTCGTCGCGCTCAATATAACGACATAACAGTTCTTTTCAGAAACCGTTCGCCACTCATGAGCGAACTTGCACTGAAACTTCAAAAGAAGGGTTTCCCTGTGATTTGCGAGGCAAAAAGTAATCTTTTATCAGAACCTGAAATTGAAGTCATAAGGTCGCTTATTTCCCTATCTATCAATTTTGCAGATGACATTGCACTTGCGACTGTTATGCTTTCAAAACTAGGCGGTTTCACGCTTGAAGAGGTGGCGGAAATTCAAAACTCAAACGAACAAAAGTTTTTACATAAATATTTAAGCTGTTCCAGCGATAATAAAATTCAAAGTTTCAAAAAGGACATTGAAAAGTTTTCAAAAGATTGTCAAATTTTTGGCGTGACCAAAGCGCTTGAAATTTTCTTCAATCAAAAGGATTATTATGCCTATCTCGCATATCAAGAAGACGGAGATGAGCGCACACATAGAGTTCTTGCATTTCTCTCTGAAATTGTTTCAAGCGGTTTTGACAACGATAGAGCAGGGCTTTTGGCTTACCTGTCTTCAATTAACGAAAAATCACATTCGGGTCAAGGCGGAGATGCAAACGCAATCACGCTCACAACAATTCACGCGAGTAAGGGACTTGAATATCCCTTTGTTATTCTTGCAGGTTGTGGAGAAAAACTTGAAAAGCCAAACAAAAGACCTTATGCAATAAACCCGCATCTTGGTCTTGGCACTAACGCTTTCAATTATCAAAACAACTTCAAATGCACAACTCCTGTTTTTGAAGCAATCAAACTTGAAAACAAAAAGCGCGAATTTGTGGATGAAATCATGATTTTTTATGTCGCACTGACGCGAGCAAAAAATCATCTGTATATCGTCGGCAAGGAATGTGATTGTGAAGATGACTTGTTTGACAACAAAACTTATCTCAGCCTTATTTTCTATTCCTTTGGCGAAAATATATTGAATAAACTCAAACAGCAAAAAACCTTGGAAATTGAAAATTGGCAGTTTAACTTTGTCGACTCAGTTCAGCCTGTTCTCATTGAGCGTGACACTTCGCTCTTATATAAACCTGATGATTTAATGACCGAAGAAATTGAAAAAGTTTTTGACTTTGTCTATCCAAACGAAAATGTTTGCAAACTCAACTATAAAAATTCGGTCACATCAATCGTCACAGGAAGTGAGTTTGATGAGCAGAATATGGACGACATTATCTTTGATGAACAAACGATTTCTGACTCTCAGAAGTTATCGCGACAACAGGCAATAGACAGAGGAATTGCTCATCACGAGGCACTGCGAAAAATCGATTTTGAAAAAGTTGATGACATGGAAAGTTTGGAAAATCAAATTAAAAATTCAAAAATTTGCGAGAAAAATGTTGAACTTCTTGATAAAAAACTTTTGCTTGAAAATATTTTAAAATTAAAAACCATTGCAAAAGGCAAACTTTTCAAAGAAAATGAATTCGTTATGCGCGCAAAATTATGTGACATTTCACCTCTCCAAAACACTGACGAAGTGCTTGTTCAAGGTGCGGTTGACCTTTTGTGTTTGGGCGAAGAAAATATATTAATTGACTATAAATTTACATCGCAAAAAAATAAAGAAAAAATAATAGAAAAATATAAAAAACAAATTGATTTATATTCACTCGCAATTGAAAAAGCATTTAATATTAAATTATCAAAAAAATATATTTTTTCACTAAAAAATAATGAATTTTTTGAAATTAATTAATTTATTTAAATATTTTATATTAATTTTTAGGATATAAAAATTAAAAAACATTTTTTTCTTATTATAAATAAAGGGTTATAAATATTTGAAAAATAATTAAAATAATGTTAAAAAACGCTTAAAAATCATAAAAATTAAATAAATTTTAAATTTTAATTAATCAATTATTTAAATAAATTAAAAATATAAAAAAAATAATTAATTTAAATTAAATCAATAAAAAATAAAATATTGCAAAAAATAGATAAAAATAAAAAAAATATCGAATTTTATTTTTATTTATTTTTTTATTGTGCTATACTGAAACTATTAATTAGGAGGAAATATGAACCTTTCATTTTTGGGCGATTTTATCGGCGGATTAAATTCCTTTTTGGGTCAAGTCACAAACGCTCTTGGCTTTGGTGGACTTTTTGCAATTTTCATTGCAATCGAAGTTCTTTTTGTTGCCCTGTTCTCGCTTAAAACTGTCTACTCTTATGAGGCAAGACTTAGAAGAAGCATAGACAAACTTAACAACTGGCTTTTCAAAAATAAGCGTATCGACCAAAGCAATTTGAAAGAGTTCAACGAACTTATCAAAAAAGCACCAAAACGTCTTACATACTATTGGCAACAATATGTTCTTTTCAGAGAAGGTGACCCATCAAACTATCTTTCTCGTGAAAACCTTATCGAGAAGCCACTCAGAACAAGCAGTTGGTCAAACAACATTAGAAACTTGAACTATATCACAATTGTATGGTCACTTGTTGCACTTGTTTTCTCACTTGCTTATCAAGGCACAACTGGTGGAGTTTCACTTTCAGCAATGGCATTTGGTGTCAGCCTTGTCATTCCAACACTTGTTGCTCTCATTGGCATCATCAGTGCAATTGTCATGAAAGGCGTGAAAACCTTCAACCTTGACGACATCTATCACACCTATCACATCTTTGCAAGATTTTTGAATAATGCCTGCCTTGACCTTCCTCCATACATCGACTTTGATATGCTCTTCTCTCAAAAAGAAATTGAGAAAGGAAATCCTCAACTTCGTGAATACTATGAAAAACGCGCTCGCCAAGCGAAAGAAGAATTTGAAAACGCAAAGAAAAGCGAAGTTCAATATGTTGAATATAACTTTGAAAAAGCAGGCGTTGATGGTTCGCTCGTGCTTGATAGAGCAATGAAGGAAACTGAATCTTTCATCAACAAGAAAACAAGCACGCTTGCAAAGATTGCTCACGTTGAAGCACAAAAAGAAGCGCTCAAACGCAACTACGAAAATGTGCAAAAAGATTTGCAAAGAAAAATTCAAGCATCAAAAGAAAACATTGCAAAACTTATCTCTCAGCAAGAAGCAACAACAAACCGTTTGGAAGTTGGTTTCTTGAGAAAACAACAAGAACAAGAAATCTCAAAGCAAGAAGCACTCCAGCAAGAATATGACCAAGAAGAAACTCGCTACGCAATTTCTTCTGAAGAACTTGAAAAGGAAATCGCAGGTCACAGAAAAGCACTTGAGCAGTCACAAGCCGATGTTCAAGACGCAATGGTTGCTGAGTATCAAACTTTCTATGAAAAGGTTATGAAAAGTGCTTACGCTCAAGCAGAGCGCAAAGTTCGTGACGAAAAGGCAACTCTCAAAAAAGAACGCGACAGAAATGAAAAAGAACTTATCGTTATTCAAACTCAAATGAAACGCCTCGTTGACGAAAACAACACCTTGAAAGCAAAACTCGGCGGAGAAAACAATGCCGAAGTTCAACAAGGCACTTATGACGAGCATGGCAACTATGTCTATGCCGATGGCTCATATCATGACCCAAATGGACTCTTCCACGATGTTGACGGAAACATCTTTGATATGAACGGAACACTCATCTCAATCCCAGGCGACGAAAAGGAAGAACTCACTGAAGAAGAACAAGAACTTCTCAACGACGAAATCGCATTCGGCGCTTTCCCAAATGCCGAACAACAAACAAAGGCAAGAGAAGTTGAAGAAGTTCAAGAATCTGAAGAAGTTCAAAAAATTGAAGAAAAATCTGAAACAATTGACGAGCAAGCAACAAAGGCTGAAAAGCCAGTTGAAAAAGTTCCTGCAAAATCAAAACGTGGCAGACCAAAGAAAGAGGTGACTGAAGAGGTGAAATCTTCTGAACCAAAGAAAAGAGGACGCCCTAAAAAAGAAGGCGAAAGCGAGCCAAAACCAAAGAAACCTGTTGGCAGACCAAAGTCATCTTCAGCAAAAACTTCAACTTCAAAAAAGAGTGACATTTCTTCACTTGAAAAAATCAACAAAATGATAAGTGAGGAAGAAGAAAAACTTTCAAAAATGAAAGAAATCATCAGTTCTGAACTTAGCGACGCCATTGGCAATGAACAGCAAAATGAAATCGACTCTGAAAGAGATGAAATCATGAAAGCGGTTGAAGCGCTCAAAGCCAAGGCAGAAAATGTTAAGAAAAATGAAAACTCTGAAGAAGAACTTGCATCAATCAACAAACGCCTTGAAGACCTTATCAAAGAAATCGCAACTTTGAACAACAAGAAATAAGGCACAAAACGAAAAAAAAACACCCATGTGGGTGTTTTTTTTAATCGATAATTCCTAATAAATAATCTGCCGATATTTTAAATACATTGGAGAGATTCACAATATTTTCTGCATTGGGAATTCGTGTTCCTCTTTCCCAACGACTTATTGCGACATCGCTTACTCCAATCTTTTCAGCCAATTCTTTCTGAGATAAATTATTTTCTTTTCTCAGTTCTTGTATTCTCTTGCCTAATATTTCCATGATTTATTTCATTTTAAAATAAAATCATGCAAAATAATTGACATCAACCAAACGGTCGATTATAATACTGCCAATCGGTAGGGAAAGCAAATGATAAATTTTGATAAAGATAGGATAATAAAGTATATGTTAGATAGGAAAATGGGAAATTATACTTTTAGCAAGAAATGTGGCATTAAACATGATACGTTGGTCAGAATACTATATTATAATTGTAACTGTAGATATACCACTATCCGCAAATTTGCGCGTGTTATGAATCTTAGACCAATAGATTTAATTAAAAACAAAAAAGAAGAACTTTAAATGTCGGCTAAACCAATTAAATAATCGGAGGTGACACCAAAAAACTTGGCAAGTTTAAAAAGGCTTTCAATGGACGGAGTTCGCTGACATTTTTCCCAGCGACCAAGCGTTACAGCATTTATATCTACTTGTCGTGACAATTCTTCCAATGATAAAGATTTTTCTTCTCTAAGATGTTTTAATCTCTTAGCAAAAGTTTCTGAAATACTAATCATTAGTTAGATTATAACCAATTGGTTGATAAAATTTTCAAACCCTGCCAAACGGTTGGGATTTTTTGTTTTCATAATCTGACAAAATTTTTAACTTTTTATCATATTGTTCATGGCTTGACCATAAATTTTTATTGATTGGGCTTTGCTCACATAGGAGTTTGGAACAGGCTATGACTTTTTATATCATCATTTTGGGGCTTATTCAAGGATTGACTGAATTTTTGCCAGTGTCTTCGAGCGGGCACTTGGTGCTTTTGTCAAATCTGTTTGGCATTGAAGACAGTTTGTTTGTCAGCATCCTTCTTCATGTGGCAACGCTTTTGTCTATTCTCGTGGTTCTCAGAAAAGAGGTGTGGGAACTGATTCGTCATCCATTCTCAGAAAAGACCATGAAGATTGTGCTTGCAACCATTCCTACATGCTTGATTGTCTTGGTGCTTATGCCAATTGTCAATGCCTCATTTGGCGGTGCATTTTTGCCGATTTGTTTTCTCATAAGCGCAGTTTTGCTTTTTGCGACAAGCGTTATCACTAAACGAAAAACTGCAAGTGACAAGTTCACTGTGAAGAATGCGGTCATTATGGGCATAGCGCAGGGGCTAGCAGTTTTTCCGGGAGTGTCGCGTTCTGGCTCAACCATTTGCGCGGGGCTTCTTTCGGGCGGAGAAAAGGAAGAGGTTGCAAAGTTTTCCTTTCTTATGTCGATTCCGGTGATTCTTCTTTCGCTTGCTATGGAGGTTTACAAAATTGTGATGGAAGGCAATGCGGTCAGCGTTGACGCACTTTCCATGACGCTTGGCTTTTTGGTTGCCTTTCTTGTTGGTATATTTGCAATTAAAATTATGCTGGCTTTCACGAAAAAGGTAAGTTTCAAGTGGTTTAGTTTTTATCTAATTATCATATCGATTTTGTCGCTATGCATACAATTTATTTAAAACAAGGGGTAAGAAAAGTTAATGAAAGAATTCTATTCACAGACAATTGAAGAGACGCTTCAGTCTTTGAAAACTGATAAGAAAGGCTTAACATCCTTGGAGGCTACCGACAGGCTTAAATCATTTTCTCACAGTAAGGAGGTGGAGTTCAAAAAGCGTTCGATTTTTTCCAAGTTTGCCGAGCAGTTCAAAGACCTTATGATTCTCATTCTTCTTATTGCATCAGCGATATCAATTGTGATAGGCATAATTGAAAAGACATCAAGCGAGATAATTGATGGGTGCATCATTCTTGGCATAGTCATCATGAATGCAACGTTTGGAATTTTGCAAGAAAACAAAGCCGAGCGTGCGCTGGATGCGCTCAAAAAAATGACTGAGCCTGAGGGCATAGTTTTGCGTGATGGTCAGGTTTGTAAGGTTAACAACAAGACGATTGTGGTTGGAGATATTGTTCTTCTTGAGGGCGGAAGTATTGTGCCGGCGGACATTAGACTGATTGAGAGCAATTGTCTAGCGATTGACGAGTCTTCGCTCACTGGCGAAAGTTATTCAGTCGAAAAGCATTGCGAGCATATATACAAAGCGGGAACAGCACTGGCGGAGCGAAAAAATATGGCGTTCAAAGGGACGACCGTCACGGCTGGGCGTGGGGCAGGCGTGGTGGTCGGCGTGAACGCGCAGACTGAAATAGGCAAAATTGCCAGCCAAATTGCAACAACTGAAAAAGAGATGACTCCTCTTCAAAAAAGCATCAAGGATATTGGAAAGATCCTCACATATATCGTGCTTGCGATGGCGCTTGCAACTTTTGTGCTTGAAATGATTGCAAGACCAAATCAGCCACTTCAAGCCTTTCTCACAGCGGTAACAATCTCAGTCGCAGCCATTCCAGAAAGTATGCCAGCAGTTATAACCATCATCATGAGCCTTGGAATTGCACGACTTGCAAAGCAAAAAGCCATTGTAAAACGCATGCACTCAGTCGAAACACTTGGCTGTTGTGATGTCATTTGCTCAGATAAAACTGGCACAATAACGCAAAACAAAATGAGTGTTGTTGCAACATATTATGACGGCGCAATGCAAGAGGACAGATTTTCAAAAACCAAAAGTTTTCCGCTTTTTATGGCAGGCATGCTTCTTTGCAACGATACCACTTTAAGCCATGGCAAATTTGTTGGTGACCCAACAGAAATTGCACTTTCTGAATTTGGCAAAAAGCAGGGCTTTAAAAAAGAAGAATTTTGCAAACAAAACACAAGACTAAGCGAAAAGCCATTTGACTCTCGTCGCAAACTTATGTCAACGCTTAATAATTTTGAGGGTAAAAAAGTTCAATTCACCAAAGGCGCGTTTGATTATCTTATCAAAAAATGCAAATATATTATGCTTAACGGTGTTATCCGTCCACTTGGCGAAGGTGAACTTAGCCAAATCACTAAGGCAAACAGCGAAATGAGCTTGAAGGCACTTCGCGTTTTGGGTGTTGCTTTCAAAATGACTGACACCATAAGAGAAGATGACCTTGTTTTTGTTGGACTTGTTGGTATGATTGACCCACCGCGCAAGGAAATCAAGAAAGCGGTTGAAAAGTGTTTGAAAGCAGGTATGCGACCGGTGATGATAACAGGTGACCACAAGGAAACTGCTTTTGCAATTGCCAAGCAAATTGGAATTGTTGCCGATATAAACGAAGTTATGTGCGGTGCAGATATTGACAAACTCAGCGAAAAGGAACTTCTTGCCAGAATCGACCATGTTTCAGTTTTTGCTCGCGTTAGTCCAGAGAATAAGGTGCGTATTGTTGAAACTCTTAAAAAACAAGGTCATGTTGTGGCAATGACAGGTGATGGCGTCAACGACGCACCATCACTCAAAAAAGCAGATATAGGAATTGGCATGGGAATAGCCGGCACTGATGTAACCAAAGAAGTCAGTGACCTGATTGTGACAGATGATAACTTTGCAACCATTGTTGTTGCTGTTGAAGAGGGGAGAAAGATTTATTCCAACATTCAAAAAACCGTCAAGTTTCTTTTTTCTGCCAACATGGGCGAAATTTTATCACTCTTCCTTGCGACAATTCTTTTCCCTCACAACATCTTCCTTTTCCCAGTGCAAATACTTTTTATTAACCTCATAACCGACAGTTTGCCGGCGATTGCACTTGGAGTTGAAGCGCCAGAAAAAGACCTTATGAAACATAGGCCTAGAAATGCCAAAAAAGGCATGTTCTCTGACGGTGTTGGCTGGTCAATATTTATTTTGGGTCTTGTCCAGACAGTGTTGACAGTTATGAGTTATTATCTTGGCTTAAGATTTTTCAGCGAAGGCGTTGGAGTGACTATGGCGTTCTATACGCTTAACATTATTCAAATGTTCTATCTTGCTTCAATGCGAACAAACAAAGCAATGATACTTTCAAATCCTTTCAAAAACAAATTTTTCATTGCCTCACTTGTTTTCTGCTTTGGACTTATTGCACTTATTGCGCTCACGCCACTTTATAGTGTCCTTTCACTCGTTAAACTCAATGGCATTCAGTGGCTGATAATTTTTGGCTTGTCGTTTATCATGATGCTTGCAAGCGAGATTTTCAAACTTTGTCAGTTTTTATTAACAAGAAAAAAGAGAGGTTGAAAAACCTCTTTATTTTTTTGCAATTCTGTTTGCAAATGAAAATGCAAATTTGTTTTGAAAAGTTTTCAAATTGTGTTAAAATGAAACTATGAGTCTTTTTAATATAATAAAAAACACTAAAGATTTCAAAATGCTTGAAAAAGAGGCAAGTGAAGGCACTCTTTCGCAGGCAATTTTGTTGCAAACAAAAGATGAACTTTATGCAGGCGAGTTTGCCAAAGCGCTGACAATGTTGATTTTGGACGGCGGAAAAGCTTGCCAGACTTGTGAACATTGCCAAAAAGTTGAGAAGGATGCCCATCCTGATGTTAAGAAGTATCCTCAGAAAGACAAACTTTTGGTTGCCGACAGCGAAGAGATTGTTGCTGAAAGTTTTATAAGACCTATCTTTGCTGACAAAAAGGTTTTTATAATTGAAAATATCGACAACTCAATGGACAGCGCTCAAAACAAACTTTTGAAAACTCTTGAAGAGCCAACAAAAAATGTCTATCTCATTTTGACATGCAAAAATACCGAAATGGTTTTGCCAACGATAAGGTCAAGATGCAACAAAATCCAACTTGAAAAACTTGACAAAAACGAAATTTCAAAAGTTGTGTCTGACCGATTGGCTATTGACATTTGTGACGGTTATATCGGCAAGGCAATTGCCCTTTCAAAATGCAAAAATTTGGAAGAGATTTGTGAAAGAATGGTTTCTGTTTTGTGCGATATGAAACATTCGAGCCAAGTCCTCAAATTTTCAAAGCAAATGCTTGACAACAAGAATGAACTGCTTTTGAGTTTGGAAATTTTTGCAATTGCAATTGAAGATCTTTTAAAAATCAAAAGTGGAAATCAATCACTTGTCCGTCTGCCTTTCAGAGAAAGACTGTCAGAAGTTCAAAGTGACTATTCAGTTCGCGCGCTTTGTGAAATTGCACTTTTGCTTGAAAGGTTGTCAAAAGAAAAGGCATTCAATATCAATTTCACTTTGGCTATTGAAAATTTTTTACTTAATATATTGGAGGTTAAATATCTATGCAAATAGAAGTTATAACAGCGAAGTTTGCGCATGGAAATAATGGCTACTATTTCAGCCCGAACGGACTTGAACTCAAAAAAGGTGATAAGGTTTTGGTGGAAACTGAAAAAGGCAAAGACATTGTCACAGTTGTTCGCGAAAAGGAAGAGGTTTCAGCCGACCAACTTGTTGAACCTATCAAAAACGTAGTTCGCTTTGCAAGTGAAGAAGAAGTGCAAACAGCACTTGAAAATGATAAGAAAGCAGAAAGTTATCTTCCAGAGATAAAAGAAATGGTCAAAAAAAGAAAACTTGAAATGAAGATTATTTCTGTTGAAGGCAACTATAATTTATCACGTATCACAGTTAATTTTACAGCAGAAAACAGAGTTGACTTTCGTGAACTTGTCAAAGAACTTGCTGAAAAGTTTAAAACAAGAATTGAACTTCGTCAAATTGGGCCTCGCGACGCGACAAAAGTGCTTGGCGGAATTGGTCCGTGCGGAAAAGTTTGCTGTTGCAATCAGGGGCTTGACTACACCGACCATGTTTCAATCAAAATGGCAAAAAATCAAAGTTTATCACTCAATCCAAACAGCATAAGCGGTTTGTGTGGAAAACTTCTTTGCTGTCTTGCTTTTGAGAACCCTTATTATGTTGAAGTTTTGAAAGAAATGCCAAAACTTAACAGTTTCGTTAAAACCGCTGACGGCGAAGGCAAGGTTATCTATTGTGACCTCATCAAAAAAACAGTGTCAGTTCGTTTCCAAACAGAAAACACTTCAGAAATAAAGAACTTTGACCTTAAAGATATCAAATTTTAATTGCAAAACCAAGAAGGAAAATATAATGCAAGAAACAAGACGACAAATTGAAGATTTACAGTGTAAAGGCTTGAAAATAATTCAAGATAAAAGCCTTTACACTTTTTCATCCGACTCTGTCATTCTTGCCAATTTTATAAATCTCAAAAAAAGCGATAAAGCGTTTGAGATTGGTGCAGGCAGTGGAGTGATTTCAATTCTGCTTTCTGCTAAAACCAATTTTCAAAAGATTGTTGCTTTTGAAGCGCAGGATGAAATGTTTGAACTTCTTAAAGAAAACATTGCCTTAAATCACCTTGAAGACAAGATTGAAATCCTTCATGATAAAGTTCAAAACTTTCAAAAGCATTTTGCAAAACATAGTTTTGATGTTGCATTTTCAAATCCGCCATACATGAAAACAACCCAGCCACTTGAAAATGTCAGACAAAAAGCCAGACATGACCAAATGTTGCCAATTGAAGAACTGTGCCAAAGCGCAAATGATATTCTTAAAGATAAAGGCAAATTTTTTGTTGTTTACACTGCAGAGCGAAGTTGTGAACTTATCGCATGCTTGCAAAAATATAACCTCATTCCAAAAACAATTTTTTTCACAGAAAATGGGAAAGGCAGGGTCGTGCTTATCGTTATTGCAGCGGTGAAAAATGGAGGAAACGGCGTCAAGGTTCTTCCAAATCTTGTCACAAACGATTTGAATGGTGATTATCTTGAAAAATTGCAAACGCATAAATTTTTGAATGATTAAATTATAAAAAAACCATGTTTAAACAATGGTCTTTTTTGATTTTGCTTTTATTGATTTGATTTTTCCATTTTTTATTTCATAAATCAGGTCAGCGTATTGGTCATAGTCATCTTTATGGGTGAAGAAGATGAGTGTTCGTTTGCTTTTTTCAGATGATGCAATGACGTGTTGAAGAAGTTTGTGGAAATTTTCTGAAACGTCATCAGGATATTCGTAAATCATAAGAATTTTGCTTTTGCTTAACGATGCACGAATAAGACCAATCAAAAATCTGGTTTCGCCGTCAAATATGTCTGCAATTTGAGTGTTGTAGCCTTGTGGCAGTTTTGAGATAACTTCTTCAAGGTTGAGTTCTTTCACCATGGCTTCAACTGCAGAAAAATCTTTGTTTGCAACCAACAAGTTTTCCTTTATTGTGCCTTTCAAAAACATTGGGTGAGCAGAGCAGTAATCAATATGTTGTTTGAATGTTTTTTCGTTATAGTCAGTCAGGTTCAGATTGTCAAGCATAATCATTCCGCTGTCTTGTTTTATTCTTCGCCTTAACAGATTGAAAACAATTCGCTTTCCACAATTTCTTTCGCCTTTGACAATGTTTGTTGCGTTCATTTTGAATGAAATATCCATTTTGGAAAGAGAAATATCGGTTTCTGGGCAATGATAACTCACATCAATGAATCCGAGGTTATAGCCATCAGAAGTTTTGTTAACATTTCCATATTGAATGAGTTGTTTTTCGTTGAGCGAAAGAATGATATTGATTCTGTCAATGTCAACGCGCATATTTTCAATTCCGCCAAACTTTGTGTATAGGTTGTTAAGTTCTGTTATGCATGATGTCAAATAAGGAACGATAACCAGATAAACTGCCAAGTCCATTGAGCCTTGTGAAACAAGATAGATAAGAAATGCTGTGATTGAATAAACAACAATGTTCCAAATTACATAATAAATGTTATCTCTGAAGGAAGAAGTTGTATAGTATCTTGAATAAGAATCACTGAACTCGTCTATATGTTGAATCAATTTGTCTTTATATTCTTCTTTGATATTGAGTTCTTCAATGACAGGTCGACCTGACAAAATTTTTGAATATTCTTGAAAAGAAAGGTCTTTTTTCTCAAAGCGCATTTTCATAAGACCGCCAAGTTTTTTGTTTAGTGCGTTGTAAACAAAGAAGTTGACAACACCTACAGCCATAACTATAAGACCGGCATATACGTTTGAAATGAAAATTGTCACAAGTGCGATGCCCACTTGAACGATGTAGCGCATGATATAAGCCACATAGTCAGGAAACTCTGCCGCACTGCCCATATTGCTTTGTGCGATATTGATAATTTTTTCTGTCGTCAGATTTTTCAGTTCTTTCTCTTCACTTTTGAAAAGTTTGTTATAAATCTTTACTGTTATGTTTTTGCGTATGTGACCATAATGCTTGCCATAAAAAACATACTGCAAATGCAAAAACACATTTCTGAGAAGAATGTCAGCGAATTCAATTCCCAGCCACATAAAAGCGCCTTTCCAGTTGTGTTCAACCAGACAATTGATTGTTTTTGCAGCGAACACAGCCATTAAAGTGTATATTACTGCATAGCAGATGTAAAACAATATTTGAAAAAACCAAAGTTTTTTGCTTGGCTGGCAAAGTTTATACCAACGTTTGAAAACATTTTCTTGTTTAACTTTTGTGGTGTCTTTTTCTTTCATGGCAAAATTATGATATCATGTTTTAAATTTTATTCAAACAAAAAAATTATAATTTTGACAAAAAAATCAATTTTTACATAACTTTGCAAATCAGACAGGCAAAAATTGAGCCTACAGTGGCGCAAACAAGTGCAACCGGAATGGCATAAAGAAGTTTTTTAACTTTGGTCTGTGAGAAATATACCGTTGCAACATAGAAAATTGTTTCACTGCAACCGAGAATAACTGATGCGCACCGTGAAATGTATGAGTCAGGACCATACTGCAAAAAAACGCTTTCAAGAAGTCCATAACTTCCAGCGCCAGTAAAAGGTCTGAGAAGCACAAGTTCGATAAGTTCGCTTGGAATGCCAAGTGCGTGGAATATTGGAGAGAACGCCTGTGCAAGAATATCAGTTACTCCGCTTGCTCTGAGAAGTGCAACTGCAATCATGATTGAAGCGATATAAGGAAAGATGTCCACGATAAGAGGAATTGACTTTTTTGCGCCTTTGACGAATGTGTCATAAGTGTTAACTTTTTTGTGATGACAATAGAGGAATAAAAGGAGAAACAAAACAGGCAAAATGTAGGCACTCATTTTTTCACCTCGTTAAATCTTTTTTGCTTGCCACTTTTCTTTCCGAAAATTTTACTGCAAATTTTCACAAGGACAATTCCAAGACCTGTTGTGACGGTTGTTGCCAAAATGGTCGGCAAGATTATGTCTGCCGGCGAAAGCGAACCAGCAGATGCGCGCAGTCCAATCACAGTTGACGGCAAAAGTTGAATTGATGTCGCGTTGATAATAAGAAGCATAATCATAGAAGTGCTTGCAACACCGCTTCCGTCGTCAAGCGCTTGCATGGCTTTGATACCCATTGGTGTTGACGCATTGCCAAGTCCGAGCATGTTTGCTGAAAGGTTTAAGGCAATCATTTGTTCAACCTCAGGGTCTTTCACTTTGAAAAGTTTTTTTATTATCGGATGCAAAAGGTGAGCCAGCTTTTGTCCAAGTCCGCTCGCATCCACAAGTTCAAGTATTCCCAACCAAACTGCATAAACAGCACCCAGTTCAATGCAAAGTTTGAGCGCTCCTCCTGACGCCTCAACCATAACTCCAACAATGGTGTCTGGCGCTGACCACAAAAGAAAGCATATGGAAGAAATTATCATAATAAGCCAAATTCTGTTCATGAAATATTTTATGCATCAGGACAGGCATTTAGAAATGCATTGCGCGGATATGTGAGTTGATATAAAATTTAATTTAAATAAAATTAAATTGACAAAATTCGTTAGGAAAGTTAAAATAACATCAAGGAGAAATTTATGTTTATCGACACACACTGCCACATGACTGACCCAAAACTTGCAAACACCGAAGAGATTATTTCAAGAATGCATGAAATGAATGTTAAGAAAATTATAACCTCAGGCTTTGACCTTGCCTCATCAATTGAAGCGGTGAAGTTTGCAGAAAAGCATAACGGCGTTTATGTCAGCATTGGAATCTATCCTTGCGAAGTTGACAAGGTGGACGAAGACTATATCGAAAACCTTAGAACCCTCGCAAAAAACAAAAAAGTTGTTGCAATTGGCGAAGTGGGGCTGGAACTGCGTGAAGGTTCGCCAGATTTTGAAATACAAGAAAAAGTCTTGGTACAGCAACTTCAACTTGCCCATGACCTCCGCTTGCCACTTGTTTTCCACTGCCGTGAGGCAATTGGCAAAATGCTTGAAATCTTGAAAGAAAACAAAACCCTCTTGACTTTTGGCGGAACTTTTCACTGCTTTACCGAAAGCAAAGAGGTCGCAATGGAAATATTAAAACTCGGTCTTAATATCTCTTTTGGCGGTGTTTCTACTTTCAAAAATGCAAAAAAAGTGCAAGAGGCGGTTGAAATTGTTCCTCTTGAAAAAATCTTGCTTGAAACTGATAGCCCTTACCTTGCGCCTGAACCTTTCAGAAGCAAGTTGAACACTCCCGCTTTCATTCCGTATATCGCACAGAACATCGCAAAAATCAAAAGAGTTCAAGTGCAAGAGGTGGCGGAAAAAACAACCAAAAACGCAGAAAAACTATTTAAAATTTAAAATTAATCTAGCAATAAAAGGTTGCTAAGCCACATACTTGCGGATAAAATTTTGAACTTTAAATTTGTCGGTTTGAGTCTAAAATAGGCATAATGCCTTTAAAATATGAGGAAAAATATGAAAAATAATAACGAAAAAATTAAGGTTTCGCATAGTAAGGGAATAATGCCCAAACACAAGTTCGGTCAGAACTTTATCTCAGACACAAATCTTTTAAGCGCAATCGTTCGTGACGGTGAAGTCACACCAAACGACACTGTGCTTGAAATAGGCGCAGGCGAAGGCGCTCTGACCAAAGAAATCTCAAAGATAGCAAAAAAGACGGTGAGTTTTGAAATTGATAACGATTTAAAACCAATTCTTTTGTCACAAAATCTTCCAAACACTCAGTTCGTTTTTTGCGATGCTTTAAAAGAAGATTTGGAAAAGATTGAATCTTTGCTTGGCGAAGAATATAAAATTATCGCAAACTTGCCATACTATATCACTTCTCCTCTCATTTTTAAATTTTTGGAAGGAAGTGAAAAACTTCTTTCCATGACAATCATGGTTCAAAAAGAAGTTGCCCAGCGTATCGTCGCAAAAGAGGGCGGAAAAGACTATGGTATCCTTTCAGTCATGATTGCCTTTCACGGCGATGCAAAAATCACTCGCCAAGTTTCAAGAAAAATGTTTTTCCCTGTCCCAAATGTTGACTCAGCTGTCGTTAATATAAAAATCGTTAAAAACAAATTCGACGTCAACAAAGAAAACTTCGCTAAAATCGTTAAAGGCGCTTTCTCAATGCGCAGAAAAACGCTATTAAACAATCTTTCCACTGCTTTGAAAATGAGTAAAGAAGAAATTCAACAAAAATTGACACATTTCGACACAAATCGACGCGCCGAAAGTTTTTCAGTCCAAGAATTTGTTGAAATCACAAAAATTTTGCTTAGTTAGAAGTATAACAAAAAAACTTGACAAATTTTTAGCAGAAATTTGTTGCTTTTTGCATTTAAATTTGTTATTATGTAAATAACTATTATTATATAAAATAAAAGGAGGCAGATGGTGAAGTCTTTACTGGGCTGGGGAATTGGTGAATCCATAATGGAAATGGTTGAAGCAGTTCTTGCAATTATACCTAAAACAGTTTATTTTATGTATGCCGCTCTTGCCAGCGCACTTGATGCACTTCAAGGGCTTATGCGCCGTCTTGCCGGACTTGATGGCTATTATGTTGGCGGAAATGGAATGTATGAGAGCGGAAGTGAAGTGGCAGGTGACCCGGTTTTAGAGTTTATTTATGGAATTCTTGGTATCGGTGAACGGGCAGGTCAGTATTCAGCTCTAACCACGACTTTCTGGTCACTTGCAATTTTTGGGATTATCGTGCTTGCAGTTGGAACAATGATTGCAATCATTCGTGCGCATTATCAAGAAGACAGCGCGAAAACTTCTCCAATTTCTTACATATACAATGCTTTTAAAGCAATCCTAACTTTTGCCATTGTGCCATTTGCAGTTATTATCGGAATTCAACTTTCATCTTTCCTTCTCACAACTCTTGATGATATCACTGCAGGCTCTGCAACAACAGAAGCAGTTACTGGAATATATGGCTCAAACCAAGTAGGACAATCAAATGGTAACGATAGAAATAAATTGTTGCCAAATAAAGATGGCGGATTCACAAACTATGACTTTTTTGGAGCAGGCGCGCCTGCAAACACCACCACCTTTTCGGGAATGCTTTTTAAAACGGCTGCGTATGAGGCCAATCGTGCAAGGCTTGGAAGTATAGTTCTTGTAGGTGATAAACAACTAGTTGCAAAAAAAGGTGATGACAAGAATTCCCCATTCTTAAATAATATAATTTTTGGTGACACATCAGCCGCTGGCTTTGTCACAGCCCAAGATAAAAATGCTTATCTTGCATATCAATTCGACTATGCATTTGCAAACAATTTGCGATTGGGAGGGATTTGGCACGTGGCTCAATTTGCTCCAAGAGTTTCAGGTGCAAATCTTGGCAACCTGGACCCTTTTGGTGCTTTAGCAGGATTTTCATCATTTTCAAAATATAATGTCGGTCTTGTTTGGGTATTCTATGACTTGTGGCGATTCAATTTTATAATTGGTTTTGGAGCAGTCTTCACTTGTTTTGGAATGTTTTTGAGTATCATTATTGGTCTTATGTCAAGACTTATAAAATCAATTGCATTGTTCCTTATTTATCCAGCAACTCTTGGTCTTGCATCACTTGACGAATTTGGTGCTTTCAAGAAATGGCGCGGAGAATTTATGAAACAAATTCTTGCTGCCTTTGGTTCTATTATCGGGATGAATATTTTCTTCCTTATTTTCCCTTATCTGAACGCTATAACTTTCTATCCAAACACACTTCTTTATGCACTGCTTAATCAAATGGTAACAACGGTGGTGATTATCACTGGTCTGCTTGTAACCAAAAACTTCATTGAGTTTGTCAGTGGTCTTGTTGGTGGTGCGAATGCAATGAGCGAAGGTGAAGGTCTTAAAGGTCAAGTCGGCAAAACTTTTATGAGTGGAATGAAAGCAACCGCTGGTGGGTTTGCATTAGCAAACAAAATAAATCCTCTTACTCAATTAGCATGGAACGGAATTGGCAAACGTAAAGGTATAAAACAAATGGCTGCAAATGCGTGGGCTAAGAAAGATATCAAGAAAGCCGACAAACTGAAAGGTAAGGCTGATGAATTAGAAAAAGGCATTAAATTTGGCAAGGCAAATAAAAAAGTTGCAGATGCGGAAGAGTTAATAAAAACACGCAAAGCAGAACTTGATAATAAGATGGAAACAAATCAACCTACTAAGAGAGAATTTAATAAATTAAAGAATAAATATAGCAGACAAGGGCTGAGTGAAGAAGAAGCAATTCAAAAAGCAAAACAAGATATATATTCAAAAGACTCAAAAATACAAAAAGCCCAAGAAACTATTGATTCGAAAGGTCTTTCAAAAACAGATTACGAAAAAGTACAAGAAGCAGATAAACTTCGTGCTAAATCTGAGAATCTTAGCAATAGAGCTAAAGGAATAAGACAGGCAACTTATCTTGAAGAAGATGGTTCTAAGACTAAACGCAGTGCAAAAGCTCAATATGCAAACTTCGGTAGAGATCTTGCCGGTGCGTTCTTTAAGAACTTTGCAAGTGCTTTAGGTGAGATGAAAATAAATGTTGGTGCGTTAAAAGGTTTATTCTACGCAGGTAGCAACAAAACTGTTGATGAAAAAGGTCAAGTTACTGGTGAAACTTGGGCAATCAAGCCTTGGGACCCAAGCAAACGCGTTGACGATTCAGGCAAACCAAGAGACAGCATTGGTTCACTGTTCGCACAATCCTTTGGTGGAAACAGAACAACAGAGAAGAAAGAATCTGTTGAAAAGATTCAAGAGAAGGCAGCAAAAGACCAAGCAGCATCTGCTAAGGCAATTGAAAAAGCCGTTGAGAAAATTGTTGCTAGTTCTGAAAAGATGTCAAAATCTCAAGAAAAGATTCAAGAGACATTTAATAAAATGTCAGGCATAATCAAAAAAGATAAATAAAACAATTTTGATTAACCAACAGTGGAAAAACTGACAAAAAAAGTCGAAGATATTTCTTCGACTTTTTTATTCAGTAATCACTTGCAAAAAAAAGTCAGACATGATATAATGCAAACTATGCAAGAGTGGGTGGCTTAGCCACAAATTAGGAGAAATAATTTCATTTTTGCAACTGATTTACTATCAACAATTTCCACATGCAAGAGTGGCGGAATTTCTCCGCTTAAACAATTTTTAATTGTTTAATGCTCGATGCGTCCACCGTTTTCAACGGTTCCCTAGTGCAGACGGACGTCTGCCATTGCAAATTTTATTCTTTGCATCAAATTTACTATCAACAAATTCCACTTGCAAGAGTGGCGGAATGGCAGACGCGCAGGTTTCAGATGCCTGTGGTAGCAATACTGTGTGGGTTCAAATCCCATCTCTTGCACCAAAAAACGCTTAAATGCGTTTTTTTTCTTTATTAAAAATCACATTATAAACTTAAACATTATTAACAAAAACTGCTGTAGACAAAACTTTAAAAAAAAGTTAAAAAAATTTTGCAAAAACAGTTGAAAAAGTTAAAGCAAATGTGTATAATATAAACATCGCGCTAAGAAATAACGCGTTTAAATATATGGAGAGATGGCTGAGCGGTCGAAAGCGGCGGTCTTGAAAACCGTTGACCTGAAAGGGTCCTGGGGTTCGAATCCCTATCTCTCCGCCAAAATTTGACAAGTTTCGCATAGGGACTTGTTTTTTTTAATATATTGGCATGAAGCATTGATTTTGTGATTTTTATATGTTACTTTAAATAAAACAAAAAAGGTTTTTCTGAGATTTGGCAGAAAGACCTTTTTGCTTATAAGGAGATAAAATATGTTTGACAGCGACAAAGTGATTAAAGAAATGCAGGAGAATGCAGCAAAGAAACAAAAAGAAACGGCAGAGATTAATGAGAGAATTTTGCAAATTCCACAGCATTTGAGTGATGAAGAAAAGAAAGCATATGGTGAAATTGTGCAAACACTTAAAGAAAGTATAAATTATAGACTTTCATCCACCGACACTGAACTTATTTGGCAATATTGTCAAATTAAGGTTATGCGTGATAGGGCTTGGCGAGAGTATAACAAAAATCCCGACAGATACATTCGCATTGTGACAGGAATTTGCAACGATGGCAAAACGCCAAAGGTTATGGTGAAAGAAAATGAGCATTACAAAACATTGCAAGATTGCAACAAACAACTTGAAAGGGTTCTGAAAGATTTGAGGTTGACACCATAAGCAAGGAGAAAGAAATGAGAGAGGATTTAAAAATTGAATATATCGACATTGAGAAGCTAACCCATTATGAAAACAATAGCAAAATCCATACAAAAGAACAAATTGAGCATATTGCAAATTCCATTAGAGAATTCAGCTTTAATGACCCGCTTGGAATTGCTGGCGAAAATAATATCGTGCTGGAAGGGAATGGTCGAGTGGAAGCGGCTAAGAAAGTTGGACTCACTAAATTGCCTTGCGTTAGACTCGACCATATGACAAAAGAAGAACAGCAAGCATATGTGATTGCACACAATTCTTTGAATTTGGAGACAGGTTTTGATGATGGCATTCTATTTCAAGAATTAAAGAAATTGCAAAATTTTGATTTCACTGATTTTGGAATTGATGTTGACAAATATCTTAAAACATGTGTAAAAATACAAAAAAGAATTCTAAAGCCCCTGAAGAAAGTTCATTATCTTATCAGTCTTGATATTAACAAGAATGATGAAATTGCAAATATATTGTCTTTAATCCAGAAAATAGAAGGAGTGGAAATTGAATCAACGATCAACTAAAACAGATAATAAATCTATCGCAAACAAACTTTTTATTCGCAAAGAAGCAATTAAAGATTTTAAAGAAGTTAAGGGTTTTGGATTTGTTTGCTAGAAGAAATGTACTTTGGAATAATATCAAAACTGATAAGTATTATGGAATAGACTTAGAGCAAAACAAAGGAATGAATTTAACTGCTGACACAAAAAAGTTGTTTGACAGTTTGGATTTAAGTCAGTTCAATGTTATTGATTGTGATAGTTATGGCATTCCTTATGATATTTATCAAAAGATTTTAACACGAGATGATGTTAAAAAAGGAACAATTGTTCTATATACGGCAATTGCATATGAATTTACTGGACTGCAAAATGAAATTAAAGAGTTGTTTGGTTTTGATAAATTTTACAGCAAAGCGACAACGCTTTTTAATAAAAAAGCCATTGATTTTTTCTATGAATTACTATCTTTACATGGAGTGGATGAAGTTAATTTTTACTCTATTCATGATCCTATAGACAAACATTATGGATATTTTATGTTAAATAATATGAAATTTTAATATTTTGTGCTATAATGCTTGCATGAGTATCATTTATAGACCTTGCGGAATGGCAAGAGAATATAGTCCTTATGCGTGTAACATTTACATCGGTTGCAACCACGGTTGTAGATATTGTTATGCACCACACACTTTGCAAAGACGAGGTGAAGAATATTTTATCAAGCCAGAGCCACGCAAAGATATTTTGAAACTTTTGGAAAAAGACTTGCAAAAGAATGTTTATAAGGAGCAAGTGCTTTTGTCTTTTGTTGGAGATGTATATGGTGATAACGTAGATGATTGTGCTACAACACGAGAAGTTCTGAAGCTTCTCAATGCCTATCATGTGCCTGTTGCAGTGCTTTCCAAAGGTGGAAAGAAAATGCTGCGAGATTTGGATGTTTTTAAAGATTTTGGCAACCGCATAACTGTTGGCACAACTTTGACATTTTTGGACGAAGAAAAAAGTAAATATTGGGAGCCTAATGCAAGCACGCCGAGTGAGAGATTGGGAACTCTGAAAACTTTGCATGATAATGGAGTTAAAACTTTTGCAAGTTTTGAGCCAACCATTGAACCAGAGGAAAGTTTAAAACTTATCCGAAAAACACTTGAACTTGATTGTGTGGATCATTATAAGATTGGCAAAATTAACAATTATAAACGCGAAGATAAGTGGCAAGATTGGGAGAAATATCTTCAAGACTGCGTGGACTTGCTTCGTCCAACTGGGAAGCTGGTTTATTATAAATTTTGCCTTCGCAAACTCGCGCCGAATGTCATTTTGACAGATGCCGAGAAAAATCCAGATGAATACATAGTGAGAATTAAAGACGAAAGCGAACAACTAAGTTTGTTTGATGATAAAAATAACTAAACTATATAAAATTAATGAAGGAGAAAAGACATGAAATCAATGATAATAGAAAAGAAAATGCTTAATAGTAAAATTGATGACAATGTGAAAATTGAGCGTTTTGATATGGCGGTAAACTTTTATGCTATTATCAATGTTGATGGCAACCCAAATTTGATTAGTTATGATTTTAATCCTGCTTGGAATTCTTGGTATCCTTTTTATGATGATGTAAACAAAACTCCTATCATAAAAAAGAGCAAAGCAAAAACTTATGGTGAATTAATAAAGGAGTGTGACGAGAGCATAAAAATTAGCATTGATGAAAAGATTAATTTAGCAAAAGCAAGATTTAAAAAATTGATAGGCGATTCAGATTTTGAAATAGAGAAACTGGAAAATTTTATTGTATATGAAATCAAATATTCAAAAACCGCCAATCTTTACACCATTTATAAACTATATAATTTTGTTATTACTAATATTGATGACAAAGACATCTTGTTTAGACCTAAAAAACTCAAATATAAACTTTTCAATTTAAATAATTTTATAAAAGAAAACTTGGTAAGTAACGCAGTCTATATTGTTGAACATGAAGATTTGAAAAAATTTTGTTTATAATATTTTTAGAATTTAAATCATTTCTGCATAGCTTTTTCTATAATGTCAATGCTTTAAATATGACAATGTTTATGGCTTTTAAGTTGTTTTTTGTGAGAGCATTTGATTTCAAGGGCAGGTCATCTCGAAAAGAGTTTTGGCTTGGCGTTTTGCCAAATGCTATCATTATGCTTTTGCTTATAGGGTTGCTTTTGATAAGTTTGCTTTGCTTTTCTCCGGCAATTAATGTTTTCAGCATTATTATGCTTATTGTTTTCGTATTATTTTGTTTAATTGAACTTGTGCCGTCAATATCGCTTATATTTAGGCGTATGCATGATATCGGCAAGAGTGGTTGGAATATACTTGTGCTTTTCATTCCATTTGGTTTTTTTTACTATCTATATTTAGTGACGCGCAGAAGAGATTATTTTAGGAAATAATGAATAAAAAATCATCCACATGTTTAGCGGATGATGTTCGAGAAAGATATATGTAACTTCGCTTATTAGCGAAGTGTTTTGCAATTTAAATGTTAATAACGCCAAAAATTAAGTTTGGATATATGACTTGATTTGGCGAGTTGTTGCTTAGCGCAAAAAGTAAATTTCGGCAACATGTGAAGATTGGCGTTGGATAGTTTGGACCCATGTTGCACTGGTTAAAGTTCAAATTACATCTCATAATTTTTCTCCAAAGGGAAATTTCTCCCCAAATTCAGTATATTTTAATATTGGAGCATTTGTGTCTTTAATTACTGGAAAGAGCAATTTAAAAAATTTTTAAAATATACAAAAATTTTATGAAAAATGATTGACAAACTTTTTTTTATTTGATATATTAATAGGGCACAGTGAGTGCTATGGAAGATTAGCTCAGCTGGGAGAGCATCTGCCTTACAAGCAGAGGGTCATAGGTTCGAGC
>CAPERS010000011.1 GCA_948607205.1 uncultured Eubacteriales bacterium | reverse complement strand
CGAACGCACGAAGTGCCTTAGGCACTTTCTATGCTTCGATTAGTAAGTGCCCCTGGGCACACGAAAAAAGAAGGCTGATTTCTCAGTCTTCTTTTTTCTAATCAAATAGTATAGTCTTCACAAAGTTATTGACTAACAGTTCCTATCTTTGCGTATAGCAAGGATAGATCGACTTCTTTTCTCTTTAAAAGGAGGTGATCCAGCGGCACCTTCCGATACCGCTACCTTGTTATGACTTCACCCCAGTCGCTGGTTTTACCTTAGACGGCTTCCTCCCTTGCGGGTTAGATCACCGGCTTTGGGTCCCCCCAACTCCCATGGCGTGACAGGCGGTGTGTACAAGACCCGGGAACGCATTCACCCCGACATTCTGATTCGGGATTACTAGCAACTCCGGCTTCGTGTGGGCGAGTTTCAGCCCTCAGTCCGAATTGAGATCGACTTTTTGAGGTTTGCTCCATGTTTCCATCTCGCTTCTCTTTGTTTCGACCATTGTAGCACGTTTGTAGCCCAAGACGTAAGAGGCATGATGATTTGACGTCATCCCCACCTTCCTCCGTATTACCTACGGCAGTCTCGTTAGAGTCCCCATCTTACTGCTGGTAACTAACGACAAGGGTTGCGCTCGTTGCGGGACTTAACCCAACATCTCACGACACGAGCTGACGACAACCATGCACCACCTGTCTATATGTCCCAAAAGGGAATTCCATATCTCTATGGCGGTCATACGATGTCAAGTCTTGGTAAGGTTCTTCGCGTTGCTTCGAATTAAACCACATGCTCCGCTGCTTGTGCGGGTCCCCGTCAATTCCTTTGAGTTTCAACCTTGCGGCCGTACTACTCAGGCGGATTACTTATCGCGTTTGCTTCAACACGGAAGGAGTCGATACCTCCCACGTTTAGTAATCATCGTTTAGGGCGTGGACTACCAGGGTATCTAATCCTGTTTGCTCCCCACGCTTTCGAGCCTCAGTGTCAGTTGCAGTCCAGTAAGCCGCCTTCGCCTCCGGTGTTCTTCCTAATATCTACGCATTTCACCGCTACACTAGGAATTCCGCTTACCCCTCCTGTACTCTAGCTATCCAGTTTTAAGTGCACTTCCATGGTTGAGCCATGGGCTTTCACACCTAACTTAAATTGCAACCTACGCTCCCTTTACGCCCAGTCATTCCGGACAACGCTCGCCACCTACGTATTACCGCGGCTGCTGGCACGTAGTTAGCCGTGGCTTTCTCCTGAGGTACCATCACTTTCTTTTTCCCTCAGATCAGAAGTTTACAGTCCGAAAACCTTCTTCCTTCACGCGGCGTTGCTGGGTCAGAGTTTCCTCCATTGCCCAATATTCCTAACTGCTGCCTCCCGTAGGAGTCTGGGCCGTATCTCAGTCCCAGTGTGGCCGGTCATCCTCTCAGATCGGCTATTCATCGTCGACTTGGTAGGCCGTTACCCTACCAACTATCTAATGAAACGCAAGCTCATCTATCATCGGATTGCTCCTTTGACCCCTGAAGGATGCCCTCCCGTGGTCTTATGCGGTATTAGCAGAAGTTTCCCTCTGTTATCCCCCTTTGATAGGCAGATTGCTCACGCGTTACTCACCAGTCCGCCACTAAGTGAGAGCGAGCAAGCTCGCTCTCACTCCGTTCGACTTGCATGTTTGAAGCACGCCGCCAGCGTTCGTCCTGAGCCAGGATCAAACTCTAATCATAAGCAAACTTTGTTTGCATCACAGCTTTAAGCTGTTTTTGTTTTTTTGATTAGTCCAGGCATATGCCTGGTTAGTGCAGGGATTATCCCTGCTGCACATACACATTGTGCTTATTCAATCCGTCACTCAATAACTTTAAGTAAATTGACTTTGTTTTTTTCTTGTATCAATTTCGTCTATACTATTTAATTGTAAATTGTTCGGTTCAGCCTCTTAAAGTCTGAACATGTTAAATATATCACAAAGAAATATATTTTGTCAACACTTTTTTAAAACTTTTTTATCTTTTTTTATCTTCTTCGCGATACTCTAGGACCCGTTGTGGTTGGTTATTTCTGATTTTAAGTTCTTTACTATTGACATTTATCTAAAATTATATTATAATCAAAAACAGTTGACTGTTTGATAGCAATTTTTAGACATTAAATAAGGAGGTTTATAAATGAAATACGCTAGAGTTGATAAATATTTTGTTACAGAAAACAATATAGGTGGAAGCATTCAATATGGATATCCAACAGGATTGCCAGATGTTGTGCCGAGAGATGTGCAAGGCAAACTTAATGCTCTGAAGCACAGTTATCAATTATTATTTGATGAATCAAAAAAGGACAGATTTAATGACTTTTTAAATCAAATCAATCATCAAATTGAAACATACATTAAAAAAGCTCGCACAATCAAGGATGAAAAACAGCGATTGACTGATGAACAAATATTAAATGAAATCAATAATGTTTTGCAAACAAATAAGAGTTTTTCTTTGGAATATTATATCGAGCATGTGCCAAGTTATAAGAAGTTTGTGGATGAACACACCCCACAAGATGAAAACTTAAATCAATAACATTTTTAGTGATAACATATTATAAAAAACGCAAGAATTATCTTGCGCTTTTTTCATCTTTAATTTACTCGTCCTGATTTTTCTCAAAAAGTTTTGTTTTATCTTTTTTATATTATGTAAACAAAAAACTCATGAAATTCATGAGTTTAAAAGTTTTAATTACATTTCAATTCCAAGTTCTTTTTGTTTTCTATCTGTTGCAATATTTTTTTGCTTATTGAAATCGATATTGTTTGCGCCATACATATTGCCATCTTTCCAAGAAGCGATGCTGACTGAATACATATTCTTAACCATTTCTTTACCTCCATCTGATGACTATATAATAACACAAAAGTTTGGTAAGGTCAATACCTTTTTTAAAAATTTTTTACATTTTTTTAGGGATGTCAATTGCAAGCACATTAAGAGCAAGTGCAAGTTCTTTTTTAACAAGATTTAGGAGTGAAATATAACTCTTTCTTTTTTCATCATCTTGCTCACCAAGAATGCGATGATTGTTATAGAATGTTGAAAATGCTGAGGCAAGGTCATAGGTCGCAAGGCAAAGTCCGTTCAAACTTTTTTCTTTATAGCAACTTTCATAAGACGATTGCAGTTTAAAAATTGCTTTGATAATGTTGCGCTCATCATCTGAAAACATTTTGATTTCTCCGCCCTCTTCATTAGCTTTGGCAAGAACTGAATTTATACGCACTGCTGTGTATTGCAGATATGGGCCTGTCTTTCCTTCAAAAGAGAGAAATTTGTCAAGGTCAAAAACATAGTCCTTTCCGATAAAGTTTGAAAGGTCACCAAACTTCATTGCAGCAACGCCAATTTGAAGAGCGAGTTCTCTATCATATTCAACTCCGTTTGATTTAAGCTTTTCGCTCGCTTTTTCAATAAGAAGATTGATAATATCTTCAAGTTTTATTGTGTCACCTGAACGTGTTTTGAAAGGTTTTCCGTCGTTTCCGTTAAGCGTTCCAAACCCTATATGAACAAGTTGTTGATTTTCTGGTGAAATGCCAGATTTTTTGCAAACTCTGAAAACTTGAGTGAAATGCAAAGCCTGTCTTGCATCAACGATATATTCAATTCTGTCAGGTTTATCATTTTGATTTCTCATCAAAATTGTTGCAATATCGGTTGTAGCATAGAGCGACGCTCCATTCTGCTTTTTGATAAGAGCAGGAGGCATTGGATTTTTATATCTCTGTTCTTCGCCTTCCTTTTTTGGAAGCGGAATATTTTCGCCTTCTTCAGCAACATCAACCACCAAAGCGCCGTTGCTTTGATAAGCAAGCCCCTTATCTGTGATTATGCCTATTGCTTTTTCTATGTAGTCAGACGCATCGCTTTCGCCAAACCAATAATCAAAACTTGCACCAAGTTCTTTATAATGTTTTTCAATTTGTATAACTGATGCCTTACGCATTTTTTTATAGATAGCAAAATATGGTTCTTCTTTGTTTTGAATTCTAAGCGTCCATTCTTCTGCCTTTTTATTGAACTGTTCATCCTCTTTTTTTCTCTTGCTGGCTTTTGGATAGGCTTCATTGAGCATTTCAAGAGTGATTTCCGGCTCTTCCCCTTTTCCGTCAAAGTAGAAATTAAGTTTCCCATCTTCAAAAAGTTGAAGTTCGGTGAGTCCCATTTGAAGTCCCCAATCACCAAGGTGAACATCAGAAATGACCTCGTCACCCATAAATTTATAGAGCCTCTTCAAACTCTCGCCAGTGATTGGTGAGCGAAGGTGACCAACATGGAGTGCTTTTGCAACATTCGCTCCGCCATAGTCGATTATAACCTTTTCTGACTTCTCGTGTTTATCAATTCCGCCACGCTCATCAGCAAGATATGAATTGGCTTCGCTTGCCAGTGCTTTATCTGTCAATACAACATTGATGAATGCTGGTTTTGCGACAGAAAAAACAAGCATGTCATTTTTCTCAATATTTTCAACAATTTCAGTTGCAACTTCAAATGGATTTTTGCCTAAGTTTTTTGCAAGCGCAAAACAACCATTGCATTGAAAGTCGCACATCTCTGGCCTTGATGAAAAAGATATGGTGAGTTTTTCCTCGCCAAATCCACATTTTTTTACGCTTTCATTTAATAATTTTTCAATCTTTTCTTTTATCATTTTTTATCCTAATTTTTTTACTTTAACATATTTAATTGAAGGCATTGCCTTAAAGCGGACAACGTCCGTCAAATTGTTCGACGACCTTCAAGCGCACGAGAAAGGGTTACCTCGTCTGCATATTCAAGGTCACTGCCCATTGCAACGCCTTGGGCAATGCGCGAAACTTTGATTCCAAGCGGTTTCAAGATTTTTGCAATATACATTGCGGTTGCATCGCCTTCAACATCAGGATTTGTTGCCATGATAACCTCTTCAACTCCGCCTTTTTGAATGCGCGCAAGCAATTCACGAATATGGATATCGTCTGGACCTTTGTTATTAAGTGGACTTATCGTGCCAAAAAGCACATGATAAACACCGCTATAATTTTTGACTTTTTCCATTGAGATGACGTCCTTTGGCTCTTTGACAACACAAATTATTTTATGTTCGCGTTTTGAGCAGATTGGACAAACTTCCTTATCTGTGAAGTTTCCGCAAACTTTGCAAAAGCCAATCTTATTCTTGGCATCCGTTATTGCCTCGCAAAAGTTTTTGGCTCTGTCACTGCTCCCTTCAATAATGGAATAAGCATAGCGCTGTGCAGTTTTATAGCCAACACCTGGGAGTGAGCGAAACATCTCAATTAAGCGTTCAATTTTCTCTTCTTGCATATGTTACATTCCTGGCACTTGTGGCATTGTTGCATTTTCTGCACGAGAGATTTGACCAATGCAGTCATTAACAGCAGAAATCACAAGGTCTTCAAGCATTTCAACATCATCAGGGTCAACAACTTCTGGCTTAATTTTCACCTTTTTAAGTGTTTTATCGCCAGTCATAACAACTTCGACCATTCCGCCACCAACAGAAGATGTGAACTCTTTGCTTTCAAGTTCCTCTTTGGCTCTCATCATTTCTTCTTGCATTTTTTGTGCTTGGCGCATGAGCGCTTGCATATTGCCTCCGCCAAATCCGCCACCAAATCCATTAAATCCCATTATTTACCTCCATTTTTTGCTTTGCTTATTGTAAATTTACAATATATTAATTTTAAAATAAAATCTATCTTATTGTCAGGAAATCTCCAACCATTGCTTTTAATTTTTTTAAGTCTTCTTCGACTGGATTTATCTTTTCTTGAATTGTTTCAATTTGAAGAGAAAGTTCAAGACCTTGCCAGCGAAGTGCTGATTCAATTTCTCGTCTTCCTTCTTTGAGAAGGTCAACAATCATGCCCTCTTTGACATGAATTATCAATTTGCCACTGTCAATTTCAACATCGGTTATGTCACCGCACGCAACATGCAATGCAACCATTTTGCGCTCTTTCAAGTAAAGAACGACTTTCCCCCAAACAGTCTTAGCAGAAACTGCACCTTGACTAACTTTCTGCAATTTCAGTTTTTTTTTGCGTCATCTGCCGTTCCACCAAGCATAGCTGTCAAAGCCAACGCTTCCAATAAAAGTCTTGGTGAAAGTGTATAACGCAGTTCATTTTCAGCACTTGAAAAGATTTGCAAGTATGAAACAAGCTTTCTTTCTTCAGATTTTTGAGATTGTTCCATATATTTTTCAAAAACTTCATTTGGCAACGCCAAAATTTCATTTGGACTTGCGCAAGTTGAACAAACTAAAAGGTTTCTTGCATGCTTTGAAAGGTCTTTAACAAAAACTGACATATTCTTTCCACTTTTGTCAAGTTCGTCAATAAAGGCGAGCATTCCGCCAATCTCGCGGTCCAAAAGCAAATCATAAAACTTCAATAACAGGTCATAATCTGTCGTTCCAAGAACTTTTTGCACGTCATTTTTTGTGACCTTATTGCCAGAATATGCCACAATGCAATCGGCAATCGAAAGTGTGTCGCGCACGCTCCCTTCTCCGCTTGAAGCAATCATACGAAGTGCATCTTTTTCATAGTCAATGCCTTCTTGCTCAAAAACATCAGCAAGGAGTTTTGAAAGGTCGGCAATTGAAAGCAATCTGAAATCAAACCTGACACAACGTGACAGTATTGTTGCTGGAAGTTTGTGAACCTCAGTTGTTGCAAGAATGAAAATCACATGGCTTGGTGGCTCTTCCAAAGTTTTTAAAAGAGCGTTGAATGCCGAGTCTGTAAGCATGTGAACTTCGTCGATAATATAAACCTTATACTTCGCACCAACTGGCATAAACTTGACTTTTTCACGTATCTCACGAATATCATCAACACGGTTGTTTGACGCAGCGTCAATTTCAATTATGTTTATATCATTTTCTTTTTCAAGGCGCTTGCATGTTTCACATTCACCGCAAGGCGAACCATTTTGATTGTTTTCACAGTTGACAGCCCTTGCAAAAATTCTTGCAACGCTTGTCTTGCCAATTCCGCGAGAACCTGTGAAAAGATAGGCATGACTGATTTTACCACTTGCAATTTGGTTTTGAATTGCCCGTGTGATATGCTCCTGCCCAATCACCTCACTGAACGTATGTGGCCTATATTTTCTGTATAGTGCTTGATGTTCCATTATTTCTCCTATTGTGCGCCTTAACGCAAGTTTGCATGCTTTCTTGAAATTGTTTTCAAAAAACTTCACGCTGTTTATATAAATTCATTATACACAATTTTATCGCTTTTTCAAAATTAAATTTAAATTTTCTTAAAAAGCAATCTATTTGCTTGCCTCGCAAGCAGAGATGATATGCATGAAGTTTGCGCAATCGAGGCATGCTCCACCAACAAGAACGCCATTCACACCCTTACAAGATATGATTTGTGAAATGTTTTTTGCATTTATACTTCCTCCATACAAAACGCCAATCTCATCGCCTGCCTTCTTTGAGAAAGAATGTTCAATTGATTTTCTGATTGCCTTAACACCCTCTTCAATTTCTTTGGAGGTTGCAACTTTTCCAGTTCCAATTGCCCAGACCGGTTCATAGGCAATGAGGATATTTTCAAGTTCATTTTCATATAAGCCTTTAAGCGCCTCATCAATTTGACCTGAAAGAACGCTCAGCGTTTTCATTGAATTCTTGTCAGTCAAAGTTTCACCAACGCATAAAATAACTTGCAAACGGTTTTTGAGTGCAATCTTAATTTTTTTATTGATTGCTCTGCCCGTTTCCTTGAATTTGCTTCGTCTTTCACTGTGTCCAACAATCACGCTTTGCACGCCAATGTCTTTAAGCATTGCTCCGCTTGTTTCACCAGTGAAGGTTCCACTTTCTTCTTCGCTTAAGTTTTGCGCGCCAACAAAAATATTTGTTCCGCTGAGCAAAAATTTGCCAAGCGAAAGAGCAACAAAAGGAAGTGCGAGTGTTATGTCAACTTTTTCTGACTTAAAGTTTGGAGCAAGCGAAATAATATAGTTTTTTATCTCACTTGGCGTCATGTTCATTTTGAAATTTGCAATAACTTGTTTTTTCATATTAACCTCTCTTGAATAACATCAAGGCATGGGAGCGAGCCAGACTCGATATATTTAAGAGTTGCTCCGCCACCTGTCGAAAAATAATTGATACGGTCGCCAAAACCGCTTTTCTTGACAGCACTAACACTGTCGCCACCTGCAACCACCGTGTAAGCCGGACTTTGCGCGATTGCCTTTGCCATTTTGGCTGTTCCTTTTTGAAAGCGTGGGTCTTCATACATTCCAAGCGGTCCATTCCAGAGAATTTCGCCAGCACCATTTATAAGTTTTGTGAAAAGCGAAATGGTTTTTGGTCCAATATCGCAACCGACCATATCTTCAACCAGTTTGTCTGTTGTGAATGATTTTTGCTTTTTGTCGCCATCGCGATATGCAATATGGTCGACTGGAAGATATATTTTTTTGCCTTTTTCTTCTGCGTCTTTCAAAATCCTTTTTGCCACAATCACTGATTCATTTTCAAGCATTGAGTGTCCGACTGCTATGCCTTTTGCAACAAGGAAGGTGTAAGCCATTGCACCACCAATCAAAAGAGTGTCACATTTTTCAAGAAGAGTTTCAAGAACTTTAATTTTTCCTTCAACTTTTGCACCACCAAGCACTGCGACAAAAGGTCTTTTAGGCTCAGTTAAAACTTGGTCAAGAACTTGCGATTCCTTTTCAACCAAAAAGCCCATTGCGTTAGGCAAAATTCTTGCCACGCCATAGGATGAAGCATGCTTTCTGTGCGCAACGCCGAAAGCGTCCATAACAAAAATATCACCAAGTGAAGCCAGTTTTTTTGCAAAGTCCATATCGCACTTTGTTTCCCCTTCATGAAAGCGCAGGTTTTCAAGAAGAAGAACTGTGCCGTTTTCCATGGTGCTGATTCTATCCTTAACTTCCTTGCCAATGCAGTCGTTCACAAAATATGTTTTGCATTTGAGTTTGCTCATAAGGAAAAGATAAACCTGCCAAAGCGACTTGTTGATTTCATAGCCATTGGGTCTGCCAAGGTGACTCATCACAACAACCTTTGCCTCTTTTTCAACCAAATATTGAATTGTTGGAAGGGCTCCCATAATTCTTGTTGCATCCAAAACTCTGCCACTCTTATCAATTGGCACATTGAAATCAACTCTCACAAGCACAACTTTTCCTTTCAAGTTTACAAGGTCTTTTATTGTTCTTCTCATGGATAATCTCCTTTTTTATCATTTTATCACTATTGCACAAAAAGGACAAACAATTTTTGTCTATTTGTGACCAAAAATTTCCGCTAAAATTCGCATACTTTCGTCAATTGATGGACTTGTTGCCAACGCCAGACGCATTTCACTTCCACCGCGCTCACCCAAAGTATACCAAAGAAAATGTTTGCGAAGATAAAGGGCAAGCCAACTTTCATCATAGTGTTTTCTGAGCGTTGCAACGTGGTCAGAAATAACCTTGAACTTGTCAACACCAGAAACATCTTTGCCAAGCACTTCGCCAAATATCCACGGCTTGCCTTGCGCACCACGACCAATCATGACACCGTCCACGCCTGTTGAAAGCATGTGCTGATAACTTTTAACTTCAGTCACATCACCATTGCCGACAACCGGAATCTTTAAAACTGATTTGAGTTTTGCAATGGCTTCATAGTCGGCTTTACCGCCATACCCTTGAAGAGTTGTTCTGGCATGAAGAGTGACAAAACTTGCGCCAGCCTCTTCGCACATCCTGCCAAACTCGCACGAAATATCTTTATCAAATCCAAGCCTAAACTTGACAGAAACAGGTTTGTCCGTTGCCTTGACAACACCTTCAATAATCTGTCTTGCAAGTGGAAGATTTTTCATAAGCGCACTGCCTTCGCCGTTTTTGACTATCTTTGGCGCTGGGCAACCCATGTTGATGTCGATTATATCATAATGAGCAAGCATTGAATTGTTGACAGCCTTTGCCATCACATCACTTTCGTGACCGAAGATTTGACCCACTTTAATTTTTTCGACAGGCGAACAAATTGTCATAAGTTGTGTTTTGGAAGGATTGTGAAGCATTGCCCTCGCTGAGAGCATTTCACTGACCGTCACATCTGCGCCAAACAAAATGCATTGTTCGCGAAAGCCAATATCGCTCACCCCAGCCATTGGCGCAAGAAAAAGATTATTGCCAAAATCTATGTTAGAAATTTTCATACACTAAGTTTATCAAACTTGAAAGTTTTCGCAAAGCAAAATGCCTATCTTTTTTTAACAAATTCTTGGCAAAGTTTTTTTATAATAGGAAAGTTTAGACTAATATAAATCATTCCACCAATCATAACAGACAGAAGAAGAAGGATGATATTCGATAGATGAACTTCTGCTGCAAATATTTTTATGGAAATGAACATTATAATCGAAGAAAAAAGTGGAACAAGAATGTCAAAATAATCAACTTTAAAACTTTTATCAAGTCGCAACAGCGAGCCAATGCAGACAACTAAGGCAAGCGCGATGTTTGAAAGCGGAATCGCAAAAATGTTTACGCTTGGAATGCGAGCAACAATAATAACAAAAACAACTTTAACTATTCCGCCTGCAAGAGTTATAAGAAATGAAAAAAGAAAATGTCCTTTTGCCTGCAAAAGTGAAAGAACAAATTGCATTATTGCTGTGAGAATGATTGATATGCCAGTCAAATATGAAAGTTCGACTGCGACTGAAAGATAGCCTTTTATTGAATTTGGATAAATAATTGGATAAAGTTGACTCGCAATGGACATAATTCCAAACACAAGAGGCAAAAGAAGAAACCACATGACAGAAAAGGATTCTTTGATAATCTTTTTTTCTTCGTCAAACATGTTATTTCCAACAAGATAAGAGACTTTTGGAAGCAGTGCAATTCCAACTGAAAGAGATATAATCAAAGGGAAATTGAAAATTGCGCCAACCACACCTGTTTGCAACCCAAAAAGCGCCGTTGCCTTTTCGCTCGCAATTCCTGCAACTGAAAGAAGGGAAACAATGACGAGTGAATCTATTGCATGCGTCAGTGGCAAAACAGCACCGCCAAACGTGAGTGGCAAGACTGCTCGCAAAAAAGGTGGCGTCAATGATGAATTGTGTTTTGGCATAATTTTCATCTTGAACATCATCACAAAAAGCAGATATACAAATGCCACTATTTCACTGATTGTTATACCAAGAAAAGCGCCAAAAACGCCCTGACTTTTTCCACCTTTTGAAAATAAAACGGCAAAAAATAAACCAAGCCCAAACTTGATGATTTGTTCAAGAATTTGACTTATTGCAGTCGGGGTCATATTTTCGTAGCCTTGTATTATCCCCCTGAAAACACCAATAAGTGCGCCGAGCGGAATTAAAACAAGAAAAAGAAGATAACTTGGATAGTCATTTGAAATGCCTTGAATGAAAGCGATATTCTTGGAAAATAAAGCGAAGATGAGCGCTATGACAGCAGACACTGCAAGCGCAATGGTGGCGGAAATGAAAAGATAGCCACCGATTTTAAACTTTTCCCCTCGCGACCGTGCTTGTGAAATGAGTTTTGAAAGGCTGTTTGTCACCCCACCTGTGACAAGCACAAGCATAAGTGAATAAAGGCTCATAATCATTTGAAAAACGCCGATTCCTTCAATGCCAACAATGTTTGTCAGTGGCAAACGAAAAAGCGCGCCAAAAAACTTGCACACAAAACCACTGATAATGAGTATAAAAGCGCCTCTGCCAACTGAAGATTTCATACATTTAGAGTGCAAAATTAACAAAAAATTATGCAAAATCTTCAAAAAGGGTATTTACAAACGCAAAAATATGTGATACAATAGAGCCAAAGCAATACTACAAGGAGGAAAAATGGCTAATTACGAACTTTTTTCTGCTATTGAAAAGAAGACATTATCTGACAAAGATTTTAGAACAAAAAGATTGAATAATTTTAGAAGTTTGGGCGCGATAAAATCTTTGTTAAATAACACCTCTAAAACAAACAAGGTTGTTAATGGCGAAAATCTTATTGATACTTTTAATAAAGAAGTTTCTTCTGAGAAATTCTACGAAGCCGTAAATTTTTTCAAATCTAATATTGTATTAAAAAAACAAGGCGATGAATTTTTCTCTTATTTCACAAAAGATGAACTCCCCGTTTCGACATTTGGCGCCATTATTTCTTTCTTTGTTAAAAAAGATGAAGAACTTGCAAAAAAAATAGATATGGCAGATGTCTTGGCAACATTTTATTTAAACTCACTTGGTGGAAAAAACGAAATTAATGAAATTGATGTAAGAAAAATTATAAAGCCTTTTGAAGATTACAAAGCAGGAAGAATCAGCAAAGAACGCTTCTATGAGTTAGATAATGAAATTGCATCTCAAATTAGAGCCTTTCGTTCAGATTTAGTTTCTTCTTATGCAAAAAACCACAATATTAAATTAAATGATTCTCAACCTTATGATGATTATCATTTATAAAAAAATATTTATAAACAAAAAAACATAGGTTCGTCTACCTATGTTTTTTAAGTGTTAAACATTTCGTCAAGTTCTTTTTTATCTTCGTCAAAAATATTTTGTATCTCAGTTAAGTCTTCAGTTTTTTCATTTATTTCCTTTTCTTCTTCGAAAGTTTCGCTTTGTTGAAAAACCTTTTCTTCTTCGAAAGTTTCACCTTGCTGAGAAGCCTCATGATTTTCATTTTCAAAAAGGTCTTCCACTTCTTCTTTAAGGTCTTCCAAGTTCATCCCATCGACATTTTCTATAACATCTTTTGCCTTCACTTCCTCTTGTTCTTGATTGGCATATGGGTCTTTGTCATTTATGCTGTGAAGGTCGTGATAAGACCCGACAAGTTTTTCTTGCGTGGATTCTGATTCAGAGTTTGCGTTTTTGGATTTTGAACTGGTCGCACTTGCCCCACCATTTGATTTTTTATTGCTTGTTCCTTTTGATGATGTTCTTCCGCGACCTCCTGCACTTTGAGCACTGCTTCGTCCTTTTGGGTTTGCTTGTGCGTTTGGACGAATTGCTCTGCCCTTTCCAGAGCCTTGATAAGTTTCACGCAGTTTTTCAACTTGCTCAACAGGTTTATTGAAATCTGAAAAAAGTTCGTGGAATTTATTCTTTTCAATTGGAAGATTTTGATAGCCTCCCTTTTCATCAACAATTTCATCTAAAAGTCTTCGCATGTTCGTGAACTTCTTGTTGACTTTGTGTTTATAGTTAAAGTTATCTTTATTTTCTTCTGTATCGCTTTTTTCGTCATCAAGTTCTTGCATTCTTTCTTTGAAAGTGTCAAGAATATATCTGCCTACGTCGCCACAATTTTCAAGTTCTTCAAGCATACGAAGAAGGAATTTTTGCGAGCCAAGTTCAATGAGTTCGTCAAGAAAAATCCCGTTATCAATCTGACCTTGAAGAAGGATTGCAATGTTCGGAATTTGAGTGTCGTGAAGCACTGGCATTGAGTCCACCAGTTTGAATGCTCTTTTAAGACGCAAGTTGAAAGATGCATCAAGTTTATCAACAAAGGATGCAACAAAAGTTTTAAATGTTGTTTCATGTGCGCCGACAACTTGTTCATTAATGTAAAGGTCGGCTTGAGCATTGCCGTCTTCAAGCAAGTTGATTTCAACTGTGAAATCAAATTCTTTTTCCATATACACCGCTTTAGCGCGATAAAAACCTTCGCTTGTGTCAAACACGTCTTTATACATTCTCACAAGTTCACGTTTTATGTCAACTGAAATTGAATAGTTTCCATCATTGTCAAACTTGCCAAGAAGTTTGTTCATGTCAATAAGTTCACGAAGATAAATTTTATAGTAGTTAATTAAAATTGGGTCAGTAAAAACTTGGTCACTCCAATAGACCTTGAAAGAAACTTTATTTTCATCACTGACATTTTCATTTTCAACTTTCTCGCCGAGTTTAACGATTTTATCATCGTTATTCAGTCCAACGATTTTGCTTCTTCTTCCCATGACTTAATTATACACCATTTTTGCGAAAAAAGCAAAGCAATCTTTTATCTTTCAAGAAAACTTATGCAATATGGGCGTTCCTTAATTGAATTGACAGTGATTCCGTTCGACACACACTTGCCATCATGATTGAACTGACACTTTGCAGAGCATCCAATATGGCAGGTTTTACTGTCACGTTGCGGAGCATACTGAGGTGGCTCTTCAAACAAATGCTTGGTGCTGTCAACTTCGGCTTTGCATTCACTTTTTTCAAAGGTTGAACACAAAATTCTGTTATTAACCATGATTCCTTTGGCTTTGCAAGTGAATCTATCATTAAAAACACATTTTGTTTTTCTGCAACGAATATCCATTTTCTTTCTCCTAAACTATTTCTATTCTTCCCTTTTGTTTGACTTTTTAGTCGTGATTAAGTTAAAATGTTTAAAAAGGAGATTAAAATGAAAGTTGTTTTACTTAAAGATGTCAAAGGCACTGGAAAAAAAGGCGAAATTAAGGAAGTTTCAGACGGTTACGCAAAGAATTTTTTGTTGAAGAACGGAAGCGCAAAGCCTGCGAATAACAGTGCGCTGAGCGAGAACAATATCAAAAAACAAGCAACTGATTATCACAAAGAAATGGAAAAGCAAGAAGCACAGACACTTGCTGACAAAATCAGTGGGCAGAAAATAATCCTTTCAATCAAGTGTGGCGAAAACGGCAAAACATTTGGCTCAGTGACTGCCAAAGAAATTGCTGAGGAGTTTGAAAAGAAAGGAATAATCATTGACAAGCGCAAGATTGAACTTAAAGACGCTCTCAAAAACATTGGCACATATCAAGTGACTGCCAAAGTTTATCCTGAAATTTCAGCAAAGTTCACTGTTGATATAATTGGCAAAAATTAAATTCTTTAAGCCTTTTTAAAATTTAGGCAAACTTAATTGAAACTTTAACTTTTTAGCGAATAAATAAAAGGAGAAAAAATGAAAATCGCTGTCTTTACTGATAGTTACCTTCCCGGCACTGGAGGAACTGAAAATGCTGTCAGAAACATGTGCAAAGGTTTGGAAAACATTGGTCACGAAGTTAAAATATACTGCCCTGATTATCATGTTAAAAGAAACATAGATGAAGAAAAAATATTTCGTGTTACTTCTATCAAATTGTCCACAAATGATATGGCAGTGTTGCCACTTTTACAGAAAAGCAAACTAACTGAATCTGTTAAGAATTTTAACCCAGACATTATACATTTTTGCACAGGTTCGGGTATGGCGAAATGGGCATTAAAAATAGGTAAAAAATTAAACATACCAGTGGTTGGAACAATTCATACAAAATTTAGAATGGCTTTTTCTGATACAATAAAAAGCAAATTGATTGTTAACTGTATGGTGAAATCAATTGCAAATAAGCTTTATAAATGCCAAGCCGTTTCTGTGGTTTCCAATTCCCAAATTCCAGACATTCATTCTTATGGTTATAAAAAAGAAAACATCCAAGTTATCAAAAATGGCTCAACAAAAAGAGAAAAAATAACAGTTTTGCCACAAACACAAAATACAGTTAAAGAAAAATACAAATTAACAGGGAAAACTGTATTTTTATTTGTTGGGCGCGTTGTCAAGTTTAAAAATATTCAGTTCTCGATAAAAGCACTAAGTGAACTTAAAAAAAGAAATGAGTGCAATTTGCAATTCAAATTTCTTATCGTTGGTGAAGGTTCATATCAAAAGCAACTTGAAAAATTAATCAGAAAAAACAACCTTGAAGAAAATGTCGTTTTCACAGGAGTTATCAAAGATAGA
The DNA here is from genome assembly GCA_948607205.1 of uncultured Eubacteriales bacterium. Lineage (GTDB taxonomy): Bacteria > Bacillota > Clostridia > Christensenellales > UBA1242 > Caccovivens. The sequence goes on along the minus strand of CAPERS010000011.1, from coordinate 18,268 downwards.
GAAATTCTTAATGCAATATATATGTCAAGTGACCTTTTGCTTTTTCCGTCAATTTTTGATAATGATACTCTTGTTGTTTGCGAGGCTGGCTCAAACGGAACTCCAAGTTTGGTATTGAAAGATACTGGTCCAAGTGAAAGAATTAAAGCAAATTATAACGGATTTGTTAGTGAGCACAATGAGGTTCAGTTTGCAAAAGAAATTGAAAGGATTTTAAATGACAAGAATTTATATCAAAAAGTTGTAAACAATTTGAACACTATTTTACCTAAAGATTGGGATGGTATAGCAAAAGAATATCAAAAATTTTATAAAGACGCCATCAAAACTTACAATAATGCAAAAATATAGCAATTGAATCTAACCAAAAAACTGATTAAATTAATTTTATTTAATCAGTTTTTTATTTTTATTCTGCATCATAAGCGCCGAGTCGTTCTGCCCTATCTTTAACAATAAGCGCCTCAATGAACTGCTCGATATCGCCGTTAAGCACACCGTCAATGTTATATGAAGTCACATTAACGCGATGGTCAGTCACTCTGCCTTGTGGATAGTTATAAGTTCTCACGCGCTCTGAGCGGTCACCAGTGCCAACTTGACTTCTGCGTTGCTCCTTATATTCGCTGTCTTGTTGCTCTTTATAAAACTCATAAAGTTTTGAGCGCAAGATTGAGAAAGCACGCTCTTTGTTTTTGAGCTGACTGCGTTCATCTTGGCAGGCAACAACTATGCCTGTTGGAATGTGAGTTATTCTGATTGCTGACTCAGTTTTATTGACGTGCTGTCCGCCTGCACCAGACGCGCGATAGGTGTCAATGCGAAGATCCTTGTCCTCAATTTCAACATCCACATCTTCAACTTCTGGAAGCACTGCAACTGTTGACGTTGAAGTATGTATTCTTCCTTGCGACTCTGTTTCTGGCACACGTTGAACGCGATGAACACCACTTTCATATTTGAGTTTGCTGTAAGCGCCTTTACCCTTGACCATGAAAGTTATTTCTTTGATTCCGCCAATTTCAGTTTCATTTAGGTCAAGTATTTCAACTTTCCAGCGGTTTTTCTCTGCGTAATATTGATACATTCTTGTCAAAACTGAACAGAAAAGCGCGGATTCTTCACCGCCCGCAGCCGAACGAATTTCGATGATAGCGTTGTTGTCGTCATTTTCATCTTTTGGCAAAAGCAGAAACTTGACCTCTTCAACTTTCTCTTCAATCTGTTTTTTGAGCGTTCCAATTTCTTCATAGAACATGTCGCGAAGCTCTGCATCTTTTTCCTCGGCATAGACTTTTTGGCAGTCTTCAAAATCTTTGATAAGTTTTTCAAGTTCGTCATGAGCTGATGCAACCTCTTCAAGACTTGATCTTTCTTTGACCAATTTTTTCCACTCTTTATTGTCAGCAATTATCTCAGGTTTTGAAACAAGCACATTGAGTTCTTCAAACCTATCCCTTGCTTTTTGCGTTTTCGCGAGTATATCCTTCCCTAGTTCTTCCATAAATTATCCTTTCAATTTTGTTATAATCTTTCACGATGTGCGTGTCCACAAATCCGCATTCTTGCATGATTTTTTGAACATCACCCGCTTGACCTTGCCCCACTTCAAAAAAGAGGAATCCTCCACTTTTCAAATGTTTTGGAGCATTTGCCACAATCTTGCGATAAAAATCAAGCCCATCATTTCCGCCGTCAAGCGCAAGTCGAGGGTCATAATTTTTCACTTCCAAGTCAAGTTTTTCAACGTCTTCACTTTTGATGTATGGTGGATTTGACACAATTATATCAAACTTTTTATTTTTTTTCAACTCTTCAAAGAGGTCTGAAAGAATAAAATCCACTTTTGCATGATTTTTTTCGGCATTATTCTTGGCAAGTGTTATTGCTGACTTTGAAATGTCAATTGCGCTGACTTTACACTTGCAATTTTTTGCAACTGAAACAGCAATCGCGCCACTGCCTGTGCACAAGTCACAAATTTCAGGTTCTGTCATGGTTTTGGCAAGTTTGACAATTTCTTCAACCAATATTTCAGTTTCCGGACGCGGACTGAGAACCTTTTTGTTGACATCAAACCTCAAACCGTAAAACTCAACAAAGCCAAAAATGCTTGAAATTGGCTCACCCTTACTGCGCCTTTCAGTTGCCCTCAAAATGTCACGATATTCTTTTTCAGAAACACTTTTAACAAGCTTAATTTCTGCTCGATTTTTTCCAAGCACATTTGCAATAAGCCAATCAACATCGCTTTTGTCATACCTCTCATTGCTGAGAAGTTTTGTTTGCATTTCAGCAAGCAGAGTTGACATTGAAACTAAATTTTCTTCTTCCATTTGGTAATCCTTATCGTAATTTTGTTCAATTAAGGCAACTTTAACAGCTTCTTTGTGCGTTACGCTTGGTCGCATAGACACAAGCCACGCAAAAGCCACGACCACTTCTTTTAATCCTTTAACATTTGCTTTTTCGAGTATGAAAAGAATTTCATAACACAATGAAATGCAAGTAATGAGAATTGCAAGATTAATAAAAGGGTCGGCATACCATGCCACCTTAATCGAGATTAATGATATCACAAAAGTTGACGTAAGAAAAGCAAAAAGCATGAAATTCAGAAAATTTAGTGGTTGAAAAATTGATGACTTGTCGATTTCAGAAGTTTTGAACTTGGCATTAACCGCTTGACAACATGCTCCATTAAATCGATATATCTCATGCATGAAAGGAGCAAAGCGAAGTCCAATCATTGTCAAATAAATCAAAGCAACTCGCAAAATTGAAGTGAAAGTGTTGAGTGCAATTTTTGAATAGCCAGTGCCGAATGCACGCTTTATTACAAAAGGTGGCAAAACACCAAGCACCAAAAAAGCAAACAAAAATCCTAGAACTACGGAAGCAAAAAGAAGAACATAGATAGAAGCAATGTTCAGTCTGTTTGCGATTTTTTCAGCAACATTTTTGTCGTCGTCCTCCTGCTCGTCCAATTTTGAACAGTTGAGATAGGTTTTTATAAAACAGAAAATTCCGAGAATGAAAAATGCTATTCCACGAACAAACCAGATATCAAAAATTTTCATTTTTATTTTTGATAAACTGCCAGAAACTTTTTTGTTGCCGTGACAGTTTATGATTGCAACAGTCCATTTGTTTTCTGTCAAACATGAAATCCCATTGACAGAAGGAAAAAGAATTTTGTTCATATTTTGATTTTTGACATAATTTCGCTTTTTAAACTTTTTGAATTTTCATCATTTGCCTAAAAATAAAAAACACGACTTATGCCGTGAATTTTTTAATATGTTTTTCAAACAAAATTCGAACGAAGAAATATTTCGCGAGGAAAGCCACTTTTTGTGGTCGTTTACGATAAGCAAACAAAAATTTAAAATCTCGATTTTAAATTTTATTTCCGAGCGATTATTTCAAGCCATATTTGTTTTTGAACTTTTCAACATTTCCGCTTGTGTCAACAACCTTCTTCTTGCCTGTGAAGAATGGGTGACATTTGTTGCAGATGTCAAGAGTGAGAGAGTCACCCTTGCAGTTTGACTTTGTTTTGAAAGTGTTTCCACACGCACAAGTAACAGTAATCTCGTGATAGTCTGGATGTATCTTATCTTGCATAACTTTATACCCCTTTTAATTTAAATTTTAATCTCCAACATATGGAAGAAGTGCAACATTTCTTGCTCTTTTGATCGCAACGCAAAGTTCTCTTTGGTGATGTGCACAAACGCCAGTTTGACGTCTTGGCAAAATCTTGCCTTTTTCAGTGATATATTTTCTGATTTTTGCAACATCTTTATAATCAATAGTTTTTTCACCAGCAACGCAAAAAGCACAAACTTTTTTCTTGGCTGGTTTACGGAATTTTTTTACAACAACTTTTTCTTCCGTTTTAACTTGTTCGCTCATTTTTAAGCCTCCTTTTAATAATTTTTTTTAGTTTGAATTAATTAATACAATCACCACAAAAATGCATAACGCACTTAGAATGGCAAACTATCGTCGTCATCGATAGGCACAAGTTCAGTTGTGGCTTTCTTTGGAGTTGCTGCTTTTGGCATTGCATCGCCTGCTCCTTCTGGCTTAGCACCAAGGAATTCAACTTCGTCAGCAACAATTTCAGTTGTATAACGCTTGCTTCCGTCGTTTGCCTCATAAGAAGAGTTTTGAAGTCTGCCAGTGACAGCGCATTTTGAGCCCTTCTTCAAAAATTTATGGCAGTTTTCAGCTTGTGCTCTCCAAACAACAATGTTGAAGAAATCTGCTTCTCTTTCGCCTTCAGCATTTTGAAAACGTCTTTGAACTGCAATAGAAAATCTGCAAACTGAAACGCCACTGTTTGTTGTGGCAAGTTCTGGGTCTCTTGTTAAGTTCCCAATTAAAATAACCTTATTCATAATTTTTCTCCTGTTTAATGTCAAATTATTTCTTAACAAACATTTGACGAATAACACCTTCTGTGATGTTCATAAGTTTAGCCATAGCATCAATTTCATTTGGATTGATTTGCATGTTCATAAGAACATAGAAACCTTCATTCTTGAAGTTGATAGGATAAGCCAATTTTCTCATACCCCATTTATCAATTCCTTCAACGACGCCACCTTTGCCTTCAACATAAGACGCAAACTTTTTGATAAGCGCTTCACGTTGTTCTTCGGCAACATCTTTGGAAATGATGTAGAGAAGTTCATACTTATTCATACATATACCTCCTTTTGGACTATTGGTTCTCTTTCAAAAAGCGAAGAGAACAAGGACAGTTTTTGAACTGCTAACTATGATTATATCTTTTCTTTCCCCTTTTGTCAAGGATTTTCAGAAAAAACGCTTACTTTATCTTAAGTCACACAAAAAAAGACGCAATCGTTGCGTCTTTTTGTCCAAAATACTAACTGTTTGCAAGTTCATCCATTTTCTTTTTCTTTGCTCTTCTTGTGAGAAGGACAATGAGAAGGATAAGAAGAATGAGAATAATCACGCCACCTGCAATGCCGAGAGCAATTGCGAGAGTGTTGTCAGCAGTAAGAACTCTTGCATTTGAGCCAAGATATCTGAACACACCGTTATAAGATGTTGTTGGGTCTGAATAAACAGTGAAATGCTCAACATTTTCAATCTTATACGTTCCCATATCAAATGTTCCATTGAATGCATTAGTTTGTGTTCCGATTGGTTCCCAGAACTTGTCGATAAGGTTAAGGTCCTTAGTCAATCTATAATATGCGTTTGCATATTCTTTGCTTTCGGCTTTGTTAACCATATAAGCAAGGAATGCAAGGTCTTCTTCGCTGGAAATAAGATAAGGTGATTCAGACGTTCCTTCGCCTTCCAAACTTTCACTTCTGGTGTCAATCCAAAGAATGCGTGCAAAGTTGATTCTGACTTGAACTGCTGAGTCAGGTGTTGGTCTCAAATTCTCATTTTCAAGGAGATTTGTTCTGATGATAATTTCATTGCCAAGTTTGTTATAGCCTGAACCCATAGTTTCAAAGTCAAGTTCAGTAACGCCTCTTGAAACAATTGCAACACGGTTAATGTCATAATTTCTTGAGAGGTTAACCCTGATTGTTATCACATTTCCGAACAATATGCCTTCAATAACAGACCCGTTTGTGAGGTCTTTTCCAGCATAAGTGAGTGTTCCTGCTTTTTCAGTTGTGTATGTGTTGTTTTCAACAGTGATTCCAAACACAACTCTGAAAGAAGTTGGGTCAGCCATTGGCCTGATAAAGAGAGTGCTCTTTGTTGAGCCAGACTCAATTTCAAGGTCCTCTGCAAGAATTGTGTATTTATAAACTGAATAGCCGTTTACAACAGTTCCTTCTGGACTGAATTTTGCCTTTTCTCCCCAAACTATTCCATAGCCATAAGTTGAACTTGCATGAAGAGTTATTTCATCTCCAACGCGAGCAGTGAAACTGTTTATATCTTCAACTTGTGTGCCGTTAAGGAAGATTTTTGAAACGCTGACTCTTTCTTTATCGCCTACTGTTGCTTGACTCATGTCTAGTTTAACATTGATTTCTTTGCCTTCGAACACAGCGATGTATGAGAATGGCTCATCAATAGTGTTCATTTCAAGTGTCCAATAAGTCTTTTCGCCGAGATTGCTTGTGTCGCCCTTTCCAACCCAAGTTGTTCCGTCAGATAAATACCAACCAACGAATGTGTAGCCTGCATTTTCTTCTGCAACAAGTTTGAAAGGTTTTGTGCTGTCAAAGCCATCTTCAACGCTGACTTCTTTTCCATCTTGAACAAGACTTGCTTTTCCGCCATTGTTTTCAACTGTGAGGCTGAAGTTAACAAAGTATTCAGCAACAATTGTGACAACTCCGTTTCCTGCGGTGTATGTATAGTTTTCAGTGAAAATTGATTCTTCAGTCACATTTCCATTTTCTTCTCTTCTGATTTTCCAAGAATGGAAAGTGTAGCCTTCAAAGTTATACGCTTCAAGTTCAATTTTTGTGCCAGTGATAACTTCTGCATAGAAACGTTTTGAAACACTTGTCCATGAAGTGTCTTGTGAAAGACCTACGATGATGTCAGTCACTTTTATGTCAAGATTTTTGTCTTTGAGTTTTTCAGGAATAAAATCAATTGTAATCTTGTCCTTATCTCCAAGCCAAGAAGCATAGAGAGTGAACACTCCGTCATATTCGTCATTTTTAGTCACTTCAAAGTTAGGATTCTTTTCATAAACACTTCCGTTCCAAACAAATCCGTTTTCATACCACAAGTCAATAACATTTGCTTTATTGTCAACATACTTATTGCCTTGACCAAGTTCGTATGTGAAATACCCTTCAAATGTTAGGTTGTTCTTGATATTTTTTGAATTTGTGATTTGGTCGATAACTTCAACAGGAAGTGTAAATTTCTCACCGTAAATAACTGAAGTTGAACCGATGATGTCTTCGCCACTCTTGAATTGAAGTTTGTATGCCTTTTGTTCTACGCCAACAGAAAGATTGAATGCGTTAACTGGTTTAACAATTGTGATTGTGAACTCTTCAAGATAGCCAGCAGTGAAATCAAAGTCAGTGATTGAACTAACATCAACACTGTCTGCCATAATCGTGTCAAGCCCAGAAACAATTGCCTTACCGTCTTCTCCACGAAGGAAAGAATGGTTGAAGTTTGTTCTAACCTTAATAACAACTGTTGTGTTTGCATCTGTCATTGCTGAAATGATTGCATGATGAGTGTTATTGTTTGTCACTGAAACGAGAGCACCTTTTTCTTCAACATAGATTTGTCCGCCTTTGACATCACCAGAAGTTCCGTTATTGAAGTCAACAACAATTTGTTGAGCATCTGCAAAGAATTGACCATATACGAAGATATTTGGAACAATTCCCGTCACTTTTATTTTAACTGTTTGTGACTTGTCTGCATTTTCCACTCTGTCAGTTTCTTCAATCAAGACTTTGTCACTGTTTGCGCTTGCAACAAAAGTGAAGCCAGGCTTAACCTCTGCAACAAAGTAGAGAGTTGTGCCAGTTAAAGTTTTATATCTATAATTTGCGCCATAAACTTTTTCACCAACGATTGGCGCTGAGATGTTTGCATCTGTTTCGCTGAGTTTGTTATAGCCAGAGTCAGCAATATAGATTTTTCCACCTGCATCATTTCCATAATTGCTTGATTGAAGCATTTTGAGAACTGATTGAACGTTAACAAATGCCGTGTCAGCAACAATTGAAATTTTGATATTATTTGGTGCATTTTCAGTCAATGTGTATGAGATAGTGTTTGTTTTTTCATCAAAGTATTCGCTTGTGTCACCAACTTCTGCTCCATTCTTTGAATATTCAATATTGCCAACTTTATATCCTTCGTCAACAACGACTTTGATATAAACTTCAATTCCAAAACGAACATCATTGACTGTTACAAGATTGCCTGCAGTTGCAGTTTTTTCGCCATCGCCAAGGTCATAAACGATATAACCTTTTGAGTTGGCTGGCAAGTCGATTTTGAATGTTGTTGCTGAAAGCACGAACTTTGCTTGAATTGCTCCGCCATTTGCGAGGTCTTCAAGTGTTAAGATGTTGCTTTCGTCTGCCTTAAATTCAAAAGTTGCTAGATTTGAAAGAACGCGAGTGTCGTTCATCCATGAGCCAAGCATGTATGAATCGTCTGCTTTTGCAACAAGAGTTTGGCTGTTGCCATATGTTAATGTAACTTGATAACTTTCAACTTCTGCTCCAGCGCTTATCACTTTACCGTTGTTTCCAGCAGTGACATTGAAGGTGTATTCCCTAGCAAGAGCGTCAATATTCAAAACAACATCTGATTTAATTCCGCTTACAGCGAACTGTTTCGAGAAAACATAAGTTGTTTTGTCTTGGCTTTCGCCAATTTCTTGTCCATCTTCATCGAAGATTGAACCAATCTCAGCTTTTGAACTTGTCATACTGATATTGTTATAACCATATTTAAGAACAACAACAACTTTGAGTTCAGCGTCAGTCAAAACATTGACATTTTCGCCATTCTTAACTTTGGTGTTGTTAACCAAGATATAGTCAACCATTGAATTGTTTGCAAAAGAAAGTTTGTTTTGTTTTGGAGTTGCAGAAAGCGAAATGTTTCCATTTGCTGTAAATCCAGCCCAAGTGATTTTCAGTCCTTTGCCTTCAAGGGTCGCTGTCACATTTCCTGTTCCGTTATACGAAATGAGGTTTGATGAAACTTCATAACCTTCATCAGCGCCAATATAGAAGACAGCATTTGCATTGCCTGTGAACGCTTTAAATTCAGTTATTTCATTTGTGAGTGCTGAATCTGAATATGCCTTTGCATTTGTAAGGCTGAGAGAAAGTTCATTCTCTTTTGGATTTGCTCTGAACGAAAGTGTTCTGTTTGCAATGATGTTTTGAATTGTGAATTCATTTCCTTCTCTTGTAAGTTCGGTTTCAGCGTTTCCACTGAAAGTGAATTCAAAATCATAACCATCGTTTGCTTCAACAACAACTGTTGTTCCTGTTTGATTGAATGTGATTTGAGTTGTTGTGTTTTCTTTAATCTCAACACCATTAACACTTATTTTCAAGTTGGTTGCTGGTGAAACAGTGAGATTGAATGTCAAGCTTGTGTAAACATTGTAAAGTGTGAGTGTCCACTTTCCGTTGTCAAGCACGCCGACATTGTTGAGTGTTGAATCTTTTGTGTATTCTTTGTTATTGCCAGAGTTTGTTCCATTTCTGTCTGTGTGCCATATTTGTCTAAGACCAGACATCTCAGCAGATGGAAATTCTTGACCGATCACTTCACCGAAAATCACATTCTCAATGTTGTCAAAAGTTTGAGCTCCGCTCTCTCTTGTGTCAACAAATTTGATTGTGTAAGTTTCGCCAGTCCAAACAGCTTTGAGTGAAAGTGTTTGGTCATTTGCAATCTCAAAAGCACCAAATTCATTGTTTCCGCCGAAAAGTGTTTTGATAAGGTCAGCAAATGTGTTTGTATCTGCCACTGCTGTGTCAGAATCACCATAAGTCCAGCCAGTGTGGTTGTAAGTTCCAGGTGTTGTTGTAAGTGTTGGCATATAACCTTTAACAACTTCTGCTTTCAAAGTGTTGTAAGCAACTTGTTTTGTTTTTGTTGCCCAGTCAGCAGGAATTGTTATGCTGTCTGAAGCAGGATTGTTTTCATTGAAGTTTACAGTCACCATAATGTCAGTTTGAGTGAATGAAAGTTCTGCGTTTGATTTCATTTGGCTCAAAGTAACACTGTCAGATTTCTTTCCAACAATTGTTGTCAAACTTGAAACAGTTCCTTCAAATCCTTTTGCGATTTCACATGAAGCAAGTTTCATTCCTTCGTCTGCATTGAATGCAATCTTGACATCGCTGAAATACTCTGTTGTGTAAACACTTCTGCCGTCAGTTTCATTTGCTGTAAGCTCAGTGCCATTAACTGTTACTTTAAGTTCAAAGTTTGCAGGTTTTGCGATTGATACTGAAACATTTGCGATTCCCCACTTAACTGAAATTTGTGCTGTTTTATTTGCGTTATTATACGCACTTACAAGAACTTCGCCAATGTTTTGTGCTGTAAGGTCACTGCCATTGAAAACAAATCCAACTGGATTGAATCCTTTTCTTTGAGGTTTTACAAGTAAGCCAAAGATTTTTGCAAGTTCCTCAGCCGACTCGTCTGGGTTATAGCCGAAGTTTGTGTATTTTTCAACTGCACCTTCGATTTTTCCATTATCATTATCAATGATATTTTTCCAATCATTTAAGTTGCCATCGTTGTCAACTGTGATTGTGATGCTTGCGCTTATGATTGTTCCATTTGGCATTGCGCTGATTGTGTAGTTCACACTGTCTGCGCCTGTGAGAACAACGTTCACTTGCTTTTCGCCAACCTTATTGTCAGCGTAACTTGAAGCATCATAGTCCACTGAAACGGTATCGATAAGTTCGCCGTTTAAGAGAACTCCGTCTAAAATAATGTTTGCATCAACAAGTTTTGTTGTGCCGTCATATTCCTTTGTGATAACTGAATCTTCTGAAACTGAAATTGCCAATTTGCCAAGTGTCAAAGTGAAAGTTCTTTGAGCGTCATCTGTCAAATCATAGTTTCCAGTTTCAAGTGTGAAGACAAGTGTGATGTCGCCGGCATTTGCATAACCTGCAGTTGAGAATGCAGTTGAACCAAATCCAGCAAACTTGAGTGTGATGCCGTCTTCATCGGCAATAACTTTGTTGTCACTTCCAATTGTGATTTGGCTTGCGCCGATTTTTGCAATGATTTCTTCAAGAGTCATGCCAGATTTGAAGTCGCCAAAAGTGAATTGACCTTCAAGGTTTGCAAATGTGAGATTTATGCTTTCATTCGATTTGTTGATAATTCCGACATTTGCTTTTGAATTTTTGAGAACATAGTTTTTGTTGACATCGTTGTCAGCAAGTGTGAGATTAACCTCAATTCCGTTGCCAACGTTTGCGTCTGAATAAGAACCTTCAATAAGAACATTTTCACCGGCAACATTTCCAGTAACTTCAATTATTGCGCCAGCGAAAGAAGTTGTTCTATCGAAAGTTTTTGTCACTGAAGTGACATCAACTTCTCGTTGAGCAATTGTGAAGTATGTGTCTTCACGCATTGAATATTTAACGTAGTTAGTGCTTGAAACTTCAAAGTCAAGATAATATATTCCTGCATTGATTGCATCAACAAAACTCTCATCAGTTTTGTTATTTTTCAACTTAAAATCAACTCCATTAAGTGCACTAGCATATTCTGAATCTGTGCTTTCAAGAGTTTTATAGTTTCCATCTTCAGCAACAGTAAGTGTCAGTGGAACTTTAACTTGTTCACCTTTGTCATTTGTGAACACAAGTTTATATCCGCCTTCATTTACAATTTCAAATGAAATTATATTTTTGTTATAAACTGAAGTCAAAAGGTTTTCATCTGCCACTTTGATAAGAAGTGTTTTAGGGCTTCTCACAACTTGAAGATATGTATTGCCTTCATTTGCAAGAGAGAAAGTATAGTTATCATATTCTCTATCAACAAGTTTAACAGTATAATCGCCCGCTTCAAGAGCGTCTGTATTTCCATCATTTCTTTCAAAATCGACTTTGAGTGTTTCTTTAACGCTTGTTGTCACATTTATTGAAATTTGAGATGGAATTTCTTCACCAAAATAGAATCTTATCTTGCTTATTTGTTTTCCAGTTTCATCAGTTTCGCCTGTGTAAACATCATTGTCTGTGATTGTATATGCAAGTTTTGCAACAGTGAGCAAAATTTGGCTTGCATTATCAGCCAAAGTGAAACCATAATTTTCGCCGTCGATAAGGCTGAGTGTGATGTTATATTCACCTGCTCCAACGATTTGAGAAACAGAAGTTCCACCTTTTGTGATTGAGATGTTGAAATAATTCAAAGCAAGAATGTCACTGATTGAAATATAATCTGTTGTGATGTCAGGTCTTGTTGTGCTAACTTTGATTCTTAAATCACCTGCTTGGTCTTTGCTGTTGTATGTGAGGTTTGTGCCTTCTGCAAGTGAAATTCCTGAAACTGTGTAAACATTCATTGAATATTCAAATTTAGAAGAAACTTCTTTGAATTGAGCACCGCGTTCGTCGTTAGGGTTTGAATAGGTGTATTTAACGTAAAGTTTATATTTGCCTTCGTCAGCCTTAGTGCGTCCGAGGTTCCAAATTCCTGTTTCAGCGAATGCGATTTCGTTCTCGCCTGTTTCGTCAACTTTGAAAAGTTTTATGATGACGTCGCAGTTTGCATATTGAGTGTATGACCACATTGCACTGTTTGAAATTTGAGTTTTTGCATTGAAGTCAAAATCATAAGTTTGGTCTTCTGCTTCTTTTGTCACGGCCATTTCAGCCATATTCCAAAGCATAATTGCCTTTGCAGGAGCATTGCCAGTTGTTGCAGTGATTGTGTGAGCAGATGCAGTGATTCCGCCTTCAACTTTAAACTCAGCAAATGTGAAGTTTGAAGGTGAAGTCACAGAGTCAAAGTTGAATTCATAACTTGTTCCGTTCTTTATATAGAAAGAACTGTTTGGAAGAGTTTTTGAATCTATGAGCGTGTTTGTCAAGTTAAAGAAAACATTAACTTTCTTCGCATCAGTGTAAACTGCATAGAAGTTTTGGCTTTCTGAGCCGTTAACGCTTGCAGTGACTGTTGTTGACGCCTCTTCTGTGAAGTTGTCAAGTTTTGCAAGATAGTCTTGACCGAAGTCCACAAGTGTCAAGTTTGCATCGATAGATTTTTCAATGAGAGTCACTGTGAATTCAATTGGACTGAATCCGTTTGCCATTGCAATTCTAATTTCGTCATTAACTTTCACGAGAGTGAAGATAATTTGATTATTTTCTTGATTTATAAATGTGTATTGGTCTTCAACGATTGAATAACCTGTGCTGTTATAAACAAATGAAATGTTATAATCCCAGTTGTTTCCTTCTGGCATTGATTGAAGTGCTGTCAAGTTGCCGTTTTGTGCTGTTATATAACGAACACCAATTGTGCTGTTCACAACATTATCGTTTGGAAGAATTATGTATTCACCGTCGAATGAAACCTGATAGTTGATGTTTTCAACTTCCACGCCATTCATTTTAACTGAAAAACCAATAATTTCAATGTTGTCAACTGAGTTATAAACTCCTGCATTTGAAGTTTTTGTTCTGAGAGATGTTTGAGAAACTTCGATTGAGTTTGGCGCTTGAACACTTGTATATTTAATGTTATGAAGCACGCCGTCAAGTGCGAAACCCTGCTGATTTTCAGCCAAAACATATTTTATTTGAAGTGGAAGAATTTTAACTGCGTTTACAATTGTTCCAACTTGATATATGCCCTCATCATTAATATCAAAGCCAAAGTTCTTTGCCATTTGCTCGCTTAATGAAATGTAAACATTGACAGCATATTTATCTTCACTAACATTGAACTTGCTATTTGCATCACCAAACACTTCATAAGAAACGTCATCTTGGTTGATGTTTGGAACAGTTTCGCCGTTTTCAAAGGAGAAAGTTCCATAATTTTGAGTTTCGCCTTCAACAAGTGAAAGTGAACTGTTGCCTGTGTAGTATGACTTGAAGTCCACGCCAGAAACATTTAGGCGATTTGCCAAAATTCCAGCATTAACTTTTGCAGTGAGTGGGAACGTGTCATTTCCACCAAATCTGTTGTTTGAAAGTGTGTCTTCAATCACAAGAGTGAAGATGTATTCTTTCACGTTAACATCTGTTTCTGAAAGCACTGAAACATTATCAGTTGCTATTCCGCCCACAGACATTGAGAAACTTTTGATTGTTTCGCCATTGCCAAGTGAAAGGTTTTTATAGAATTCGCTGAGCGCTGAGCCGTCAACTGAAACTGTTGCTTTGGCAACGTTTTGGCTTGAACCATTATAATAAGGATTAAGCGCGTCAACTGAAACTTGTGTGAAAGCATAGTCGGTCTTTCTTGCCCAAACTGGATAAACAGTTGTGTTCTTTGCACCTTCTGGTTGGAAAGTTTCATAAGTCCATGTTCCACCATTGTTTGTTGCATATTGAATGCCTGTTGCACCAAAAGTTTTGAATCCAACAAGGTCAAAGCCTTTTCTTTCAATCTTGTCTATGAAATATTCAAGACCAATGTTGCCTTCAACTCCGCCAACTTTTTCACCAAACACAACATCAATTGAGAAAGATGAAATGTTTTTGTTGATTTCAACATCTGAAAGTTCAACTGTGATTGAGAAAGTTTTTGGTGCATAAGTTGTTGTAAGTGTGAAGATTTCACTGCCGTCAACAAGATATTTGTCTGATGTGACATATTCAAGCATTGTCGCGTCATTAAGAGTTATGCTTACACTTCCATTTTCGTCAACGCCAAAGTTTATCGCATCAGTTTTCTTTCCGCCAGAGAGTGAAAATCCTGTTGGCTTATATCCATTTTTATGCTCGTTACGGAAAGTGTTTTCGCCTGTTACAGAATATTCGTTTGTGTTTGAATCGAATATAATTGTTGTTCCGTTTTTAACTGTGAAACTTGAATTTAAACTACCTTCAATGCTATCGTTTTTGAGAGCCACTGAGAAACCAAGTTTATTAATGAAGTTTGGAGAAAGCACAATTTCTTTGCTTGTTTCTTCTAAAGTCCATGATGTAATGAATCCATTACCGAAAGTGAGAACAACCTTATCGCCAGTTGTGCTGTTGTTTGTTGATACGTGTGAAACACCTGAAATTGTCCAACTTGAAGCAACATTATAGCCAGCCTTTCTGAAAAGTGCAATGATGTTTTTTTCAATTGTATGTGTTGACATATCGTGAGTGAATGGAATTTGAGTTACTGCTTGTTTTGAAATATCTCCCCAGTTTATTCCACCATTGCTTGTGTAAAGTTCTTTAAATTCATCGTTTTCATCAACTGCATGTTTTGCACTAACTGTTATCATCTTGCTCTTGTAAATTGGCATAACATTAATGCTTGTTGTTCCAGTTATTGAATTTAAGAAATTTGAATTGCTGAGATATGAATTGATTGTTGCAAAAGCAGTATCTCCAGAAAGAGTTAAAACATCTCCGTTTGCAAGATACCATCCAACAAGAGAATATCCATAGAATGCTTGTCTAAAAGTATAACTACTTCCCTGATTTTCAAGAACAAATTTTAAGTCGTTATCGCTTCCTTGCAAAATAACGTTAATACTACCTGCGTTTTGAAGACCGTTGATTGCATTGATATCTCTATAATTGTTAGGTGCTTCTTCCAATTTTGCATCGTTTGCAAGGAATTGAAGTGTCACATTATAAACTTCAAAAGTTGCTTTGATTTGAAGAGCAGTCTCGTTATTATCTTTCATTTCTTCTATAAATGATTCTGTGATAACGATATTCCCTGTCCAAGTTCCACCACTGTAAGTCATTGACGCTTCACTGTTTCCAACCATAACGTTTTTAAGGTCAACAAGATTTCCATAAACCCTAGCATTTCTTGTCAATGTGATGCCTAATGTGTCACCGATATAAAACCCATTTTCACCCAAAGTATCTCTCGATTTGTTTTCTATCTCACAACCAATAAAGTTAGATGCCAGCCAGTTTGCATTATTATTTATTATTGCAGAAATGTTTGCTGTATGTTTTTTTGCTTCAATTTTGTAAGTTATCTCAACTGTTTCTTTTCCAACACCATTAAAAATGAATGTGTGAATACCGTTGTCACTATGAGTTGACTCAAGATTTGCACCAGTTATTACTCTCATTGAGTCTGTTTTGTATTGATAATAGTTGTTATCAGAGATATAAACAAAGATTTTGCCATCTGTAAGGCTTACTTCAAATTCACCTTTTATATATGAAGGACCACCTACCGAACCAGACACACCGATAAAGTTTTCTTTACTTCCATTATAATCATATCCATCAACTCCGCCAAAGGTAACATTAACATTAAGTTGAACTGAAGAAACAGTCAATACAAAATCAAGATTAATGTCTTCATTCTTTCCGCTTGGAACAATTGGAAGGAAGTGTCCTCCATCTCTTTCGCCTGAATTAAGCGTTGCTTTGATATTTTTTTCAAGTTCTGTTTTATCGCCTAACACTTTACCAGGAGTAGAAGTTAAAGAAACACCCATTTTTTCGTTTTCAAGTTCAATATCGTTAAATTTCAAAGCCACGTTTTCAAGGAAAAAATATACTTCTTTTACTTGGGCAACAACATCAAATTTGTCACCTGCAAAGATTGTCAAAACATTATTTTCCAAATTAGTGGTATCAAATCTAAAATCACCATGTGTTGAACTTGTAACATTAAGTTTGTCAATATTACCAGTAAAATTAAGTTTGACATTAATTTCTTTTCTTTCGATAATTATATTAATTTTAGTAGAAGTTGAAACCACATTTTTTACAGTGACTGTGTAGATATAGTTGACTTCATCATATTCAACTTTATATTCAGGTGGATTATTCATATCATCTTCAAATTCGATATAAACTCCTGCTTCAAGAGTGTCTGCGCCTAATGCTGTGCTTGTTGCAACAACAAAACCATCTGTTGTTGGAATTGCAAAACCATCCTTTAATGCAACTTTGAAAACCAAGTTTGCATCAGCACTATGGTTTATAATTCCATAAGAAGCATAGCCTGCAGTAACACCTGTTTCAGTTGATTCCTTTGATTCAAGGTCCCCGCCTTCTTTTTCCAATGAAAGTCCTTTTATTACTTCTAATGGTTTTTCTGTATCTCTTCCCATTTCGTTTCCCTTTTCGTCTGAGAAACCAATATTAACACGAGAGTTAACTGAAAGTGCTGTCCATTTAACATAAACAACTAATGATTCAGCAGTGTCATCAACATATTTACCGCTTGCATCATGAACAAATGTTGATTCGTCGTAAACTCCTTTAAAATCAAACCCTGGACGAACAACTGTTTTTACTTCAGTCTTAACTTCTTCAATTGTATAGTCATAATAAGAGCCACTATAAACTTTCGATTGATTTATGCCATAGCCAACATTGAAAATAACTGTGACTGTTGGTTGAGTCCAAGTGATATTTGAAACAAAACCATTTGACCAGTCAAGAGCAGGAATGTTTGCTTTATATCCTTTTCTGAAAAGATAGAGGACTGTTCCCTCTGCTCTGAGAGTTGGAAGTGATTCAGAGAAGAAATTGTTTGACATTTCGTGTGTGATTGCATTATTACCTGTCAAGATTGCACCGTTTTCATCAACTGCAATATTGATTGTGGTGTTTCCGATTGAAGTATACTGAAGATTAGAGGATGCAAAAGCGCCTTCTTCAATGTTATAAACCCCAACATAACCTGCCGGAGTCACACCGTTATAAGTGATTGAATTATCAACACTATCTTTAGTTGTGTAAGTTGCATTAACGCCGTCAATGCTTCCACCCAAATATACTTTTGTTGTATCTTCACCATTAATTGTTTTTAAAGATGAATCTGAGCTATAAGAACGAAGGTCGTGACAGTTTGTGATAATTGAACTTACTGCGCCACCTACAAGATATCCTGCATTGCTTGTTGAATTGAAAGCGTCAAAACCTGCAACATTGACATCTGATATGAGTGCGCCGTTTGTGTTTCCGAAAAGACCATAAGCACTGCCTTCTTCAGCAAGTGACTCACCTGTCACCCAAATGTTTGAAATTGTGACATTATTGCCATAAAACTTTCCAGCGAAAGGATGTGTTTTTGTTCCAATAGGTGTCCAAAGTCTTCCAGCAAGGTCGATAGATTTGCTTGTAATATTGACATAAAAAGAACCTGAAACATATTCAGCATTTCCCAAACTCACTTCATGAGCAACATAAGCGAGGTCGTCAGAACTTTCTATGTAAAACATAGTTTTGCCATTAATGATGCCAGTAGACAAACTATATTCTGTGCTTGAATTCCACTGCTGACCATGAGTGCTGTTCCATGCGTCTTCCTTATTTTCAAACTTTTGAGTTTGCGAAAGACTTTCAGCCTCAGCTGAACCATTCACAAAGTTAGGGACAAAACAAAATGCTCCCGCCATAAGAAGCACCATTGCAAGTCCACTAAAGCATTTACTCAAACGACCTTTCATAACTTTCTCCTTTACCAGATTTTTTTAAGATAAAAATCCTTTTATTAAATCTATTTTATTATACAATAATGCTTTCGACAAAAGCAAGCAAAAAAACCTAAAATTAGTATAAAAATAATATATTTTTTAATTCTTAATTTTTGTTTTTTCTTGACAAATTTTAAT
>CAPERS010000010.1 GCA_948607205.1 uncultured Eubacteriales bacterium | reverse complement strand
AGTTTTCGCATATTTAGGTATTGACAAAATTTGATTTTTAGTATAAAATATATGTGGTTGGAGATTTATGTCTAAGAGAAAAAATAAAACTATTATTCTTCCTCATAAAACTGAAGACGGAAAAATTGTTAATCAGGCATACACAGAAAACAAACTTTTCAATATGCCAACTTTTTTATGCACCCATAAAGAAAAGCATACTCGACGTGAAACAGACGAAAATGGAAAGACTGTTAAAATAAAAGAAAAAATCAAAGTTAAAAAACTTTCTTCTCTTCCTTCTGCAAGAAAATCAAACGCTGAGAAGAAAGAGGCTTGGATTAACAATAATGTTGGCAGACTTGTTGCCCTTCCTTTATGGTCAAAAAAAATAGATTTAAGCATTAATTATAATACTGACAAGCCAAATTATTTGCAAAAAATTTGGAAAGTTAAAAAGAAAAAATTGACAAAAACTGCACTTGTTTCAATCGAAGAACTTGAAAGACAGAAGATGTCACATAAGGAACGCAAAAAAGAACTTGAAAGACAGCAAAAAGAAAGAGAACTTGAAAATATCCCAGAGGCCGAACAAGAAGTTATTGATGACGGCAAAACCGTTGAAGAAATTATAGCAAATGCGCCACCTCCTGAAGTTCAAGAAATTGAGATACCTGAAGAAGACATAGCAGAAGTTGAAGAAGAACTATCAGAAGAAGAAATCAAAAAAGCAGAAAAGAAAGTTCAGCATGAGAAGAAAGTTGAAGAAAAGTCAAGCAAAAAAGAGGCCAAGAAAGAACAAAAGCGCCAAGATAAAATGGTTAGAAAAGCATATTTAAAATATTTTATCAATGGAATCATCAAAGCTTCACCTGAAAGAGTTTGGCGAAAACCTCTCAAATGTTTAACTGCCTTAGGTTTATGTTCAGGAACAATCTTTACAGTAAGCATTGTTATGGATACGATAAACAGCATTCCATACATTGACTCAAATCACGACAGCATTGATGACACCTTTGACAATTCTGACGATATTGTGACTGACGACAACAATAACATCATCGTTGACCCAACAACACCAGAAGACAAAGAAGTTTTGACAGAACTTTTGGAAAAGAAATTGTTAAGCGAGCCAACAGTTATTCAACTTGGCATCACCAAGATTGACAATATTCATTCAATAACTCGCTTTGTTCAAAATGCTTTTGAATTTGATAATGAAAATGATAAATATGTTGTTTCAATCATATTCGAATCGAATGGCAAGAAATACTGCAAAAACTATGTTGAAGGCAGAGAGAAAGAAGGTTATACTTTCACCTTCCCTACTGACGAAGGCGATAAGGTGATAGAAAAATCACCTTCTGAATATCAGTTTGACACAAATATAAGTGACAAACAAAACATGGTCAACTTTATAACTTATCTTAACAGTTGTGCAACAGGCACATGCAACGGCATGAGCGACGAGCAAGAGGAAGTTTTGAAAGCACTACAAAAAGAAGAAGCGCCAGGCGCAATCTTCGTTGGAAATTGCATTGAGACCTATAAAGAAAATGGCGAAGCATGTTTCACTATTCCAGTGTATATAAACGATGCAAATCAATCATACATCAAAACTTACTCTGTTTTGAGAGAACAAGTTCATGGCATCATAAACACCGTTCGACAAGCAAATGAAAAGTTTTATGACATATATATGGGCAATGAAAGCAATGGCGAAATTGATTGGAGTTTCACAAAACAAGATGTCAAATCAACTGAAAGTTTGATTAAAATTTTGGAAGTTATTAAATCATTTAAAGAATCAGTCACAAATCCTCAAACAAAAGAAAATCAGGCATCTCTTGCCATGACTGCACAAAAGAAAGAAAGACTTTTAAATGAAATAAGTGAACAAGAGCAAGAACAGGATTTGGAATAGTTTGACATTGGATTTAGAGAACATTTTAAATATAGTTTTTAAATTAAAGGCAAACTTTTGTCAGAAATCAACTTTTTAAAATAATATAAACTTTTTTCAAAGTTAAAAAACAAAAAAAAACAAGTGAATTTCACTTGTTTTTTTTGTTTTTCTTAACAATTTTAGTTTGCGTCATCAGATTGGTTTTGGTCATTTTCAGCGTCTTCTACTGAATTATTTTCAGCAGTTTGGCTTTCTTCAATTTCAGAGTCTTCACCAAAATCGTCTTCGCTGTTGTGCTTGTTAATGATTTGTTGTTCTTCGTTCTTTATTGCTTTTCTTCTTTTCTTCTCAGCGTTACGCTTAGCGAAAAAGACAATTAAAACAATTATAATCAACAACACAAGCAAAATTGCACATGCAAATGCGCCAATTTCAATCCAAGAGTCGTTATCTGTCATTATAACAAACTCGCCGAGTTTATCAGTCACGATAACAACCTGACCTTTCTCATTTCTTTTGCTTGAAATGAGGACATATTTGCCATCTTCATTTTTCTGATAAACATATATGTTTTTAAGGCTTGCAATATCGTCAGAAACCTTGATTGTCAATTTGATTGAAGTTGAAAGTTTGATTTCTTCTTGGTCATTGTTTTCAAGCCAAATGTTATAGCCCAAAACCACCTTTCGAATGCCAAGCCCCATTTTGCCACGGTCGATACTGAAAGTTTCATAATCTACTTCTGAGCCAGAATACAAATTGGCGTTATCAATTGAAGCAATGCTTATTTCGCCTTTCAAAAGTTCTTTATATGTGATATTTCCATAAACATTGTCTGGCAAAATAAGGTTATAGTTATGAGCATTTGAGCCGGCAAGTTTGATGTTTTCTTTTACGAAATTGACCTTCCATCTTCCAACTTCTGCTTTTTCAAAAGTCGCACAATTTGAAATATCATATTCAAGATAAACATCTTCATCTTTGCTGATAAGACCTGAAAGAACAGGCGTTTTTATTGTTGCTTTATTGTTGCCGTCTTCAATTTTGTCATAAACACCAACAATCAAAACAACATCTTTGCGAAGAATTGTCAAACGCACATCTTCAACAAAACTTATGTTATAGTTTATGTTTGAGATGTTGCTGATAAGAAGATAACTTCTTCCGGCTTCTTCACCTGCCTCTCTCGAAATGCTTCCATAAAGTTCATCGCCTTCAAGAACTGCGCCTGAAACAATTTCATATTCAAACGCTGGGTCAAACTCGCCATAAACTTTTGAATAAGACTTTTGCTTGGTTTGAATTTTCAGTTCGATTGGCTTAATCACAAATGTGCTTTTCTTGAAGTCAATTTTATAATTGCGTCCAAGTGTCAAACTGCTTCGAATGTCATATTCTCCTGCGTCTTCACCGGGAACTCTATAAATTTCACCAGTGATTTGGTCACCAGCAAGGATTTCTCCTGAAATGATTGAGTAGGAAAGTTCTGGGTCTTCTTCACCATAAATTTTTGAAACTTCATTGGCGATGATTTTTATTTCTCTTGCTTCAATTGTGAAACTATGGTCACCGAAAATTATCTCATAATTTTCATTTTCAAGCGTGCAAACAAATTTATATCTGCCAACATTTTCATAGAGAAGTGGGTTGTCTGCTGAAACAGGTTTTTCTCTTGTAAGTTCGCCTGAAAGTTCATCGCCTTCAATTATTGTTCCAATGATGGTGTAGGTAAGTTCTGGTTCTTCTTCACCATAAATCTTGCCTTTCACAGTTGGAATGACTTCAAGTTTTCTCTTGACAATTTCATAAGTGTTCGGAACGAAAGTTATCTGATAGTTTGCTCCAAGGCTGAGCGTTCCAAGTTGAATATCATAATGTCCGACATCCTCACCGCTCACGCGCTCAAGCGTGCCCGTGAAGCCGTCACCTGCCAATATTTCACCCTTTGTCACTTGATAGCCAAGTTCAACTTCGCTTGCGCCATAAATTTTTTGCACAGCAAGTGCGCTAACTTCAATTTCTCTTGCAAAAATTTCAAGATATTCTGGCAAATATGTCATGTTATAGTTTTTGCCAAGACTGAGCGTGCCAACGTTTATTTGATACTTGCCAACATTTTCGCCTTCTTGACGTTGAAGTTTTCCTTCCATTATGAAAGAAAGTTGGTCATTGTTTTTCAAAAGTCCGTCAGTGACAATGACATTGAAATATGGGTCTTCATCGCCATAAATTTTGATTTTTGACTCGGCTGTCACTGTGATATCACTTGGAGTGATTTTCAAGATTGATGGAACAAAAGTTATGATATATCTTGGGTCATTCAGCGAACCTGCCATGAGTTGATAATTGCCAACATCTTCGCCGTATTCGCGTCTAATTGAGATTGAAACAGGAAAACCTTCAACTTCATTCTCAGTTTGGAATGTGAAAACTGGGTCTTCATCGCCATAAATCTTTGTTGCTTCATCGCAGATAACTTTCACTTCGCGTCTATTAACGATAAAGTTAACCTCTTCCATCACAGGCTGATAGTTTGGATTGCAAACAAGGTTATCACCGATAATGAGTTTATAACTTCCTGCTTCCTCACCTGTCTGTCTTGACAAAAGTCCTGAAATGACATCTTCGAAGGTATGGTCAAATGCCAATGTTTGATTTTCGGCAAGTTTTGGAACAAAATCTGGGTCAGCTTCACCGAAGATTTTTGAAAGTGAGTCACTTGTCAAAAGGATTTCGCGTTTCTTTATTTCAAAGTTTTGGGCTTTAAGAACGATGTTATAATTTGGGTTGTTTTCATTATTGAGCGTGTCAAGGTAGTAAGTGTAAAAGCCGACATCTTCACCCTCATTTCTCTTAGGCTCACCAATAAGGCTATCGCCTTCAACGATATTCGAAACCGTCCAAGCAATATTTTCAGGGTCAGTTTCGCCATAAATCTTGCTTATTTTATCAATGATAATTTCAACATTTCTTCGTGAAATGTTTATTTGTTGATTTTCGAAAATATAGTCAAATTCATGATTATTCAGATTTTCGCCTGAAACACTTATGTCATTATATGTCACATCTGCAATTCCAACATTGACTGAATTTAATATTGCTTCAATATTGAGTGTGAACTGGTTGTCTTCAAGTGCGTTTTCTTGAACTGCACTGAAAGTAACACCATTTGTGCCATCATATTCTTTATCTTCAAAAGTTACAACAAATGTCACCTTTCTTTTGGTGATTTCAAATGTTGCAGGCAACAATTGAAGTGAATAATTTCCATTGCCAAGTGTGCCGAGCGTGATTTGATAATGTCCAACATTTTCACCTTCTTCTCTTGAAAGTTGACCTGAAAGAGTGTCATTATTGAGAAGTGGTGTTTCCTCTGAAACTTGATAATCAAAAACTGGGTCGCTATCGCCATAAACTTTGCTTGCTGGCTGAGCGATGATGATAATTGACTTTGGAACAATTTCGCAAATTGCACTTGTGAAATCAATTTCATAGTTATTTGAAATGAGATTGTTTTCAATTATATGCTGACCAACATTGCCGTTGTCGATTGTCAGTTCGCCTTCAAGGACATCACCTTCAAACATGCCAACAACTGAATAACTAAGTTCAATTTCTTGACCATATTGGAAGGTTTTATTTTCAGCAATCACTTGAATGGATTTTTTGTTTATATTTGCATAAAGGTTGGAAGAATCAAAACTCTTTATAATATAGTTTGAAGCATGTTCGCCTTGCAAAGTAAGGTTCTCTTCTGTCACAACGACTGGAATGTCAAATCCAGCATTTGCGTCAGAAAATTTTGCGCCAGACACAACGACCTCAACCTGTTCATTATTTACAACGTTTGAAACCGTTGCATAAACTTCAGCATCTGTTGTTTTGTCATAAACTTTGTCTTTGGCGCTGAGGTTTATGACAATCTCTCTTTGAGAAATTGTCAAATAAGCCTCGTTTGCCATTGTGAATGTATAGTTAGGATTTCTTTCTGCAAGCGTTCCTAAGTTAATTTTATGAACGCCCACATTTGTTCCACCATCAACGCCAAGTTCACCTGAAAGGCTTTCGCCATCAACAAGACCAGAGGCATCATAGGTCAAAATATATGCATTTCCATATTGCGCAGTGGCATCTTTTGCATAAATATTGGCACTTTTTGGATTGATTTTTCCATAAGTTGATTTGATAAGTTGTGAACTGAGTTCATAAATTTCCTTATCATTTCCTTCAAGAGAGATGTCTTGAAGTTTTGCGTCGTCATAAGCAAGAGTCATTTCGCCTGCATTTTGAGAACTGAATTCGAAATCAATTCCGTTTATATACAAGTCGTGATTGTCTTCCTTGCCACTGAAAGTTACAGAATAACTGTCAACTGCTCGTGTTCCATCATATGTTTTTGTTGCAGAAACTGACTCGATTGAGATGCTTCTTATAAACTTTGCGTAAATCACATCGCCTTGAGTGGCTGTGTAGATATAATTTGATTTAAGTGATTTCAGTTCACCGTTAATGAACCAACCTTTGAAAGTGAAATCGTCATAAGGGATAACTGAAAGAACGGTTTTTTCGCCAACATTGAATTCGCCCATACCAGAAATCTCTGCAGGGTTTTGGAAATCAGTTGAAATGTTAACCATAACTTTTTCTGAGTTGACGATATAGGTTGCAATATCAGATGTCAGCATTTCTTCTTCATCTGATTTTTTACGGCAACTTGCCTGAACCTTAATTTCAGCACCAAATGGTGCGTCATTATTGATGAAAAGGTTGTCGTTGACAAGCGTTGCATATTCTGCACCTTCAACAATGTTATAGTTTATCTTGTGTCTAACTTGACAATAAGCCCAGAAATTGCCCTCTGAAACCACTTTAGTCACTGAGTTGAAGCCACTAAGTTTGACTGTTTGATTTGCACTGACATATGAACTTGTATTTTCAAAAGTAATCGAGTCAACAACTGTGTAAAGTCTGAGTGTTGGCATTGAGAGAACGAAATCTGAATAATTACCCACACTTGTTTTTTCAAGAGTTTCAAAAGAGAAATTCATTCCCGAAGTTCCCAACTCAAGTTTAAAGTGTTCAGTTGAATAAGATTTGTTTTCTCCGCTTTTGCCATTCGTTTCAATGACTTGGCTATGATTTCCAACATTGAAATTGACACGAATATTAGATTGAGGATTATTGTTTTTTGCTTTGAAATCAAAGGTTGCATAAGCGTAAACAACGCCAGCGTTAATCATATCAATGATATTTTTTGGAAAAATCACTTCAGCATAGCCAGAACTCATCTTATCAAGCGAGCCAAGTGTGTTAGGCACGATTGAATAGTGTGTTCCGCCCTCTTCACTGGCTTTTGCTCCAATCAAAGTGCTCTCGTTCTTTTCGTTGGTGAAATAGTGCTTGACAGAACTGCCCACTTTTCCCGTCAAAATGTATTGATTTGCCGAGAGCCCTTCAATTGAGGCATGCGCCTCTTGCGAAAAAGAAGAGAAAATTGGGAAAAGTATGCTAACAACTGGTAGCAATAAAATCAACAATAAATTCAAAATTTTTGATTTTTTCATATCCTTTTCCTTTTTTTATTTTAATTTAACTGGTCTATAACGAACATTTCTCATAACATTATTATTTTCGTTATAATCTTCACCCGGTCTTGTTGGTGGGCTTGTGTTTTTATAAGATGTTATATCAATATCAAGATTTCCAATACCCGCCTCATATTTAAGATTGCCGTTCGATGTCATCAGACTTTGACTGAGTTCTGAAACATCCACCTTTCCATTGGCATTAAACCTAAAGGGAACTATCTTCGCTTGAATTTTTTTAATATTCATAATCCCGAGTTGATAATATTCTTCTCCATTATGTTCAACGGCATAAGTTGCACTAAGTTGACTTCTTACATTGCTTATAATCGAGCTGACTATTGGTTCAATTAAATCTTCAGCAACGTTACTTGCCAAGAATCCATTTGTTCCCTTTTTGAGTTCTTCCAGAGTAAGCCAATTATAGAAGTAAACATTTCCTTTAAGGATGATTTTACTTTGAAATTCTTTTGTATCTTTGCTATCACTTTCAAACATCAAACCACCAAGCAAACTTTTTGAGAAGATTGATGCGCTCACGGTTATCGTTGAAGGACGAGATGTGTTGTCATCTATTCTTCCAACAATCACACCTGCTGAGAATGAATTTCTGACAATGCAACCTGTCATTTCCACTTCAGCACTTTCAAGTCGCAAACAAGTTAAGCCATTTTCAAGAATAGAATTGTTTAATCTAACATTTAATGCATTTGTCACAACGAGTGGAAGACTCTTTTCTTGAAGTGCTGAAAGACCTTGATTGTTAGGGTCAAAAGTTTCCGCTCTGAGAGTCACGCCGTCAATAATAACATTGTTTGTTTTGACTTGAATCTTAACGTGAGCACTACTGTTTGACATTTTGCTTAAATCTAAGAGATAACCATTTCCATATAAATTATAAGTCAAATTGATAGTTTTGTTTAGCAGATTGCTGTCGATTTGTATATCATTATGCATTATCATGGCGCCTATGCTGTCAGTGCTTGAAGAAGTTCTCAAATCGCCAAGATATTTATGCGCATATGCGAATTCTTGAGAATTTGTGACATTGATTCCGTCAATAACTTTGAATGTGTATGTGTCGAAAGTTGACGAAGCGCCTTCATATGGTGGAATTGCTCTTGCAGTGATAGTCACACTTCCAGTTCCAACAAAAGTCACAACGCCTTCATTGTCAACAGTGGCAATGCTTTCGTCTGAAGACTCCCAATTGATGAGGTCAGAATAGTCACCTTCTGGAACAGTTGTATATTTGATTTTATAACTGTTTTTGAGAACAACTTTTTCATTTGTTGACTTTTCTGTGTCAACATATTTATTTCCAAAAATGTGATAATTTACAAGACCTTGTGTGTCTTTTTCTTTATCAAATTCAAGTGAAATGTTGTTTATCTTTGTGAAGAAAGTGAACTGTTTTGTTGCTTTAATGTTTTCATTTCCGTCTGCGACCGCTGTCACTGTGACAATGCCTTCATTTTTGCCTTGCAAAATGTAGCCATTGCTTGATTTTGCAAAGTTTGCAATTTCAGGATTGTCAATAGTCATTGTGTAAGAGAAGTTTTCAACATTAAGTGGCATTGGCAAAACATAAAGCGTTATAGTGTTGCCAACATATTGACTTGTTGAAACTTCGTTGAAAACGATATCTCTAAGTTCACGAGTGAACTCAACTTCAACTTCAATGAAAACGTCAGGGTTGTTATCCAAGAAAATTGTGATTGTAACCTTGCCAGTTCTGCTGAAATTGACAAGACCATCACCGCTTACTGTTGCAAGTTCGTCATCGCTTGAGCGGAATGTTAAAGTTTTGTCATTTGCATCAGTTGGAGTAACCCATGCAGTGATTTTGTATGACTCCTGTGAAACGACAACACTTAACGAATCGGTTTCGATTCCTGTTGCCTCACGCGTTACCACCACAACAAATTCACCGAGGTTAATATTATTTGCTTTAAGTGTGAATGTTGCCTTTCCACCATTGAGTGCTTCAAGTCTGCCATTTCTGAATGAAATGACTTGTTTTAAGTTGTCAATTCTCTCTTCAACAAGGTTGGAAAGTTCCATGGTGATATTTTTGTTATCACTTGGTATGACATTTTTAAGCCCAAGTGTTATTCCGTCACCTGCTTGCATGTATAAAGTATTTCCAACAAAAGAAGTTGTGTCAAGTTCTGCCTGAGTGAGTGAATCGCCGTTATAGAAGAATGCATAAGATTTTGTTATCTTGCCGAAAGTTTTGTCAAGGCTTTCGAATGTGAGTGTCACACGACCAATTGCTTTGAAAACAATTTTGTTGCCTTGAATTTCTGCAATGCTATTGTCAGAAACAGCGACTGTGAATTGTTGCTCACTTGCTTCACTTGGAATTGTTTGAATTGCAAATGTTATTTCTTTTTGACTTGTGAAGAATGCGTTGTTAAGTTTGTCCATTTCATGGTCAAACACCATATCGAAATTCTCAACTGGAACAAATACAATCACTTCAAATTCAGCATAAACTTCCATGTTGTTTTTGGCAAAGAATTTTATCACTGCTCTTCCGCCATTGACACCTGTGACAAGACCGTCTTGATAGGTTATAACTTCGTCAAAATCATTATTTGAAGCATAGTGCGTTACGTCGACCAAAATTTCATTATCTTCTGCGTCAAGAGGATAGAAAGTTGGCTTTTGAATGACAAATTGTTGACCTTTATTGATTGTTTTTTGAGTTTCACTAAGCACAATTTGTGAAATCTTGCCAAATGTGCTTTCAACTTCAATCACCTTTTCAATTCCGCTTCCGTCAGTGGCTTTGATTGTGACGCTAACCTTGCCTGCCTTTTTGAAGGTTATAATATTTCCGTCCATAGTGGCAATATCTGTGTCGCTGACAATATAGTCAAGGCTTTTATCTGTTGCATTGAGTGGCAAAACAACAGGATTAAGCGCAAAACTTGTCTTTGCTGAAATGATATAATCTTCAATCTCAATTCCTGTCACTTTTCTGTTGACAACAATTGAAATTTGCTTTGTCAAGCCACCAGAAATGTCGACAATAACCTTGCATTCGCCACTGTTTTTTGCAGTGATAGTGTTTGTTTTTGAGTCAATTGCAATAACGTTTGCATTGCCAACTGCTCTTATTCCCATATTAACATATTCAGTATTGGAAGGAATCCAGCGAGTCACTTTTATTTCCACACTATCTCCAACATTCAAGTTGACAACTTCTCCAACATTAATCTCAGCATCAATTGCGTCACCGCCGGTGTATCTTATAGTATAGTCTTTTTGAGCATTCCCATCCTTCGATGAAACTCTCAAAACAACAAACCCTGATTGTGTAAAATTCAGAACATTGTCGTTTTTATTTATATAAGCAATGTTCGCATTCATTCCAGAAGAAGTGTATGAAGAAATTATTTCATAATCAAGTTCTTTGTTTTCAGCGTCATTTGGCAACGCCTCAAAATCAAGTTCGAGTTGACCTTTGGCTGTGACATATTCTTCGTTATAAACTTCAATATCACAATTGTTTTGAATTTGCTCAACAAGTTGAAGAATTGTGAATGTGATAAGTTTTGTGTAAAGAAGGCTGTTTTCTGAATTGAAAACTTTGACCTGCAATATCTCCTCACCTTTTGAAATTGCCTTAATAACTCCACCATTTATTGTCAAAACTGAGTTTTCAGTAAGAAGTGAAACTTCAACATGGTGCGCATTGCTGTCACTTGAAAAATCAATAACAGCCATGTCGCCAACAGTCATGTTTGCGCTATCACGATTGATTTCAATAAGTTCAGGTTCTTTTTCAATTTTTTGAATTGTGAACACAAGATTTACATCATTATTTGAAAGGCTTGTCACAGTGATTGTGACCAATCCATTCTGTTTAAAAACTAGTGTTGTGCCTTCAATTGTTGCAATACTTTCGTCGTCAACTTCAAAAACAACTGACTTGTCTGTGGTGTCAATTGGAAGAACTGACACTTGAAGGTCAATGCTTGTCTTTGTTGTTTGAATATTCTTTGGGCTGACGTCAATGCTTTCAGCATGGCGTTCAACTGTTATTTCAAAAGTCAGCAAAACTGAAGAAACATAAACATTCAAAGTTGCGCGACCGCCACCAACTGCTCTTATTGTTGTTCCATTTATTTCAAGCACTTTTCCTCCAATGCTTGAAGTTATTTGATTTGAAACTTTAAGAGTGATATTCTTATTCGTTGTGTTTGAAGGGAAAATAGATTTTATTGCAATATCATATTCTTCGCCATAGCCAATAACCGAAGGAATTTCAACAAACTCACCGTTATGTTCAGCCCATACTTCAGCCGAATCTGGATATGAGCCTGTATATCTTATCTCTACCGATTTTTGAACATCTCCATTTGTGGCAGTTAAAACAATTGTTCCTGTTTGATTGAATCTCAATTGTTCACTTGTCAGAACTGCAATGTTTCTGTCGTCAATCGACCAAGTCACATCAGTCAGCGTTACGTCAAGTGGCAAAACTTTTGCACTGAAAGAAAGTGCTTTTTCACTTGTCACATATTGACCGCTCTTGTCTTTTTCAAGGTCAATAACAATTTCAATATCTTCTGCCAAACGGTCAACATTAACCTGACAAAATTCTTCAACAGTTGTAAGTTTGCCAGTGCCCACATCATAAACTTCCAGTGACACTTTCAAAACCGCATTTCCTCCGCCAACAGCAAGAATGCTGTTATCAGCAAGGATTTCAATAACATTTTGGTCTAAATCTTCCTTATTTGCACTTTCAGAAGAATATATTTCAATTTTAAGGTCTTGCACTTGTGCATTTGAAGGTTGAACAATATATTCAAGTTTGTCCATCTCGCCAAACATCAAGTTCAATTCTTGGGTCACAAGTTCAAAGTCTGTTGCCTTTCCGCCAGTATAGATAACTTTGATTTCTTTTGAAATTCCTGTTGGATATTCATTCGCCCAGACACGAATTGATGCCGTTGCAGGTCTGTCACTCACGAAAGTTACAAGCCCATTCTCGTCAACGTCGGCAATGCTTGTGTCATTACTGCGATAGAAAAATTTGGTGTTTGTTGAGTTTTCTGGATATGACTTTGGCGCAAGTTGAATGGTTTTTTCAGCGGTTACTGTGTTATCAAGAATGATATCAACTGCTGGGCTTTCAACGAAAACAGTTATTTGATTTTCGATATATTCGCCTTCACTTGTTTCAACCTTAGCGCGAATAATTGTGCTTCCGCCACCGACAAATGAAAGATATCCAGAACTTGTCACATAAGCGACGTCTTCGTTGTCAGATGAGAAAACCACGCTGGTGTTTCTGAGATTGTTTGGCACTGTTGTGAAAGAAAGGAAGATGTCGGCGTCGCCAAGCATTGCATCGATACGATATTTTTCAAGTGTCAAACTGTAAGCATAGCCATCAGTGAAAACAACTTTCATTGTTTGACTGAAACCGCCGTCAATTGTTGTCACAGTGACATTAACTTCACCTCTCTTCTTGAAAATGATTGTTGAAGCCTTGTCAGTTGCAACAGTGGCAATGTCTTCATTGTCAACTGTCAGAGTGACATTTTTGTTTGAAGCATTTTCAGGATAAATTTTATACCCAATGCGATATTCTCTATCAGCGGTCACGTCAAAATTATCTGGCGCGTTAAGTTCAATTCTTTCAACAGGATTGATAACTGAAATGGTAACAAAATCACGATAAACAAGTTCTTCTGAGCCAACAAGTGTTGACTGTGCAATCACTGTTATTGTTGCCCTGCCAACCGTTTGTGCTTGAACGCGACCGTTAGGGTCAACCGTTGCAATTTCAGGATTATCGCTGACAAAGGTCACTCGAGTGTTTGGAAGCGCCTCTGCTGGAAGAACTGTTGCATTGAGTTGCATTTCTTTGCCAACATGAATTTCTTTTTGAGGTGCAACCAAAATCACTTGGTGAACTTTATTGTCTGTTGCATAGAAGTGACATAAAGCCGATTTATTTCCATCAACAGTTGTCGCTTTGACAAATCCTTCGCCAAATCCAACAAAAGTTATATTTC
This sequence comes from uncultured Eubacteriales bacterium, assembly GCA_948607205.1. Taxonomy (GTDB): domain Bacteria; phylum Bacillota; class Clostridia; order Christensenellales; family UBA1242; genus Caccovivens. The sequence goes on along the minus strand of CAPERS010000010.1, from coordinate 22,302 downwards.
CGTTTGCGTCAACTTTGGCAACGGTTTCATTTGTGCTTTCCCAAATTATTTCCTTGTTTGAAGCATTTTCAGGATAGATTGTTGGCTTAAGTGTGACGATGTCGTCAATTGTTGCAGTGATTTCTGTTTTATCAAGAGTTATTCTGTCAACAGAAATAGAAACGCTACCTATAACCGCATTAACGGTCAGGTTCACAATCAAAATTATAACAAGCGGAATCGCTATCATCAAAAATATCAATAATTTCTTCATATGTTACGCCTCAATCTTTTTATATCTCTTTTCCAGTCTGAAAAACAGTCTGAAAAGTTCAAGTATCATATATGGAATGCCAAATCCAAAAAGGACAAGGAAGATTGCAGGAACTGACACAAAAAGTGAAACAACGATGCACGCAACACCCATAAGCACGGCAATAACAAATCCACCACTTATGCTTGAATTGATATTTCGATTGCTTGAAGTTATCTCTTTTCCGTCAAGAAACATAAATTGTGGTCTTTTAAGGTCAGTTGAAATGGAACTGCAAATGTTGCCCACAACAATAAGACAAACTGCAAGAGCAATCATCAGCGCTTGGAAATAAGTTAAGAAACCTGCAATTGCAAGTGCCACGCAACTCACAAAAACTGCTGGAACTGACACAATCACATACATAAGAAATTTCACTGTCACTTGTTTTCTGTAAGACACAGGAATTATTTTTGTGTGGAAGAAGTTTCCGCCTTCGCGTGTTATTGAAGTTGCAGCAAATGAAGTTCCCATTGTCAAGAACATGATAAGCACCAAAACGGCAATTCCCGGCAAAACCCCTGCTCCGATTTGTTGAACTCCAATGTTTGAAGCAATCTCGCTTGAGAAATAAACCATAAGCGGAGTTGTGATAATCACTGTGAGATATTGGAAAGAATAGTTAACCGAACGAAAAATTGTTGTGAATTCTCTGAAAAATAGTGCACGAGAAAGGCCTCTTTTCTTTATAACCGTTTTTTTCTTGAACGCCTGTCCACTTCCACCTGCATTTTCAAGAAGAAGTCTGAGATATGTTTTCTTTGCAAAAGAAAGAATGATAAAGCCAAGCAAAACAACGATTGTAAGATTTATAATCGCACTTGGCAGAAATTTATAGACCATAAGACTGTTTCTGAAAAGCATTGGAATGTGCAAATAGTTGGCAAACTGTTTGATTGACGCAATAACGCCATCTGAAAAGACGTCGGCAATTCCGCCATTGCTGAGAATTTGCACAATGAATTTGAGTGCATATGTGTAAACATAAAATCCTGCACCGACGCAAAGTATGTATATAATAAGCATCACTATGAACTTATTTTTAAGGAATGACACGACATACATCGCAGGCACTGAAAACAAAAGTCCAAAAAGGAATGGAATGATTGGTAAGAAAAGTGTGTTTGGAATGAGTAAAAGATAGAAAATCACACTTTGGCTGGTTGCAATTCCAAAAATAACGAAAACAGGAAGTGAAAGAATTGTGGTGAAAATCAATTCATAAATGAAAAGATATGTAATTTTTGCCAAGAATATTGTTTGACTTCCAAGCGGAAGTTTAAGTATATCACTTTCAGTGTTGAAATAGAGAGTTTTTGTTGTCAGACTCAGTCCAAACAAAAACTGAACAAGCCCAATTATGAAAACATAATAAATGATAAATTCATTTTCAAGATTTGCTTTAACGCACACCTTCACAACACTGTTGATTGCAAAAAGAAGCAAAAAGCCTATAAGACCCAATCCCAAAATGGCAAAAAGCCATTTCAAAATTCGTGGAAAAACTCGTCCACCTCTTACCTTTGGAGACCTATTCATAAATTCAAGTTTAAGCAGTGTTAAAAATTGAGTCATGCTCTCTTTTTCTCCTTTGTTTCTCGACTTTTCATTTATTTTGCTCAAAATAAGCAAATATTTGTTTGTTTTCTTTAAACTTTTCTTAATTTTATTTTTTTATAATTTATTCGCGAAGTTTTTGAAGAACTTTTTTATCTTCCTGCTCTTCTCTTCATTTGCGCAAGAAGGTTTTGTTTTGCGTCAAGTGGAGTTTCTTGGTTTTCTTCTTTATTCGCACCAAACAAGTCATCTTCTTCACTTGCTGTCACTTCTTCATAACTTGGATAAACTTCACTTTGTTCAAATTCTGCAAATTCTTGTTGTGAAAGATTTTCTTCAAATTCATCATTAACAGCATTTTTTACTGTCGCTTCCGAATTGTCAACTACGTTGACTTCATCTCTTTCTTCTGACTCTGAAACTTCAATTTCTTCAAAACCCTTTTCGGTTTCATTATATTTTTCAGTTTCATTGTCACCTTCTGATTCGATGTCACCTTCTGAATCGTTTTTCTCTTCTAATTCAAAGTCATCGACTTGCTGGAAAGTTTCTTGCTCAGTCACTTTTTCAGTTTGTGAAATATTTTCGCTTGAAAATTCATCTTCACTATCAGAAATTTCTGTATTGTTTAAATTATCATCAACCTTTTCTTCGATTGTTGTATTGTTTTCTTCAAGAGGCTCATTTGTTGAAATTTCTTCCTGAATTTCATTTTCTGGTATATTTACAACTTGATTTTCTTGTGGCATTTCTTCAATATTCGATTCTTCATTATCAAAAGTTTCTTCAGTTAAATTTTCATCCTCAACAATTTCATTGGCAGGGATTAAATTTCTAGAATTTTCTTTCCCTGCTTTTTTTTCTTGTTTTTGAAGTTTCTTGCTTTCTTTTCTTGCTTTTTTATCGGCTTTTTCTTTTGCCTTTCTTGTCTTTTTGTCATCAACTTTGATAACTTCGGCTTTCTCTTCTCTTGTGAGATTTAGGAAATATGTTTCAAGAGGCACATCACTTTCAGCCATAAACTTTTTGACATCAATTATTTCCATAAGTTGACCATGATTCATGATGGCAACTCTGTCGCAAAGTTTTTCGACCATATCAATGTTATGCGAAGAAAAGAATACTGAATTGCCAAGTTTTTTATGCATTTTCATATATTCTTTGATTTCAAATGTGCTTTGAGGGTCAAGACCCATAAGTGGCTCGTCCAAAACCCAAAACTTTGGCATATGCACAAGCGCTGCAATGATACAAATTTTTTGCTTCATTCCATGAGAATATGAACGGATTTGTTTGTCAATAGCATGAGAAAGATTGAAAAGTTTGCAAAAGTTTTCAATTCTCTCTTCGATAACATTTTTTGGCACTCTGTAGATATTGCCCATATAGTTGACATATTCTCTGCCTGTTAAATTTTCATAAACAGCGTGGTTGTCAGGAACATAGCCGATGTTAAGTTTGGCTTTGATTGGTTCTTTTTGAATATCAAACCCACAAACCTTTATCGAGCCTTCTTCAAAAGGAATGATTCCAGTAAGACATTTGATTGTTGTGCTTTTTCCTGCACCATTTTTGCCCAAAAAACCAAAAATTTCGCCGTCATTAACGGTGAAACTGACATTTTTTACTGAATAAAAGTCTGAATTTTTATATCTTTTGGTTAACCCGCTTATTTCTAACATTCTTTTCCTCTCAATTTTCACCAATATTTTACCATAAAATACACTTTAAGTCAATACCCTTGTTTGAAAAAAGAATATATTCATAGAATATATTCACTTTTAAAGATGTTGATTTTAAAAATTGAGATGGTTTTTTGATATGTTAAACAAAGTTTGTTATAAAAAATCTGTCACAAATCCTTGCAAAGTTCAACAATATCACCTGCTCCAAGGATTGCATAAACTGTTTTTTCTTGTGGCGTTAAATTTATACTTTGACGGCATTTTTCAAAATTTGAGAAGTATTTGACTTTTTTTCCATGTTTTTTCAATGATTTTGCCAAATTATATGAAGTAATATCCTTGATAGGTTTTTCACGTGCTGGATAAATTGGCAAAAGCCAAACCTCGTCGCTTTCGTCAAAAGAAGAAATAAACTCTCCAAACAAATCTCGTGTGCGCGTGAACGTGTGTGGCTGAAAAATTGTTATCAGTTTTCCGCCAAGATTTTTATATGCACGAAGCGTCGACTTTATTTCATCAGGATGATGAGCATAATCATGCAAAATAAGCAGATTTTTGTTTTCTAAAATTATTTGATTTCGTCGTTCAACGCCTTTAAAGGTTTCAAGCGCAAGTTGAATTTTTTCAAATGGAACTTGATATTTTATGCCCACACATATCGAAGCAAGAGCGTTATAGATATTGTGCCATCCCATAATACCAAGTTTCACCCTGCCCATTTTTCTGCCAAGATAAAATGCGTCAAACATAAATTTGCCGTTTTCAAACATTTGTATATTTTGAGCTGTGACGTCTGCTTTTGAATTTATCGCGAATGTCATAGTGTTTGAAAATTTTAAATTTTTGCAATTTGCATCGTCATAATTTGTTATGAAAACGCCATTATTTTTTGTGTTTTTAACAAATTTTTCAAATGAAGCAATATAATTTTCAAAAGTTTTGAAATAATCAAGGTGGTCTGGCGAAAGATTGAGAACAATTGATATATTGTTTTTAAGTTGCAAAAAACTGTCTTTATATTCACACGCCTCAGTCACAAAAATGTCACTTTCGCCAAACAAAACGTTTGAACCAAAATTTTCAACAATGCCACCAATATGGGCAGTTGGTGAAAGTCCTGTCGTTGAAAGCATATATGCAATCATTGCACTCGCCGTGGTCTTGCCATGTGAGCCTGAAACTGAAATCGTTTGTTTGCCTTCACTTATCATGCCAAGAATTTGCGCACGTGAAAAAACATTTTTGCCAAGTTTTTTTGCAAGCATGAAGTCCTTATCATTTTCGCCAATTGCACTTGTGTAAACAAGTGCATCGCAATTGGTCACATCTTTTGCTGAATGATTTTTTTTGATTTTTATTTTATATTTATCTTCAAGCATTTTTGTCATTGCAGACAAATGCGTATCTGTTCCTGTGATTTCAAAGCCTTGATTTTTTAAAATTATTGCAATAGCGGACAGCGAAATTCCACCTATGCCGACGATATGTATTTTATTAAATTTCTTTAGCATAGTAAAATATATGATTTATTTTTTTAAAGTTTTCTCATGTTTATAGTATTTAAAAATAAAAAACATAGCAAACAAAAAAAAGTTTAGCGCATAAAAGAAAGTATGGAAGAACTTAAATTTTATTCAACGATAGGCATTGGAAGCCAAGCACAAATTCACCTGCCACAAACTGAAGAGGAGTTTTTGTCTATAATTTCAACCTCCACCTGCCCCATAAAAATCTTGGGAAACGGCAGTAACATTTTGTTCGGAGATTGTGAAGGCATGGAGTTTATTTCAACAAGGAAGATAAAAAAAAGAAAAAGACTTAATGGAAACTGCTTGATTGCCAACTGCTCAAACAGTCTTTATGAACTTTATCGTTTTTGCTCAGCGCACAACCTTGGTGGCTTTGAAAGGCTTGCTCTTATTCCTGCCAGTCTTGGTGGAGCAATACATAATAATGCCAGTTGTTTTGACCAATCAATATCTGACTACATAACAAAAATAAAAATATTTGACGGAAAGAAGGTCCGCTGGATAAAAAAAGAAAATGTTGAACTTGGATATCACCATGCAAATATAGACTTTATAATTCTCGGCGCAAAGTTTATTTTACCACAAATAAGCGAATGCAAACTCAGACAAGATTTTTGCTTTTATCGCGAAAAGCGACTGTCTTCTCAGCCGATTGGCAAAACTCTTGGAAGTATTTTCAAAAATCCGCCAAACTTAAGCGCTGGCAAACTGATTGAAGACTGCGGCCTTAAAGGCTATCAAATTGGTGATGCAAAAATTTCTGATAAACATGCCAACATCTTTCTCAATCTTGGAAATGCCTCATTTGAGGAAATGATAAAACTTATAACTCACACAAAAAATGTTGTTAAAGAAAAAACTGGCGTTCTTCTCGAATGCGAAATTGAAATTGTATCAAACAAAAAAGAGTGAATTTCTTCACTCTTTTTCTCTGATTTTTTCTATTTTCCATTCCACTTGAAATTTGCGACTTCTGGCATATCAACGCCATATTTTGCAATGTATTTTTTATGCTTTTCAAGAAGAGCGTTCATTTCATTTACCAGCGCTTTTTCACTTTCGTCTTTTCCAAGTGCTTTCACAACGGCTTTCACAAGACTAAACCTGTCTATTTCATTTTGAACACGCATATCAAATGCAGTTGTGATTGAACCTTCTTCACGATAGCCATGAACATCGAAATTTTTGTTTGTTCTTTTCACAAGAAATTCGTGAATAAGTTTTGGATAGCCATGGAAGTTAAAGATAACTGGCCTATCTGTTGTGAAAAGTTTGTCAAACTCTTCATTTGAAAGCCCATGAGGATGCTCGGACGAATCTTCCATTTTCATAAGGTCAACAACATTGACAAAGCGAATTTTAAGTTTTGGCATTTTTTCTTTCAAAATTTGAGTGCATGCAAGTGCTTCAAGTGTTGCTGTGTCGCCACAAGATGCAATAACAATATCCGGCTTTGATTTTCCGCAGTTGCTTGCAAAGTCGAAAACTCCGATTCCTTTTTCGCAATGATGAACAGCCTCATCCATTGTCAGCCATTGAAGAGAAGGATGTTTTGAAGCAACGATGACATTGATATAGTCCTTGCTTCTCTGACAGTGGTCATAGCATGAAAGCAGGCAGTTGGTATCTGGTGGAAGATATGCTCTCACAATGTCTGCCTTCTTGTTGACAACATGGTCCAAAAAGCCAGGCTCTTGATGAGTATAGCCGTTATGGTCTTGTTGCCAAACATTGCTTGTCAAAAGTAGATTGAGTGAAGAAATTGGTTTTCTCCATTCAAGTTCACTGCAAATTTTCAGCCACTTTGCATGCTGAGAAACCATTGAATCAACAACTCGGATGAATGCCTCATAACTTGCAAACATACCATGTCTTCCAGTCAAAAGATAGCCTTCAAGCATACCTTCACACACATGCTCGCTTAAATAAGAGTCCATAACTCTGCCGTCAGTAGACAAAAATTCATCATTTCTATATATTTCGGCATTAAAATCGCGTGTTTCAACTTCAAACATATATGAAAGCCTGTTTGACATTGCTTCGTCCGGACTAAAAACTCGATAATTTTTGTTGTCTTTGTTCAGTTTGAAAATATCGCGGACAAACTTGCCAAGTTCAAGCATATCTTGTGCTTTTTCATTTCCTCGTTTAGAGAAATTCACCGCATAGTCTTTGAAATCTGGCATGATAAGGTCTTTCAAAACCAGACCACCGTTTGTGTTGACATTGGCAGAAATTCGTTTATCACCTTTTGGCGCAACGCTTTGATATTCTTCTTTCAAACGATAGTTTTCATCAAAAAGTTCATCTGGTCGATATGACATCAACCAAGATTCAAGCTCTGAAAGATGCTCTGGCTTTGACATATCGATTGGAACTTGATGCGCGCGAAATGAGCCTTCAATCTGTTTTCCATCAACAAACTTTGGCCCTGTCCAACCTTTTGGAGTGCGCAGAACAATCATTGGAAAAACTTGACGACTTTTCGCTTTGCCTTCCCTTGCAGATTTTTGAATTTGTTTTACTTTTTCAATGGCTCTGTCCATTGCTTTTGCCATTTTGACGTGCATAGATTCTGGCTTATCGCCTTCAACAAAAATTGGTTCCCAGCCACAGCCTTCAAAGAATGACTTCACTTCCTTCTTCGAAATTCGAGAAAAAATTGTTGGATTGGAAATTTTATAGCCATTGAGATGCAAGATTGGCAAAACAGCACCATCTGATTTTGGATTTAAAAACTTGTTTAAATGCCATGATGTTGCAAGCGGACCGGTTTCCGCTTCGCCGTCACCGACGATGACAGTTGCGATAAGGTCTGGATTATCAAGCACAGCGCCAAAGCCGTGAGCGAGGCTGTAGCCAAGTTCACCACCTTCATGCATAGAACCCGGTGTTTCTGGTGCAACATGGCTGGAAACGCCACAAGCAAAGGAGAACTGCTTGCAAAGTTTTGTCATTCCTTTTTTGTCGAGGCTGACTTCTGGATAAACTTCGCTGTAACGACCTTCGAGATAAGAATTGGCAACAAAAAAGTTTCCGCCATGACCTGGTCCTGAAATGAGAAGCATGTCGAGGTCGTATTTGTTTATCGCGCGATTGCAATGCGCATAAACAAAATTTTGACCTGGAACAGTTCCCCAATGCCCAACAATTTTCTTTTTGACATCCTTGATTGAAAGTGGAGTTTTTAAAAGTGGATTATCAAGCAAATATAACTGCGCAACTGAAAGATAGTTGCACGCACGAAAATATCCATCAAGTTTTTTTAAATAATCTTTTTCGAGATAGGTTTTCATAAAGTCCTCTTTTTATATTTTTTATAAAACAAAAAATTGTTTTCAATAATATATTATCACACAAAGATAAAATAATGTTAACATTTTCTCACTTTAATTTGAATTTTTTATTATTTATGCTAAAATAATGTTTATAAAAAGAAAAAAAACAAATTTAAGTGAGGCTAACATGAAAAGTATAGAAAAAATAGCAAAAAAACTTCACATCAAAAAAAATGACCTTTTTCTTTATGGAAAAAACATGGCAAAAGTTGAAAACAAACAAGGCAAGAAAAACGGTAAACTTATACTTGTCACTGCCATAACACCAACACCTTTCGGAGAAGGAAAAACAACTGTTTCAATCGGTTTGGCTGACGCTTTAAACAAACTTAAAAAAAACACATGCTTGACTTTGCGTGAACCATCTCTTGGCCCAGTTTTTGGAATTAAAGGTGGAGCGACCGGTGGTGGAAAAGCGCAAGTTGAACCTTTTGAAGATATCAACCTTCACTTCACAGGTGACATGCATGCAATAACTTCTGCCAACAACCTTCTCGCTTCAATCATTGACAATCATATTTATCAAGGCAACCAACTTGAACTAAAGGAAGTTGTTTTTCACAGATGCATTGACATCAACGACCGCTTTCTTAGACATATAACCTTACATCAAGTTAACAATGGAGAAACTTTAAAGCGCAACGAAAACTTTGTCATAACCGCTTCAAGTGAAGTTATGGCAATCCTTTCTATCAGCGAAAATATGACCGATTTAAAAAACAGACTTGGAAATATTTTGGTCGGCTTTAACAAAAAATCTCAACCGGTATATGCAAGAGATTTAAAGGCCGAAAATGCAATGGCGATTTTGCTGAAAGATGCAATAAAACCAAACCTCGTTCAAACAAAAGAGGGCTCGCCATGCCTTATACACTGTGGACCATTTGGCAATATTGCACACGGATGCAATTCAGTTCTTGCAACAAAGTTTGCCCTTTCGCATGCAGACTACTGCGTAACCGAAGCAGGTTTTGGCTCTGACCTTGGCGCTGAAAAATTCTTCGATTTCAAGTGCAGAATTGCAAATCTCAATCCTGCTCTCACAGTTATTGTTTGCACTGAGCGCGCACTTCGTCATCAAGGTGAAGGCGACGTCACAAAAGGCTGTGCAAATTTGTTAAGACATTATAACAACCTCACCAAAATATTTGGTCAAAATGTTGTTTGCGCGATAAACACATTTGATGACGACTGCGAGCATGAAAAAATTCTTGATTTCTGCAAAAAGCATAAAATTTCATGCACCGAAATTGCACCTTATCATCAAGGTGGAAAAGGTTGCTTGACACTTGCAAATGAGGTTATAAATCAATGCAAAAAGAAAAGCAGACTGACCTTCTCATATCCACTTAACAAATCAATAGAAGAAAAAACTGAAATGATTGTCAAAAAAGTTTATGGCGGAAAAGGCATTGTTTTAACTGAAACAGCCAAAAAAAGCTTGAAAAAAATTGAAAAAATAGCAAAAAATCTGCCAATTATTATTGCAAAAAACCAATATTCATTTTCTGACGACCCAAAACTTTTGAACGCACCAACAAATTTTGTTGTCACAATCAATGACTTTGAACTTAAAAATGGCGCAGGACAAATAGTGGCTATCGCAGGAAATATACTCCTCTTGCCCGGTCTATCCAAACACCCTGCAAGTGAAAATATGACAATAAACGAAAATGGAATTCATGGGCTGAAATAAGCGTTTTAAACTTAATAATTTCATAAATGCACAAAAACATTTATATAAATAAAAACAACTACAAAAGTAGTTGTTTTTTAATAACCTAAATTATTGAGTTTATTTGGTTTATCACGCCAACACTCTTCCACTTTGACAAAGAGTTTAAGCATGACTTTTGTGCCGATAAGTTCTTCGAGGTATACCCTCGCTTTCTGACCAATCTCTTTTAAATTTTTTCCGCCTTTGCCAATGATAATCCCCTTATGTCTTTCACGTTCGCAAACGATGTCAGCCTCGACAACTGTCACGTTTTCACGCTCATCAAAACGTGTTATCTCCACAGCAATGCCGTGCGGAATTTCGTCGTCAAAACGGTTTAAGCACTCCTCTCTTATCGCTTCTGCCGTCAAAAATTTAACACTTTTATCGGTGAAATATTCTTGGTCATAGAGAAAGTTTTTAACTTCCGATTTTGGCATTTTGCTTATCAAAAACTCACGCAGTTCTTGAATATTTTTACCTGTCAAAGATGACACCATAAAATCGCAATCAAAATCAACAAGACCTTTCTTGTCAATCTTGGTTTTGATGACATAATGTTCTTCTTTTATGTGATTTATGTAAGCAATTTCTTCCTCGTCCAATCCTTTTGTGCCGTCAACAAGATAGAGAACAAGGTCGACAGAGGCAAGTGCCGAGCGGACAGATTTCATCATACGTTTATCTAGTTGATTTTTTGTGTGGTGAATACCCGGAGTGTCCACAAACACCACCTGAAAATTTTCGCCATTCATTATGCCCAAAATGTTATCTCTTGTCGTCTGCGGACGATGAGAAACAATGGCAACTTTTTCGCCAACCAGCGCATTGACAAGACTGCTTTTCCCAGCGTTAGCCTTGCCAAACACACCCACATATCCAAAACTATACATTTGTTCTCCTTTTCAAATTGAAGTCTGCCAAAATTTCTTCTGCCAAACTCATCATCTTTTTTTCCTCTTCTTTTTCAATGTGGTCATAACCAAGGCAGTGAAGTAGCCCGTGAAGAGCGAGAAAAGAAAGTTCGCGCTTATATGAATTGCCGTATTCTTTGGCTTGTTCTTTGGCGCGCTTTGTGCAAATTGCGATGTCGCCTAGATTTAATTCTCCGTCAAATTCGCGCTGAGAGTCAAACTCTGAAAGAGATTGCGGTTCTTTGATTTCAAGCATTGGGAAAGAAAGCACATCTGTCACCTTGTCAATATTTCGAAAATTTTTGTTAAGCAAGCGAATTTCATCTTCGCTTACAAACTTTACGCCAATAACAATATTGTCAACATTTCCATTTGTGATTTCAATGGTCTTATCAAAAATCTTTTGAATACCCCTTTTCGCAAAACAACCCACATTTTCAAAGTAAATTTTCATTTAGCCTCCAATTTCACGACTAACCGTCAGAATGTAAGTGACGTTGGTCACGCCACCAACAGACCTTATCGTGAAGTTTTCATCCTTTATTATCTCACTTTCCTCCAAATAAATCAAGGCATTTTGCCTTGCCTCTTCAATTTTCTTTTCTTTTACCTCTTCAAACTTGTCGTTTTCGATGATTTCACGCGTTTCATAATAAGTGTAGTGCTTAACTTTGATAGGCAAAATCATATTTTTTGTCAAATAACTTTCGCTAACTTCGCTATCAAATTTTTCATATTTGTTTTCTTTAACGTTTGAATAAATTTTTAAGCCAAATAAATACACCTCTGAATATTCTGACTTTTCGCCTGTTCGTTCAATTCTTCTTGAGTTTTCACAATGCTCGCTCTCACCGAAAATCCAAATATCAGCCTGAATATATGCCTCTGGCTTAACATCTCTCTTCTCGCCATCAGTGTCAATGATAAAAGGCTCAACAAGCACATCACCAGCGCGAACAATGTCACCCTGTTTCACTTTAAGCGTGCCTTGAATAAGTTCAATTTTGGTGATTATTCCTGAATAGTTTGACACGATTGGCTTGAAATTGTTGCCCATTTCGTCTGGAAGATATGCCTCACTTATGTTAATGACAAGCGTCTGACCTATTATCGCGACGCTGACTGCGCTTATTCTTTCATACTGACTTTTAAGTTTGATTTCTAAGGCTTTTGTGTCAATTGAACTTTTAAACTTTGACGTCAAGTTTTCATTGACAAAAGTTGAGATTTCATCAGTTGAAAGAACTTCTGTTCCATCAATTTCAATCTTCCAAATGCACTGATATTGAACTGTGTAGGCAATTGCAAGAATGATTCCGGCAACAAGGACGCCCCAGTTTGAGAGAAGCAATTTTAAATATTTTCCAACACCTCTGCCTTCAACTTCCAAAATTTCAATATTGTTATTTATTAAAAATTTTTTTGCGACTTTGAAATTGTTATCGTCCACTTCAAAGGTGGTCAAATTTTTATCAAGTCGGTCTATGTTATACAGTTTAACAATCTTAGAAAGAGCGTTGAGTTTTTTTTCTTGATTTAAACTTTTTATTTTAATTTTTGTTAGGCTTTTTAATTTTTTCATCAAAATGCCTCAACTTTTTTGATATTTCCAATGATTTTTATTGTGTTTTCAGAAAGTTCTGCCAAGGTCATATTTTCACCTTCAACCACAATCCTGCCACCTTTAACACGGAAACTTATGTTCTCTTTTGAGAGGTTTGTGAGCCCTAGATGCCCTTCAACATACAAAAGCTGACCTGATATATTGACAAGGTTATATTTTTCAACAATCGAAATATTTTTTATATCTTTAATTTCATCAAAAAAATTGAACATACATTCCCCCTTAAAGTTTTATGCATGTTCAATTTGAAATATTAAATTTTTGCCTACTTATTTTCGTCATAAGGTCGAAAAATTCCGCTAAACAAAATGGCTTTCATTTCTGGCGACAAGTCTTTTATCTGCTCAAACAAGTTCTTGTCGGCAAAAAGTCTTCCATAAGAATGCTCGTCCATAAACTTTTCAAAATCGTCGCCATTTTCGTCTTGCGCTTCCTTTGACTTTTCTCCCAGATTTTTTACTTCTTTTTCTCTTTCTTCTCTGTTACGCTTGGAAATTTCTTCAAATTTCTTCATTGCTTTTGCAAATCGGTCTTCATGTTTTTGTCGGATTGCCTCATCACTATCTTCAAGCGTTGGGTTTTGTGACAAGATGTCTTCATCAACATAATCTTCTATAATTGCCTTTTTATTGTTTTTCTGACCGCTTTTATCACTGGTTTTCTGATTATTTTCATTTGCTGGCGCGCTCATATTTTTTGGCGTTTCAAAAGAGATGTTTGGGTCTTCCTCTTGAATTTTTTCCATTTGTTTTTTGAACTTTTTGTTAAACCTGTTGGTGTTTGATATGCGAATTATAACAATTAAAACAATCAACAGAAGAAACGCTCCACCAGCACTTATTCCGATAATTATTGGTGTTGACATCGCCTACTCCTTTGGTTTATTTGCTTTATCGTCAGACAAAATCGACCTTCTGAGAGCGGTATCAGCTTGGAGATTCATGAGTTTATAGTAGTCCATAACAGAGAAACGACCTTCCTTGATTGCATCAGCAATCGCCTTTGGAACTTCAGCTTCCGCAGAAAGCACTTCTGCTTTTTTCTCTTCAACAGCCGTTTTCATTTGAAGTTCACGAAGGATTTCATCATTTTTCTCTTTTTCGATATTTATAAGCGCATAGGCCTTTTCTTTTTCTGCACGCTTGACTGCCATTTCTGAGCCAACATCTCGACCAATCTCAACCTTTCCAATTTCCAAACTGACAATTTGGAAAAAGTTATCGTTGTCAATCTTGGCTTTTTGCCAATCAGAAGTAAGATTTTGAGGACGAGATAAAAGTGCTTTATAATTACCTGAAAGTGCAATTTTTCCGATAATAAAACTTGAAATTTTGTCACGAAGAGCGTTTTCATCGTTGCCATTCAGCGCCATATTGAGATTTGCCTTTATTGAAGCTTTAACCTGAACAATCACTTCAAAACTGTCTTGAGTGAGTGCTGAAACGTTTTCAATTGTGATGTTTTTTGACTTCACTGCACTGTCAACGATTGCCATTAAATCAAGCCCTGCCAAGTCAATTGCCTTGGCTTTTTCAGCATCAAGAGCGATGTTGGAATTTTTTGCTTTATAAAGTGCCGACAAAAGCGCTTTGCAATTTCCACCTGAAAGATAATAACCCTCAAGTTCAGAGAATGAAAATCCAAATCCATTTTTTTGAGATTGAATATACGCCTCAACAAGCATCAAAGCATCAATTTTTCTTGCTTTAAGTGCCAACAATTTGTAACTTGGAACATAAGCGCCTGCAAAAATGGCAACAAGCCAAGCCTTGAACGGAACAATAATCATAAAAAGAATTGCTGAGATAAGCACAATCCCACCAAGCACCGAAAAAACAATTCCTGCTGTGGATATTGAAAGCATAGATAGGTTCATAATCCCTCCACTTAAATTTTCTTAACCTAAGTATATCACACAAATCTTTACTTGTAAATACCCTATCTTAAATTTTCCGAATGAAAAAGAACTATATTTAAACAAAAAATCAGGCATTTCTGCCTGAAAAACTTATTTTACTTTGTTTGAACGCTGATAATAAAATAGATATTGTTGTGCATAGCCAGAGAGTTCACCAAACTGATTGACAAGTTTGTTTCGGATTTGTTCACGATTTTCAAGTGGCGGATAAAATGTGTTGAACATTTGATGTATCCAAGTGTCAACTGGGAACACATCACCTCTGCCATAACCAAACAAAAGTATGCAGTCAGCAACTTTTGGACCGACTCCATAAAGTGAAAGAAGATTTTTTCTTAAATTATCAGTCGATAAACTTCTCCAATTTTCAAGTGTCAATTGGTCAATTTGCCAAACAACTTTGGCAAGATATGGCGCACGATAGCCACTTCCTATCTCTTTATAAAACTCCTCACTTTGTTCGCGCATGCTGAAAAGTGAAGGAAAAGCATAACCATTTTCGATTTTTTCTCCCAATTTTTCGCGCAGTCTTCCAAGAATAAGTTTGATACGTTTGATATTGTTGTTCGCTGACACAATAAAAGAAATAAGCATTTCAAAAAGGTCTTGTTTAAGAATTCTTATTCCATGACCGAACTCAATTGGATTTTTGAGAATTTCAAACTGACCAAGTGCAGTTTTTATTTTTGAATAATCTCTTTTTAAATCAAAATATTCTTCAAAAAAAGAGGTATCCTTTGTTAAAATTTGATAACCTGTATCGTTTTCTAAAATTTTTGCAAATTTGTTTTGTGGAAAAACCACATAATTTCCATCCTCTTCATTGAATGAAAAAACCTGACCGCATTCGAGAATGTGCTTTGGATTAAAATCTTCTTTTCCAAAAATAATAATCTTGTTTTCTTCAATTTGATATTTCATTATTTTTATCCTTTTTTGTGTTTTTCATTATTTAAAAAAAGTAAAAAATTTTAAAGATGTTTTGAAAATAAAACAAATAAAAGCTATTATTCAAAAAATGCGGGCAAAATCCCGCAAATTTTATTTTTTAAGCAAATATGAACTCATATTTTTATATTATTCAGCAATGACGCTTACAATTTTCTTTCCGTCACTTTTGCCAAACTTGATAACTCCGTCACAAAGTGCAAACAAAGTGTAGTCCTTTCCAACTCCAACATTAACACCTGGATAAACCTTAGTTCCACGTTGTCTGATAATAATAGAGCCAGCAGTCACGCGTTCACCAGCAAATGTTTTAACGCCGAGGCGCTTGCTGTGAGATTCACGACCGTTCTTACTGCTTCCACCACCCTTCTTGTGAGCGAAAAGTTGAGCATTAAACTTAAACATTTTCTACCTCCAATTTTACATATTTTTTTTCATCAATGATGATTGAGCCAAAGGATTCAAGGCAAGTTTTAAACAAAAACTGAACATCTTCTCTCTTTGCGTCAATTTCACCAACTTTAACTTTCAAAAAGCCATCTCTAACTTTGAATTCACATTTAATGTTGGCAACTTCTTTGATTCCAACAAGCCCAAGTTGAGCAACTGTTGAAATTTGACAGCACAAGAGGTCCTTACCATAAACATCCTTGCCCGTGTGCCCCTCGACCTGAAAGCCAAGGAACAATTCATTTTTTTTATAAAAAGTAATTTTAGTCATAAATCTATCTCATTACTTTTTGATTGATAAAACTTTAAGTTGAGTGAATGGTTGTCTGTGACCTTGTTTCTTTCTTTCATTCTTCTTTGGCTTATATTTGAAAACAACGATTTTATCGCCTTTGCCATGAGCAAGAACTTCTGCTTCACAAGTTGCGCCTTTCACTGTAGGTTGTCCAGCAACAACATTTCCGTTATCACTAACAAGCAAAACATCAAGTTTAATCTTGTCGCCAACTGCATTTTCAAGTTTTTCAACGCTGATAACGTCGCCTTCGGAAACTTTGTATTGCTTTCCACCTGTTTGAACGATTGCAAACATAATTTTTTACCTCCTCTAACCAAACTCGCTGGTAACGGGTGCTTTATAATAAGATTAACCTTAAAAAAGACTTCAAAAACCCTATCCATGCGGATACAATCAAAATAATATCACAAATGAAGAAAATAGTCAAGTAAAATTGGTAAAATAAGTATAAAAAAATCATTCAAGCCCAAACTGAATGATTTTTTTAATTAAGTTGAAATTTTCATATTTTCAAGAAAGAATTTAACTCGAATAGTTTTATCTTGTTTTATTTCCTTTCTTGTCTTGCTTAACTTTTGAAACAATGAAATATGTCACAACGCCTGCAAGAACAACAACTGAAACCACGATAAGAATTGTTCCAACAACTTTATAAACTTCAACATTTGACTGGTCGTCAGACATAACTTTGATTGTTACAGTTCTTTCGGTTGTCCAACCAGCAACGTCGGTTACAGAAATAATAATTTCATATTCACCTGCTGTTGTGAGTGTGTAGTTATAAGTGTCGCCTTCGCCAACTCTTGTAACTTCATTGTTTGTTGTTGAATTTCTAACAGTGATTGAGTAGTGTTTTTTGAGATAGTCAACACTGCTTTCGTTATCTTCAAATTCAAGAGCGCTTACATTCAAAACAAGGTCATTGTTTGAAAGAGAATAGTCTTCTGCACCGCGGTTAAGGAAACCATCATTAACCTTGATTTTTGGTTTTTTGATGTCACCATTTGCAATTGTGAAAGTTTTTGAAGAAGGGTCAGCAACGGCTTCTCCGATTGCATTTTGCGCTTGAGCGGTATACTTAATTGAATAAGTTCCGTCAAACTTCAAGTAAAGATAAAGTTTTCCATCTTCATATTTTACATGTTCAGAGTTGATATCTTCAAGTTTGTCGCAATTGATTGTTTGAAGAATTGTTGTTCCCACACCTCTTGCAACTGAGATTTCAATCTTTGATTTAGAGAAGTCAAGACTTCCTTTTCCTTCAACTGTTGCTGAAATGTTAGGGATTTCGATTTTGCCGTCTTTAACATTGTTGATGCTGAAATAATCTTCGTCAACAGTGATAACTGGAGATGAAATTTCGCTAACTTTGAAAGTTTGAGGGTCACTTGTGCGAACATATTTTGTAAGTTTTATTCCTTCAAATTTATAAACACCATTTCCCAAATCATTGAGTTTGATTGAATTTGCATCAGTTGGTCTTCGCAAATCTTTGCTTACAACGATTTCTTGAGTTTTCATGTCAAAGAATACAAAGTATTTATTGTCTGCATCCTTCACATAAAGAAGTCTGCCTTCCGCATCAAGAGTGAGTTTTCCGTTAACTTCTGTTTCACTGAAATCATTTGCTTTGTTGTATCTGATAAGGAAAACATCATAAGCAAGTGTATATTCACCGCTTGAACGTGGTGTGAAGTGAGTTTGAGTAAGTTTATAGTCGTTATTGCTTGAAGAAATCATCTTAGGTGTGTAATATGTTGATATGTTCACATCTTCTTCTTTGATAACGCCATAATAGTCATAGTCTTTTGAATCAGAGAATGCGATTGTTGGTGCTGGAAGATTATATTCTTCATCAACTTTCATGTTGATTGTGTCAGCTGAGATATTATCAATAACTGGGTCTTCAACTTCGCCATTTGAAGTTACTGTATAGTCGAAGAAAGAAGCATATTCATTTCCGCCAGCGTCACGTGCTGTGATAACAACTTGATATTCACCTGACCTTGATGCAACAAATTCACCGCCTTCAACAACGAAGATTTCTCTTATCTTATCAGCGCTTGTTTTCATGTCATAAGATTGAACTTTTGCGCCTGTGTCAAGATAATAAACTGTGACATCTGCAGTCATATATTCAACAAAAGTGTCTGTATAGTAAAGAGTTGGAAGTGTAATTGAAGAATTTGCTTCATAAACATCTTTTTCTATCATATCAACATCAAAGAGTTCAAGTGTTGATTCTTCAGTTTGTTGAGCAATATTGATTGAACGGCTGAAAAAGCCAAGGTTACCATAGTCATCTTCGGCATAAGCAAAGATTTCAAGATATTTTGCACCTGCAAAAGCATCTTTTTTAAGGTCTTTTGCAATGTCGATTTCAAACTTCTTATTATCGTTTTCTTCGTCAAGCATAATCCAACCTTCAGAAGAAACGTTAATTTCGGTGTTATACCATTTGTTTGCACCGTCTGAAATGCTCTTGTTTGTGAAAGCGATTTCTTTTGTGTCTTCACTTGTGAGCGCACCAACGCCGTTTTTGCCTGTTAAATATCTATAAGCAAAAACCATATTTGGACGAGAGTCTTGCGTGTCACTTGCAACAGGTGCTTCAAATTCAAGTTTATCTGTTGGAAGAACTGTTGTTGGAAGGTCTGATGAAAACTTAAGTGATGGAGCGTCTTGGTCAGTGAACGCATTGTCAGAAGAGAGGTTCACCGTATAGTAAACATCTTTTGTGTCATTCTTTGCGTCGTCGATTGCTGTGTAGTGAAGGCTGTATTGTTGTTGTGTGAAGTTATAGTCTTTTGAATAAGACACATAAGCAAAACCTTCTGTTGCGATTTTATCTTTAACTTTTTTGAGGTCAAATCCACTTGCAGATGAATCAGTGATGATGTCACCAAAGAATTCATTTCCAAATTTTACATTTGTCACTGGGTTAACATTAAAGTCATTTGTCACAATAAGGTAGTTGTGCTCAATAAGCCAAGTTTTGATTTTGCTTTCATTGCCTTCGCGGTCGCCGTCAACAATTGTGACACCATCTTTTGCCATATCACGAGCAAGATAGTAGTTATCACTAACGATTTGTTCATAAACTGACTCACCGTCTTTTGATGCTTTTGGAAGGAAGATAAGGTTTTTGTCGTGATAATCGTTGATTTCAACTCTTGTGATGTTTGAAACATCTCTGATTTCACGTTTGAGAACCATGTTTTCATTTTTAACGTTATCTTCTGCGCCGATAGCGTAAACAATGAGGTTTCTGTTTGATTGTCTTGATTTGATGCGATATTCAAAATCTTCGCCTTTTTCATCAACGTTATTTTTTGTGTCGCCGTTATAAGCGAAAACTGTTGGAGCAATTGTATCTTCAACGTCGTTGAAATAGATGAGATTTTTTGGTTTAACTGTGTGATTATAGAAGTCATTAACAACATATTCAATCTTATAGTTTCCGTTTTGGAATGCAGTGAATTCATGTTGATTATCTTTATCTAAGCATTCTTCTGTTCTCTTAACCCAGTCTTTGCCATTTGAAGTTTCTTCAAGGTGATAAACTTCGATTGTGTAGAACACATCAATGTCGTCACTTTCAGTTGACTCAGTTGCTTTGGCTTTAATTTTTGGAAGTTCTTTCATAACGCCAGTAACTGCACTTGTTGGCTCACTTGAAGCATAGTCAGCAGAAAGAGTAAATCCAGATTTGTCTTTTTCGCCTTCAACTTGGAAGTGGCTTTCTTCAACTTCAAATTCTTTTGTTGTTTGAGAAACAAACACTCCGTTTTGATAAAGTGTGTAGTTGATTTTGTAAACACCTTCAGCAACATAGTTTCCATCTTCATTTTTCTTGCAAAGCGCATCACCATCAATGAAGAACTTGCCTGTTTCTGCGTTCTTTTCAATTTTAACGCCTTCAACGCCTGTTGAAAGAGTGATAACAAGTTGATTTTCTGTTGTGTTTTGCTTTGCATTTGAAATCATACCATCTGCAAAAGTCACAACTTCATCATTCTCGTCTTTAACAGTTGGAATAGGAAGAACAATGTCTTTGTTTTTTGTTTCTTCTTTGCTGCTTAAAAGTGAGATATCATAAATTGCAGGAATGATATCCTCTGAGTTTGTGTTAAATTCAAAAACAACATCTCCAACTTGACATTCAACTTCATAGTCGTAAGAATATGTCTTGTCGCCTTCTTTAACTGTGTAAGTAACAACATAAGTTCCAACAATCCCAGCCTCAAAATATTTGAGCCCATCTCTATCGTTGTCAGAGAAAACTTCTGTTGCCAATGTTGAATTCTTGTAACGAACTGTCACATCAGTCACACTTGAGCCATTAAAAGTTGCAGTTGGAAGATAATAACGGTCACCTTTAGTCACCTTTCCAATTGCTGAGTTAAGTTTAACTCCGCCAAATTTAACATTGGCGTCAACTTTAAAAGATTTTGCAGTAGTTGCCTCTGTGGTTGCTGTGTCTGCAAGTGAAACAAGCGCACTTACTGGAAACACTGATGCACAAAGCATAAGTGAAACGCCTACAACAGCACCTTTAACCAATCCATTAAATTTACCTTTTTTTGTCATAAAATAACCTCGCCTTATTATAGTATAAATTTTCTAACAACCTATTTTATACTATTTTCGAATTTAAGTCAATCAATTTAGAGCATTTGCATCAATTGAAAGCAAAAATATTTTGTGAAAGGGTTTTGCTTTTATGCTGTTGAAAAAAGACTTTTTTTGTCGAAAATATTAAAAGATTTTAAAAAAAATCGGAACACTTGCTTGTTTAAAAAAATAGTATGTTAATGTGAAGGGAAAATTCCCCTCCAAACTACATAAGTTAAAAATTTTTAGGAGGAACAAATGAACTGTTTTAACGGTTGTGGCAATTCAGGTTTCGGCTGTGGAAATGGCTGTGATGCTTGCTCATTGCTCACTTGGATTATAATCTTACAAGCACTCTGCGGTTGCGGATGCCAAAACAATGGATGCAACATTGACTGTTGCACACTCATCATCCTTATGCTTTTATGCGGATGCGGTTGCAACTCTAACTGCAAATAAGAATAGAAATCGCGCATAACCGCGCTAAAGAGTCAAACTTTTCTTTCAAAAGTTTGACTGCCCGATTCATCGGGCAAACGCCCACCGATTGCAAAAAAAATTGCGCTCGGAGGGCGTTTTCTTTAGCGCAGTCTTTATCGAACAAACCCACAAACCTTGAAAAAACTTTTATAAAAACAATATAAAACACTATAAAGTCTAATGCAATAAACCTTCATTTCCCATAAACTATATAAAAATTCACCCTCTTTTGCAATTTTTTTTGCGTTTTGCTTTACTTTTCAAAATTTTTCATATAAAATAAAAAATAAATAGGAGGAAATATGAGATTCGAACCGGGCACAGAAATAATTTGGCAAGACAGAAAAAGACACTTTGGTCTTCCATGGTCTTTTTATAGATACTACCTTGTGAAAAAAGAAGGCGAATGGGTGAAACTTTTCAGACATAAAGGCTTTCTCTCTGCAATTATAGACGAAATCAACGTTTATAGATGCTATGACCTCACACTTCAAATTTCGCTTGGAGATAAAATTTTCAGGACAGGCACAATTGAGATTCTTTCAAACGATGGCGCAGCACCAGTATTTCACCTTAGACATATTGCAAACCCATACAAAGTGCGTGACCTTATTTCAAATATGATTGAAATTGAAAGAAAGAAACGCCATGTCGGAATCACAGAATTCCAATCAACATAAAAAAATCCAGCATCCGCTGGATTTTTTGTTCATTTATGTTTTATTTGTTTTATAATTGATCTAATTGTTCCCAATCACAAGGTATCGCCTTATCACCATTGTCCATCAACTTACCATTTTTATAAAGTTCAATTTCTTCTGCAAGTTCTTTATTAAAGGCTTGAAGTATTTTAAGTCCTGCTTTTTCAAGATTATCCACTTCTGTTGCATCGCAAGTAAGCCCTAAATATTTCTCACCATATATATTTTTAAATTTAA
>CAPERS010000009.1 GCA_948607205.1 uncultured Eubacteriales bacterium | reverse complement strand
AAAGTGGCACGCGAGCTGGGTTCAGAACGTCGTGAGACAGTTCGGTCCCTATCTATCGTGGGCGTAGGATATTTGAGTGGAGCTGTCCCTAGTACGAGAGGACCGGGATGGACATACCAATGGTGCACCAGTTGTCACGCCAGTGGCATAGCTGGGTAGCGATGTATGGAAGGGATAAATGCTGAAAGCATCTAAGCGTGAAGCCCACCACAAGATTAGATATCCCATAGCGTAAGCTAGTAAGAACCGTTGTAGACTACAACGTTGATAGGTCGGAGGTGTAAGTGCAGTAATGTATGTAGCTGACCGATACTAATAGTTCGAGGGCTTGATCACGGAAAACTTAGTAATTTAGACTAATGTTAAATTTTAATTCTATTATGTAGTTGTCAGGGATTTAAATCCGTAAAAAGTTTGACAGAATTGAAAAAAATATGTTAAACTATTAATAAGATAATTTCAAGGAAACTTGTGATTATACCATATCCAGTGGCGATAGAGAAAAGGATCCACCTGTTAACATACCGAACACAGAAGTTAAGCTTTTCATCGTCGAAAATACTTGGCTGGCGACGGCCCGGGAAGATAGAACACTGCTGGGTTACCATGAGAGTAAGCGCATGAGCTTACTTTTTTGTTTTAATAATATTTTGTTTTCTGCAAGTTGTGATTTAAATAGTCGTCAAGCGTAAGGCTTGCAAAATAAGTTTGTTGACCGCATGCGGTCATTTTTTTGTTTTTAAGCCATGTTAGTTGACTTTTGTCCTAAGCAAATGATAAAATTAAATGAGGTAAACTTATGGACGAAAAACTTAAAAAAGTGCAGGCACTATATTTGATGTGGCAAAGAGGTGAACTCGGTGGGGAGGTTATGCCTGAGGATGAAAATCCACATTTAGATAAAGGTTCAAATGAGAACTTTTTATATTTTACTTTGCCGATGGCGTTGAATTATCAAAGAAATTCTTATAAATTATGGGAAAGCGCAAATAAGACTTATCAAGATAAAGAAACAAACTTTGTTTTTAAGCCAAAAATTGTTTTGCAAGAGAGCTTTGAAGAAGTCCAAAACGCTCTAACTAAATATAAAGTTGCTTTGCAAAGGACAAAGCAGACTGAAATATGGATAAAACTTTGCAAAACGTTTGTTGATTTGTGTGATGGCGACATAAGATTATTTTTTGCCAAATTTGATAACGATATCGAAAAAATAAAAACTTTTATTCAAAAAGAAAGAAAAGATCTTTTTCCATATCTTTCTGGAAATAAGATATGCAATTATTGGTTATTTGTTCTTTTGCAATATTGTGACATAAAATTCAAAAACAAAGAAAAACTGACTGTCGCGCCTGATACTCATGTTGTTAAATCCACATACAGATTGGGACTGATAAACGAAAGTGAACTTAATTCGTCAAATGTCCAACTGATTGTTATTGAGCGTTGGAATGAACTGCTTAAAAATTTTGATTTGAAACCTATTGATATACATACTGCTCTTTGGCTTTGGAGTAGAAATGGGTTTAAAGAGATTGATTTAAATCAACACTTAGCTAAATAAAAGGGAGAAATTAATGATAAGGAGAAATTATTATGAGTAAAGACCTAAATTTAAATGATGAAGAAGAAACAGTTTCTGCTGATGGAATTGAAAACTCTGAGCATGTTCTTGACATACTTCAAGAGATTGATATGTTAAAGACAAACATTAGTGACAATAGCGATTTGGGCATAAGTTTATACAATCTTCAAAAGGAAGATAAAAATCTAAGTGACGACATTTTAGATGCAATTCAACTTTCGTGCGAGAAGATTATGGAGATTGAAAGCACAGCGAACGAATTGACCAATATTCAGAGCAGGATTGACTTTAAAGATGAAGCGAATTTGAAAGTTATCCTTATCAAAATGAAAGAACTTGAAGAAAAGTCAAAGAAAGCGCTTGAAAGTATTTTAAAATAAAAAAAGAGCAGAAATGCCCTTTTTTAAAACAATTTTTCAATTTTATCTTCATATTGAACAACTGGAATAAATTTGTTTTCTTTGATTAAATTCAATATTTCTTCTTTTGTTTTAAATGATGGATTACAGTTTTTGCCTTCTTCAATGCGAATATCTTCTAGTTTTAAGTTATCTATTTTTGCCATATAGACATAAGTGTGCTCTGGGAAGGTTATTCCGTGTTCGCCTTGATTTATCTTGCTCATAAACATAAATTCAAGATTATCTTCTTTAAGTTTAAGACCAGACTCTTCTTCAACTTCCCTTAAAGCGGTTGCAAGAGGTTCGTCATATCCGTCAATTCCTCCTCCAATCATTTCATAGTAGTTTGGGAAAAGTTTCTTTGAAGCAGAGCGTTTAAAGATTAAAAATTTATCGCCGATTTTAATCCAGATATGAACACCTAATTCATACTCATCTTTCGAAAGAGGAGTATATCTTGGCACGAGTTTATTTAAAGGCTTTAAATTTTCATCATAAAGTGCCCAGTATTCTTGTTTTTCCATGTTTTCTCCTAAATATTATTTTTTCACAGCTGAGATTGTTATCTTCTTGGTTGATTGGAAGTCAAAAATCTTTTTTTCTTGTTCGATAAGTTTCAGCCTTTCTTTATATTGTTTCTCTAAAAGTTGTAAAAGTTCTGCTCTGAGATTTTCGCTGTTCTTGGCTTTTTGAAGATTAAAAAGAGCATAGTAAAGTTTTGTTTCATAATTTCTTTTAATTTGCTTTTTTGCAATGGCTTTGGTTGTGCAATCTGGGTTGTAGTAAACAATTCTATCAAAACTCACGTCGATATTTTTAAAACCATTCTCTTCCAAGTGTTGCATTGTAAGATTTGGGCTTTCAAGATATTTTGCTGGTGTGATAGGTTGAGGCTCAAATTCCATTTTGCCATATACTTTGTTGATTTCGTCTTCAAATTTAAGATATGGCTGGTCGATGGTTTTCTCCTCCATGAAAACACGCATTATCACGATTTTGCCACCTTTTTTGAGGACTCTTTTTTGTTCCTTTATAAAATTTTTGAAAGGCAAATGCTCGACGACTGTATGAGAGTAGACAAGGTCAAACTCACCATTCTTGAAAGGAAGCTTGTTAATATCAGCGACTGAATAGTTGACGTCAACTTTAAGTTCTTTTGCTTTTTTCTTGGCAAATTCTATGTGGTCTGTGTCAAGGTCAATTCCATAAACTTTACAAGTTGGAAAATTTTGTTTTATTATATTGCAAAAAGTTCCGCCTCCACAGCCAACTTCCAGAATTTTCATACCTTCTTTTACTTGAAGAAGTTTAAAAAACGTGTTTTTTGTTATTTCGTTGAAACTCTCAAGACGGCTATAATAAAGAAGTTCAGTTGATTGAACTTGTTTATTCCATAAATTATTCATTGTTTTTCTCCTTATATTTTTCATTATACAAGATAAGGTTTCAAAAGGCAAACAATATTTTCCGTTTTGTTTAATGATTTAACCTAAATTTGTATTTTGCTTATTATTTTTTCAATTTTATCTTAATTTTTGAAAATTAAATTGATTGGCAGTTGTCGAAGTTTGTCGATAAATGTTAAGATAAATAAAAATAAATAACATAAAACTGACGTTTTCATATAAAATATTAAATAGAAGACAAATTTTTTAATACTTTTTTCTATTTAGGTATTGAAAAATTTATTTTAATGTGCTATAATATTGTTAATTTGGAGGGCATATGTCAAAATATTTAATTAAAATTTTAGCCGTTTGCGCTTTTGTTGTTTTGCTTCCACTTGCTATTGTTGCAACTGCGCTTGGGGTTACTGAGTCATCAGCGTGCACACTCAATCTGTTTATTTCAGGGAATGTCAATGCAAACGCTTCTGCAAAAGTGCTTATCGACGGTAAGGAATCTGTTAAATTTACTGCTGTTAAGAACAGTCAAGTTGAACTCACTTTTGAAAGTGAAGGTTATTATTTTCTTGGTTGGTTTGAAGGCACAAAAGAAACTTTTAAACCAGAAAGTGACCCAATTTCAAAGGATGCAAGATTCACTTATACTATTGAAAATATAAATTCCAACCTCACTGCTGTATGCCTTGAAAAGACCTATAACATAACATTTAAAAACTATGAAAGCCTTAATGGTGTGTTTGTTTATGGTCAATCTTTGCCACAAGCACCAGTTGGAAGTGAATCTGAAAGCACATTCATTGGCTGGACTTTGGAAAGTGAAAGTGGAATTTTCAACAATGCAACTTTCAGTGCTTCAAGCAAGGACGCATTTGCTGTTAACATAACACTTGAACCTGTTTTCAGTGATGAAAAAATTGTGACTTATTTTGATGTTAATGACAATGTGATTGAAACTAAACATTTTAACAAAGAACAATTTAATTCGTTCAAACTTAAAACTGCTGAAGAACTTAGCGCCTATATCACAAAAGGTTACACTCTTGCAGGATTTGTAAGCAAGGATGATGGAACAATGATTGATGATGCTTTCATTGCAAACCTTATCAGCAAAGATTTCAGCACAGCACCACTTAATATTAAACTTGTTGAAGAAATCGCAACATTCAAAATGAATGTTAAGTTCCATGAATCTTCTGATATGATTAAAGAACTCGAATGCAGAATTGATGTTGAAGGCTTGACTGGCGCTGACCAATTTACAAGAGAAGGTTATTCATTCGCTGGCATTAAAGTTGGTGATGCAATTTACAAAAAAGTTGAAAACGATTTCGTTAATAGTGACGGTATTGCTCTCAGTTCAGTTATCTTTGACGGCGCAACAGAGGGTGTTGCTGTTTGGGATTTCTCAGTTTGGACACCAGCAAATCAAGAACAAATCAACATTCCAATGACAATAACTTCTGAAGCTTATGATAAAGATGGTGAAGTTATAAGAGTTAAAGGAATTAAAGACGGCAACAAAGAAGTAATATTCAATAACTCTAAAATTTCTAGCATCGGCGACCAAGCAGATAAAATTCAACTTGAAGACAAGATTATTGATGTTCTCTTAAACTATGATAGTTTTGAAAATGTTGATGGTGAAGCAGTTGAACTTACTGGAATTCGTGTAAGTTTGAATGGAGGAATGAATGCAACAGTTATAAGTGATAAAGATGCAACATACCTTGATTTAGCACGTGTTATTAAAGAAGGAAACTGGATTGATGAAGATATCCTTATCACATTCATCTTTGCATAAAAATCAATAAAAAGACCTTTTACAAGGTCTTTTTTATTATCTTTATTTTCATTGATATGATATAATAAAAAATACAAAAGGAAATTAGAGTGAAAATTATTGAAGTTGAAAACAAAAGAGGAGATACTCTCTATGGTTGCTGGTATGGTGAAAACTTTAAAGATACTTGCGTCATTCTCACCAATGGAAAATGTGGAAATATTTTTGAAAGTAAGTTTATTATGGTGACAGGTGAACTTCTGGAAAAGCAAGGAATATCGTTGCTTTACGCTCACAATAGTGGCGCGTTTCACAGAATTGATACCCCGACAAAAAGCGGAAAACCTCTCGGCACTACTTATGAACTTTTTGATAACTGCATTGACGATTTGCAAGCCTTTGTTGACTTTGCGAAAGAGAGTGGATATAATCGTGTTATATTGGGCGGTCATAGTTATGGCTCAAACAAAGTGATTTATTATCTTTCACAAAATCCAAATGAAAAGATAGACAATTTTTTGCTACTTTCTCCGGTTGATCTTGGATTTATTAGAAAAGAAAGAGTAGAGTCGAGGGAAATGCTTATAGCTATCGCGCAAAAATATAGAAATGAAGGTCGACTTGATGAAATCTTGCCTTATCAATATATAGGTTATAATTTTTATACCGCACGTGCTTTTTTGGACTTTGTTGAAAACAAGAATGTTAAGAATCTGCCTGTTTATTCGAAAGACAGTGATTGGAAACAGCTTAAAAGCATAAAGCAATCAGGGCTTTTTGTTATGGGCGAAAATGATAAGTTTGGAAATGGTGACACTTTTAAACATCTAAAAACCATCAATGAAAATAGTAGGTATAAAAATAACGTTATTAAAGTAATTAAAGATTGTGGACATTCGTTCAGAGGTAAAGAAAATGAACTTGCGCAAACAATTCTGGAATTTGTTAAGGAGTGAAAAATGAGTAAATCTAGTGAAACAAAAATTTTAATGCTTGGCGTTGGCAATGGCGGAACACTTGAACTTTTCAATACCTGTTTTACAGTGCAAAATGATGAAGGAAACTTTTTGGTGGATATGGGTGGGAGTATTGAAATATTAAGAAATTTAAACTTAGCAGGGATTGATTATAAATCAATAAAACATATCTTTGTTTCGCATAGTCACACTGACCATATTTTAGGACTTTTTTGGTATTTTAAAAAAATGGGGCGTTATGCATTGAATTGGAAGGTGCAAGATAAAATCAATATCTACTGCAATGACATTGTGTTTGAAGCAATTAAAGGGGTTTCAAAATATATTCTTCCTGCAAAACTCATGGATGCAGTTTATGGAATTGTTGACTTTCACATATTGCAAGACGGCGATGTATATACCATCAATGGAGTCGACTATACTTTCATGGATATGCAAGCAAAAGGGACAAAACTTTTTGGATTTATGTGCAATTTGAATGGTAAACAATTTGCCTTTTTGGGTGATGAAACTTTAAATCCGCGGTTATATAAAAATATTGAAAATTTTGACTATGTTATGCACGAGGCATTTTGCTTGGAAGAAGAGGAAAATATTTTTCACGCTTATGAAAAGAATCATTCCACAACAAAAAGTGTAAGTGAAGTTATGAATAAGTTAAATGTCAAAAACCTGATACTTTTTCATACTGAGGACTCACACAAAGACCGAAAAGAACTATACACAAATGAGGCTCAAAGATATTTTAATGGCAAGGTTTTTGTTCCGGATGATTTGGAAGTTATTGAAATAAAATAAGGAGTAAGATATGACAGATAAAGAATATATGCAAATTGCGATTGATATTTCTAAGACTGCGAAATATCCTTATGGCGCAATCGTGGTAAAAGACGATAAGATTATTGGAAGAAGTGATATCGAGATTGACAACAAAACTTGCTATACTCATGCAGAGTTTGAGGCCATGCAGTCTGCTTTGAAAGATAACAATCTTTATGGAGAATTGGAAGGTGCAACTTTGTATGTGAGCTGTGAGCCTTGCCCAATGTGTATGGGCGCTATCCTTTATCAAAAAATAACCAAACTTGTTTATGGTGCAACATTAGAAGATAGTGACAAATATTATTGCCCTGAGATTTTGGTGTCTTGTGAGGATATCCTTGCCAACGTCAAAAATCGGGGGGGGGATTTGCAAATTGTCAATTTGATGAGAGAAGAAGCTGTTAAAGTTTTGAAAGAGAGAGGTAATAGGCAATAATGACACATATAGCGATTTTCAGGCAACCATTTTTTGATATGGTTTTGAGCGGAGAGAAGACTATTGAAAGCAGATGGGCTATGCACAAGGTTGCGCCTTATGGAAAAGTGAAAACGGGAGATGCCATTCTGTTGAAAGAAACTGGAAAAGATGTTACTGCAACTGCGGTTGCTGGCAGGGTTGAGTTTTTTGAACTTACGCCAAGTTTGGTTGACGAGATAAGAATAAAATACGGCAAAGAAATTGGCACAGACAAATTTGAGGACTGGCAGGGCACAAGACATAAAAAATATTGCACACTTGTCTGGCTTGAAAATGTCAAAACAATAGAGCCTATGAAAGTCAAACGAAGCAATGGCTCTGGTTGGATTGTTTGTGAGTAGAAATTTTGGAGTGGTTATGACAATAGAAGAACTAAAAGAGATTTTAATTAGAGTTTACGATAAAGACACTGCACATAAAGATTGGCGCAAAAAGTGGAGTGAAGAAAACATAACTTGCGGACAATGTGTGCCGATGGCGCTACTTGTGCAATATTATTTTGGTGGTGAAATTTATAAATCAAAACAAGAAGACCATTATTTCAATATAATAGATGGCAAAGTTGTGGATTTAACCAAAGAGCAATTTGATTATGAACTCGATTATTCTTTAAGTGAGCAAAAACAGCCGAGTCTATCAAGTGCGGATACAAAAAACAGATTTGAGCTTTTGAAAGAAAGAGTAGAATTGTATCTGGAAGAATAGAAAAAAGACCGCACATTAAATTTAGTGCGCTTTTGTGTTTGCACGAGTTTTTGGGCACAAGATATTGATTGGCGTTTCTTGCACATGACAATTATTTTCAAAATTGACAAATTATTGATATTTTTAGTTGCGTAAAACTTTTTATTTGGTTTATACTATTGGTGTAAGGAGGGTGGATGTTATGAACGAACGAAACAGAGAGTTTTATGAAAGTGGGGCTGGGATGGCATACAATCTGTTAAAAAATAGTGGCGGAAACCCATATATTGCGTCTGAACTTATTCGTGAACTTGACGAGCTGGACAAGGCGAGAAGTTTTGAAAATATGGAAATGTAGGAGAAATAATGGCTTCCACAAAGGTTAAAGCGCTGGTTATCGGCGGAAGAGATTTTAAGGAAAAAGACAAATTGGTTGAACTGTTCACGTTGGAACAAGGAAAGTTAACAGTTTCAATGAAAGGTGTTCGTGGTGAAAAGGCGAAGATGAAGTTCGCGAAAGAAGTGTTTTGTTTTGGTGAGTATGTGTTGGAAAACACAAAGGGTATGAATATTGTCAGCCAAGTTGAAATTATTGATAACTTTTTTGGGCTGACGAGTGATATAGACAAGTTTTATGAGGCGTCTGCTATTGTTGATATTGTCAGAAAGACTTTGGGAGTGCAAGCAAACCCACAGCTTTTCATTGAAACAATCAAAGCGCTCAAATGCTTGTGCTATGATAATGTCAAAAGTTTGTATGTTATTGACAAATTTTTGATAAATATTTTCAAGGCTATGGGTTATTCATTTTTAACATCTACCTGTTCTTCATGTTCTGCCAAACTCGGTGATATTCGATATTTCAATTTGGGAGTCGGCGAGATTGTTTGTCCATCTTGCAAAAATGGAACATGTATAAGCATAAGTCCAGCATGCTTTTCAGCAATGAAAATACTTGACCAAACCGATTATGAAAAACTTTCGACCATTCGACTTGCGCCATCATCTGAGGTTGAGACTTACCATTTGCTTGAAAAAAACTTTGAGTGGCGAACAGGTGAAAGGTTCATTTCGGCGTTAATTTCTTAATCCTATTTGAAAAAGACAATTTGAAAAAATGAAATAATTAAAAGAAAAACCTATAAAAATAAGAAAAAACAGCGAAAAAATCGCTGTTTTTTGTGTTTTTAGGTTAAATTATTGTAAAATTTCAGTTGCGTCAAACTTGTTTTCTTCAAACAATTGCTTGTCTATATTTTTAAGATTTGACATGATGTCAACAGTTGAGTCAAGCAACTTAATCATGCTTTTTGATAATTTACCAAGTCCTTTATCAAGTTCTGTTTGATAAGGTTTGTTTGTCAATGAGTTCGCGTGTGCTTGTGGTGCATTCTTATCTGACTTTGAAAGTTCTTGATATTTTTTGTATGCTTTAAGTGACTCTTCCTCTGAAAGCATTGTTTCTGGTGAAAGTTTATTTAGTTTCTTAACAGTGGTCTTCACACTTTTAAAAGCCTTTTCGAGTTTGTCATTTGAAAGAGCAACTTTGCTGAGAAGTTCATAGTTTCTATCACCAAAAGTTTGTGAATCATTTGGCAAAAACTCGTTTGTGAGCCAAGTCCCAGATTTTGTGTTTTCAAGTAAAGTTTGCAATTCGAGGGTGTTCATTTGATAAACTTTAAAGCCTTGCTTGATTGTTTCCAAAGTGGTGTTATATTCATTTTCTTCGCCCAAAACTTTTTTAACTTTTAATGCGATTGTTTCAATTCCATCAACTTTAACGTCGTCTTCTTCAGCTCTAAGCGCTGAAATCTTTGCTGAGAATTGATATTCAAATTTTTTTTGTGACATAATTTATCTCCTTGATTTAAATATATCACAACTCAAGCCAAATGTAAAGAAGAATTTTTGATTTCGTTAAAATTTGCCTTTGAATATTTTTTATTTTATAGTCAGCTTGATTGCTAACCGTGGGCTATATATATTTATATATAATATATTATATCCTAAAACTTTTCATTATAATAGAACTCAAAGCGACAAAATCTGAGAATATTTGACCATATTTCACAACCTTTTTATATTTTTTAACAAGCGAACAACTGACCCGTGTGTTTGCTTGTTTATATATAGTAAAAAATAATTAAATATATTAAAAAAATAATGGAAAAACCCTTGACAAAAGAGTTTAAGTTTGGTAGAATTAGAATGCTGTGAATTGGGTTGAAGTGTAAGGTTACTTTGATTACCAGCAATCAAAGAGAATTTACGCGGACAAGTCTGTGGCAGTGACCGCGGGCGACCGACCAAAAAGATTTCACATTTTTTAATGCCTACAGCAAAGAAACACACGGGCAAGTTGTTCGTGTGACAAAAAGGCATATGGTCGGCATTGCTATTACAGGAGGTAAATTTAAAAATGGCAACACAAGTTATCAGAATCAAATTGAAGGCCTTTGAACACGCACTTATCGATGACGCTTGCAAAAGAATCATTGACACCGCTGAAAAGTTCGGTGCAAAAGTTGCTGGGCCTATCCCACTTCCAACAGACAGAGAAGTGGTAACTGTTATCCGTTCACCACACAAATACAAAGACAGTCGTGAACAATTCGAGTCAAGAACTCACAAAAGACTTATTGATATCTATTCACCATCTTCAAAGGCTGTTGACGCACTTATGAAGATTGAATTGCCTGCTGGCGTGGATATCAAAATCAAATTATAAGGAGGAAGGCATAAATGAAAAAAGCAATAGTTGGCAAAAAACTTGGAATGACTCAAGTCTTCACTCCAGAAGGTTTGGTTGTGCCAGTTACAGTTGTTGAGGCAGGTCCATGCCCAGTCGTTCAACTTAAAAACGAAGAGAAAGATGGATACAAAGCAGTTGTCGTTGCTTTCGATAAGCAAAAGGCACAAAGAGTTAATAAGCCAAGCGCTGGCGTTTTCAAGAAAGCTGGAGTTGAAACTTTCAGAATGGTGAAAGAACTTAAACTTGAAAATGCTGAAGAATATAGTCTTGGTCAAGAAATCAAATGCGATATCTTCGCAGAAGGTGACAAGGTTGACGTCACTGGAACAACAAGAGGACGCGGATTCACTGGCGTTATTCAAAGATGGAATCAACACCGTCTTAAAATGACTCACGGAACTGGTCCTGTTCATAGAGAAGTCGGCTCTATGGGTGCGAACTCAACTCCATCAAGAGTGTTCAAAAACAAACACATGGCTGGACATTATGGTGTTGAAAGAGTTACAATTCAAAATCTCGAAATTGTCAAAGTTGACAACGAAAGAAATATCTTGCTTGTTAAGGGTTGCGTTCCTGGTCCTAAGGGCTCAGTGATAACAATCCGTGAAGCTAAGAAGGCATAAAGGAGAACATCATGGCAAAAGTTAAAGTTTTTAATATGCAAGCCCAAGAAGTTGGGTCAATCACTCTCCCAGAAGACCTTTTCAATGTTGAATACAACGAACCACTCATTCACGAAGTTATCGTTGCTTACAACGCAAACCAAAGACAAGGCACAAAGAGCACACTCACAAGAAGTGAAGTTCGTGGTCACGCAGCTAAGCCTTACAGACAAAAGGGAACTGGTCATGCAAGACAAGGTTCAACAAAAGGACCTCAATACACAGGCGGAGGAGTTGTTTTTGCTCCAAAGCCAAGAGATTTTTCAAAGAAAGTCAACAAGCAAGCTAAGAGAAAGGCACTTCTTTCAGCACTTAGCCAGAAACTCGCTCAAAACGAAGTTGTTGTTCTTGACGAACTCACTTTCGCAAACGCTAAGACAAAAGAAGCACAAGCTTTCGTTGACGCATTCAAATTTAATGGCTCAGTGCTTGTTGTAAACGACAAGAACGACGAAAAAATCATGCGTGCAACTTCAAACCTTGAAAAACTTAATGTTGAAGAAGCAGACCTTCTCAATGTTTATGAAGTTGTTGCAACAAAGAACGTTGTTCTCACTAAGTCAGCTATCAAATCTATCAAGGAGGCATACGCAGAATAATGGAAGCAACAGAAATTATTATCAGACCACTTCTTACTGAGAAAAGTTATGCCGGAATTCAAGGCAAAGTTTACACTTTCGAAGTGAACAAGAAAGCTGGCAAAGTAGATATCAAAAATGCAGTTGAAAAACTTTTCGACGTTCAAGTTGAAAAAGTTAACACTGTTATCGTAAAGGGACACAAGAAGTTCCAAAACACAAAATCTGGAAGAACAGAAGGCAAGACAAGTGATTACAAAAAAGCAATCGTAATCCTCAAGTCATCTTCAAAATCAATCGCCTTCTTCGACAGTTTATCTTAAAAGTAAGGAGGAAAAGTAAATGGCTATTAAGAAACATAATCCAACATCTGCTGGAAGAAGATTTTATACAACTCCTTCTTTTGATGAGATTACAAAGAAAACACCTGAAAAATCACTCCTTGCAAAAAAGGAGAAACATGCTGGAAGAAATAACACTGGAAGAGTTACTGTTAGACACCAAGGTGGCGGAAACAGAAAGAAATACCGTATCATTGACTTCAAGCGCAACAAAGACGACGTTCCTGCAACAGTTGTGGGAATTGAATATGACCCAAACAGAACAGCTTACATCGCACTTCTTTCTTATGCTGACGGCGAAAAGAGATACATTATTGCGCCAGTTGGACTCAAAGATGGCGACACTGTTATGAGTGGCGTTAACGCAGAAATAAAAGTCGGAAACAATCTTCCTCTTGCAAATATTCCAGTTGGTTCAACAATCCACAACATTGAACTCGAACCAAAGAAGGGCGCTCAACTTGCGCGTTCTGCTGGTGCCGAAGTTCAACTTATGGCTAAGGAAGGAAAATATGCAACTCTTCGTCTTCCAAGCGGAGAAATGAGAAAAGTTCTTCTCACTTGCCGTGCAACAATCGGAACAGTTGGAAATATCGACCACGAACTTGTTTCTCTCGGAAAAGCGGGCAGAAAAAGACACATGGGCGTTCGTCCATCAGTTCGAGGCGTTGCAATGAACCCTAACGACCACAAGCATGGTGGTGGTGAAGGTAAGAGCCCAGTTGGTATGGCTTCACCAGTCACTCCATGGGGTAAACCAGCTCTTGGATACAAGACTAGAAAGAAGAAAAATCGCTCTAACCGTTTGATGGTTAAGAGAGTTAATTAGGAGAGAAAACTATGAGCAGATCATCAAAGAAAAAGCCTTTTGTTCATCCAACACTCATTAAAAGAGTTGAAGAAATGCAAGCTTCTGGCGTTAAAAAGCCAATTAAAACTTGGTCACGTTCTTCAACAATCTATCCAGATTTCGTTGGATTCACTTTCGCTGTGCACAACGGAAAGAAACATGTCCCTGTTTATTGCACTGCTGATATGGTTGGACACAAACTTGGCGAATTTTCTCCAACAAGAACTTACAAGGGACACATCAAAAAGTCGGCTGCCGCTAAGGGCAAGAAGTAAGAGGTGAAAAATGGCTACAAGAATTAGACTTAAATCTCAACAAAGAAAAGAAGAAAACAAAAAAGCTCGCCCATATGCTAAGGCAAAATACATCAGAATGAGCCCTTCAAAAGTTGCAATTGTTCTCGATAAAATCCGTGGACAAAAAGCCGAAATGGCTGTTGCAATCCTTGAAAATATGGCAGAAAGCGCTGCTGTTGAGTGCTTAAAAGTTCTCAAAAGTGCAATTGCTAACGCTGAAAACAACAAAGGCATGAACGCTTCAAACTTGTTCGTTGCTGAGTGCTATGCAGGCGCTGGCCCAGTGCTTAAAAGAATTGCTTACAGAGCAAAAGGCAGAGCAGACAGAATACTTAAAAGAACTTCACATATCACAATCGTGCTTGATGAAGTGGTAGGAGGCTAATTATGGGACAAAAAGTTAGTCCAGTTGGACTTAGAATTGGTATCAATAAAGATTGGGATTCAACTTGGTATGCAGACAAGAAAACTTTTGGTTTAAATCTTAAAGAAGATCAAGAAATCCGTAACTTTTTGAAGAAAAAATATAATGCCTGCGCTATTTCAAAAATCACTATTGAGAGAACTGAGGCAAAACTTGTTATCAATATCTTCACAGGCAAACCTGGTATGATTATTGGTGCAAAAGGCGCTGGAATTGAAACAATCAAGAAAGAAGTGACAAAGATGATAAGACCAATCAAACTTCTTGTTATCAATGTTAAAGAAATCAAAAGACCTGATCTCGATGCACAACTCGTTGCAGAAAGCATTGCTTCTCAACTTGAAAAGCGTGTTGCTGGAAAGAGAGCATTAAAGCAAGCTCTTCAAAGAGTTATGAAAGCTGGTGCAAAGGGATGTAAGGTTCAAATAGCTGGTGTTCTTGCAAAAGCAAACGACAAAGCTATGACTGAAAAATACATGGAAGGTTCACTTCCTCTTCACACTTTGCGTGCAGATATCGACTATGGCGAAGCTTCTGCTTTCACTATGATTGGTAAAATTGGCGTTAAGTGCTGGATTTACAAGGGAGAAATCCTTCAAGCAAAGAAGTCGTCTGAAAAGAAAGGAGGACAAGAATAATGTTAATGCCAAAGAGAGTTAAAAGAAGAAAAGTTTTCAGAGGCAGAATGACTGGTAAGGCTACAAGAGGTAACACTATTGCATACGGAACTTATGGTATCGTTGCAATGGAACCATGCTGGATCAAATCAAATCAAATCGAAGCAGCTCGTATTGCTATGACAAGACATATCAAACGTGGCGGTAAGGTTTGGATCAAGATTTTCCCAGATAAACCTGTAAGTAAAAAGCCTGCTCAAACTCGTATGGGTTCGGGTAAAGGTGCACCTGAATTTTGGGTTGCAGTGGTTAAGCCAGGCAGAGTTCTCTTTGAAATCGAAGGCGTTGCTGAGGCAACTGCTAAGGAAGCACTTAGACTTGCTGGTCACAAACTTCCTTGCAAAGTGAAATTCTTAAAGAAAGAAG
Source organism: uncultured Eubacteriales bacterium (assembly GCA_948607205.1). Classification (GTDB taxonomy): domain Bacteria; phylum Bacillota; class Clostridia; order Christensenellales; family UBA1242; genus Caccovivens. The sequence continues at coordinate 26,704 of CAPERS010000009.1, read as the reverse complement.
AAAACAAAGGTGGTGCGGATAATGAAAATTAGTGAAATTCAAGGTTTGACAGTGGCAGAACTCAATGCAAAACTTAAAGAACTCAACAGTGAACTTTTCAATCTTCGTTTTTCTCATGCCACTAGAAGTCTTGCAAACCCAATGCAAATTCACAATGTGAAGAAAGACATTGCAAGAGTTAAGACTGTTATAAGAGAAAAAGAAATCGCGGGATCAAACGGAGGAAACAATGGAAAATAGAAATGAAAGAATAACCAGAGAAGGCGTTGTTGTAAGCGCCGGCAAAATGGACAAAACTGTTGTTGTTAAAGTTGTTTCAAGAGTTAAAAGCCCAATTTACAAAAAAGTCGTTCAAAGAACTAAAAAGTTCAAGGCTCATGACGAAAACAACGCGTGCGGAATGGGTGACAGAGTTAGAATTATGGAAACTCGTCCACTCAGCAAAGATAAGCATTTCAGAGTTGTTGAAATCATTGAGAAAGCAAAATAAGGGAGGAGCAATATGATTATACCTCAAACAAGATTGAAAGTTGCTGACAACACTGGCGCAAAAGAGATTATGTGTATCAGAGTTTTAGGTGGCTCATTCAGAAGAAGTGGAAACATTGGCGATATCATCGTTGCTTCTGTTAAGAAAGCTATCCCTGGCGGTAGCGTTAAGAAGGGCGATGTTGTTAAGGCAGTTATCGTTCGTTCTTCAAAAGGTCTTCGTAGACCTGACGGATCTCATATCCGTTTTGATGACAACGCAGCTGTTATCATCGACAACCAAAAACAACCAAAAGGCACTCGCGTTTTCGGACCGATCGCCAGAGAACTCCGTGACAGAGGATATATGAAAATTATCTCTCTCGCTCCGGACGTTATATAAGAGGAGGGCATTATGAAAATGAAAGTTAAAACAGGCGATAATGTTCTCGTTATCACAGGAAAAGATAAGGGCAAGAGCGGAAAAGTTATGGAAGTTCTTGCACAAGAAAATAAAGTTGTTGTTGAAAACATCAACATTGTGACAAAACATCAAAAACCAAGAAGCCAACAAGATAAGGGCGGAAAAATTCAAAAAACTGCTCCAATCGAAGCTTCAAATGTTATGGTAGTTTGCCCTAACTGCAACAAAGCAACAAGAGTTGCTCACAGTGAAGTGGCAGGCAAAAAAGTTCGTTCTTGCAAGAAATGCGGAGCAAGCCTTGATAAAGACTTTGTGAAAGCATCAAAGAAAGAAGCAAAGAAAACTGTGAAAAAAGCAAGCGAACTTAAAGGTGCAACACTTAAACAAGCTGACGCACCAGTAAAAGAAGAAAAAACTGAGAAGAAGACAACTGCAAAGTCAACTTCAACAAAATCAACAACCACAAAAAAGTCGACAACTGCAAAGAAAGCAAGTGAATAGGAGAAAATTAAGTTATGGCAAAAGAACAAAACAGAATTTTGACAAAATATAGAGAGGAAGTTGTTCCTGCACTTATTTCAGAATTTGGTTACAAGAACATAATGGAAGTTCCAAAACTTGTTAAAGTTGTGCTCAATATGGGACTTGGCGAAGTTAAAAGCAATTCAAAATCTTTCAACATCGCTGTTGACGAACTTGCAGTTATCTCAGGTCAAAAGCCAGTTGTTACAACTGCAAAGAAATCAATCTCAAACTTCGGACTCAGAGAAGGTCAAAAGATTGGTGCAAAAGTCACACTCAGAGGAGACAGAATGTATGAGTTCTTCGATAGACTCACTGCAATTGCTCTTCCAAGAGTGAGAGACTTTAAGGGTGTTTCTGACAAGTCATTCGATGGCAAAGGGAACTACTCTATGGGAATTAAAGAACAACTTATTTTCCCAGAAATCGTTTATGAAAAAGTCGAAAAAATCAGAGGTTTTGACATCACTTTCGTTACAACTGCAAAGACAAACGAAGAGGCAAAAGCACTTTTAAAGGCACTCGGTATGCCTTTTGCAAGATAGGAGTTTGATTATGGCAAGAAAAGCATTAGTTGAAAAACAAAAAAGAACTCAAAAATATAAAACACGTGAATACACTCGTTGCAGTCTTTGTGGACGTCCACACTCAGTTCTCAGAAAGTATGGCATTTGCAGAGTTTGTTTCAGAGAACTCGCAAACAAAGGCGAAATCCCTGGTGTGAAGAAAGCAAGTTGGTAAGAGGAGGAAAATTATGTTAGTTACAGATCCAATCGCAGATATGCTTACAAGAATCCGCAATGCGACACGCGCAAAGCACGAATCAGTAATCATTCCTGCATCAAATGAAAAAATGTCAATTGCAAAAATCCTTCTCGACGAAGGCTACATCGCTTCTTTTGAAGAAGTTAAAGATGGCAACTGGAAAAACATCCTTATCACACTCAAGTATGATGAGGCTGGTGAAAGCGTTATACAAGGTCTTAGAAGAATTTCTAAACCAGGTCTTCGTATCTATGCTCAAAAAGATAAACTTCCAAGAGTTATAAGCGGACTCGGCATCGCTATCATCTCAACAAACAAGGGTATTGTGACAGACAAAGTTGCAAGACAACTTAATGTTGGTGGCGAAGTTCTCGCTTATGTATGGTAAGGAGGATACTATGTCTAGAATAGGTAAAAAAGTTATAGTTATGCCAGCTGGCGTAAGCGCGAAAATGGAAAACGGAGTGCTTACAGTGTCAGGACCTAAGGGAACTTTAACACAAGAAATCGATAAAATTATCAAAACAAACATCAATGGTCAAGAAATGACTTTTGAAATCGCAAAAGAAACTGCTGATGCAAATGCTAAGCATGGTCTTTACAGAGCGCTTGCTCACAACATGGTTGTTGGCGTAAGCGAAGGTTTTAAAAGAAATCTTCTTATCGCTGGTGTAGGTTACAAAGCAAGCGTAAGCGGAAACAAACTTAACCTCAATCTTGGTTTTTCTCATCCAGTTGAAGTTGCAATTCCAAGTGACCTTCAAGTTGCTTGTCCTTCAGTGACAGAAATTGCAATCTCTGGAATTGATAAACAAAAGGTTGGACAATTCGCTTCAAACATCAGAGATATCAGACCTGTTGAACCATATCATGGATACGGCGTTCGTTACTCTGACGAAGTGGTTATAAGAAAAGTCGGCAAAACTGCAGGTAAAGGCAAGAAGTAGGAGGAAAGACGATGATAGGTAAAACAGATAAAAATAAAGAAAGACTTGTTCGTCATAAGCGTGTTAGAGGCAAAGTTTCTGGCACAAGCGAAAGACCTCGTCTTTGCGTTTACAGGTCTTTGAGCCAAATCTATGCTCAAATCATAGATGACTCAAAGGGAGTGACTTTGGTTAGCGCTTCAACCCTTGATAGCGATGTTAAAGCTCTCATTAGTGGCAAAAGCAAATCAGAACAAGCTAAAATCGTTGGCGAAGCTATCGCTAAGAAAGCTTTGAAAAAGAAAATCAACGAAGTTGTTTTTGATAGAGGCGGATATATCTATATTGGTCGCGTTCAGGCTTTGGCAGATGGTGCCAGAGCAGCTGGACTTAAATTTTAGGAGGAAAACATGAGTGAAGTAAATGAAGTTAAAGTTGAAAAAACTCCTGAATTGCAAGGAAGAAAGCCTTTTTTCAAAGATAAAAACAAAGACAAACGCGAAAGACCTGCTCGCAGAGAAGACAGCGAGTTTGACAAAACTGTTGTTTGCGTTAGACGCGTTACTAAGGTAGTTAAAGGCGGAAGAACTCTTCGTTTCTCAGCACTTGTTGTTGTTGGTGACAAGAAAGGCAGAGTTGGCATTGCAATCGGCAAGGCAAAAGAAGTTTCTGGCGCTATTGAAAAAGCCACAACAATGGCTAAGAAAAACCTTATCAATGTTCCAATCGTTGACGGAACAATCCCACACGACATCATTGGTAAGTTCTCAGCGACAAACGTTTTAATGTTCCCAGCACCTGCCGGAACAGGAGTTATCGCTGGTGGTTCTGCTCGTGCTGTTCTTGAACTTGCGGGCATTCACAACATCGTGACAAAGAGACATGGCTCTTCAAACAAAATCAATGTTGTTAAAGCAACTATTGAAGGTCTTAAATCTCTTAAAACAAAAGAAGAAATCGCTGCTCGTCGTGGCAAATCGGTTGACGAAATTTAAGGAAAGGAGAAGAAAAGATTATGGCAGAGAAAAAACAAAAAATGCTTAAAGTTACTTGGGTAAAAAGTGCCATCGGCTACAACAAAAAGCAAGCCCTTATCATTGAAGCTCTTGGACTTAAAAAACTTAACCAAACAAAAGTCCTTCCTGACAACGATGCTATTCGTGGAAGTTTATTCCATGTTAAGCACCTCGTTAAAGTGGAAGAAGTGAAGTAGGAGGGTCAAATGGAATTAAACAACATGAAACCAGCTGTTGGCGCTACAACTAAGAAAGTTAGAGTTGGAAGAGGCATAGGCAGTGGAATCGGAAAAACAAGCGGAAAGGGTCATAAAGGACAAAACGCTAGAAGTGGCGGTGGAGTTAGACCTGGTTTCGAAGGTGGAAACATCCCTCTTATCAGAAAAATCCCAATGAGAGGATTCAATAACAAAAATTTCAGAAAGAACTATTCTTGCATCAATGTTGGCGAACTTGAATGCTTTGAAGCAAACACAGTTATCACAGAGGAACTTCTCTATGAAACAAGATTTGTTGGCAAGCGCGCTCCATACGGACTTAAAGTTCTTGGTGATGGCGAGCTTACAAAGCCACTCACAATCAAGGCAAGCAAAGTTACTAAACAAGCAAGAGAAAAAATCGAAAAAGTTGGCGGAAAGATTGAGGAGATTTAATTAAATGTTCAAAACAATAGCAAACGCATTCAAAATCAAAGACATTAGGAAAAAGATTTTGCTTACTCTTCTTCTTCTCTTCATTTACCGACTTGGTTGCTGGTTGCCAGCCGTTGGCTTTGATGCATCCTCAATCATGGCGAATGAAGGGAACAATGTGGGCTTTTTCAGCCTCATGAATATGGTCAGTGGTGGTGCGCTCCAAAACTGCTCAGTGCTTGCACTCGGCGTTGCGCCTTATATCACTGCGTCAATCGTTATACAACTTTTGACGGTTGCCATACCAAAGCTTGAACAACTTTCAAAGCAAGGTGAAGACGGCAGACGCAAAATCAATCTATACACAAGAATTGCAGCACTCGTTCTCGCAATCGCGCAAGCGGTGGGAATTGTTGTTGCATATTCAAGCAGTATTGATGTCAATGCACTTCCTGTTGGAACTCCAACATGGCTTATCGGAATGGGAATTGTTCTCATCCTCGTTGCTGGTGCAATATTTACAGTTTGGATTGGTGAAAGAATCACTGACCTCGGCGTTGGAAACGGAATGAGTTTGCTTATTTTCGTTGGTATTCTCTCATCTGCTGGCGTTTCATTCCGTCAGGCAATCGTGAACACTGCTCAGGATATCACAAACCTTTGGTATATCGTGCTTTTCATTGTGGCAGTGATTGCAATCTTCGCACTTATCGTTTTCGTTGACGGCGGAGAAAGACGCGTTAATGTTCAATACGCAAAACAAATAAAGGGCAGAAAGATGTATGGCGGACAAAGCACTTACATTCCAATAAGAGTGAATGGAACTGGTGTTATCCCAATCATCTTTGCTTCCGCTCTTATCACATTCCCACAACTTATTATATCTATGTTCTGGCCAAATTCTTCGGCTTACGCTTGGTATAGCAAGTGGCTGGGCAGTGGCTCTTGGGTTTACATTGTGCTCACCGCAATTCTTATCTTGTTGTTTGCATTCTTCTATGCAAAACTTATGTTCGACCCAGACGACATCAGTAAGAGAATTCAACAGCAAGGCGGATTTATTCCAGGCATACGTGCAGGTAAACCAACAGCCGACTATTTGAGAAAAATCTCAAACAGAATAACACTCTTTGGAGCGATATTCTTGGCAGTTATCGCACTTATTCCATCGCTTGCATTTAAAGCAATCGGTGATGCGACATCTGCTGGCATGCTTATCAACGCATTCAGTGCAACAGGACTTATGATTGTGGTTTCAGTTGCTCTTGAACTTGATAAACAACTCGAAGCGCAAATGCTTATGAGAAACTATAAAGGTTTCTTAAATTAAGGTTTTAGGACAGACACCACTCGGATTTCGACCCAAAAAATGTAGAAACATTTTTCGGGAACCCGAAAACGCAGGCACGACTTGGCTAACCAAGTCTAACTCGCTACCTCGCGGTTTCTCCGCCTAGTCCTCTTCCCTGAGGTGTCCTGCGAAACTTTTTAAACAGGCAAAACCTTTACCTTAAAAAGTTTCTTAGTCCGAATTTATTGGAGGGATTATGGATAAAAAGACAAAGGAACAACTTATTGCTGAAAACTTTGACGAAGCAAACATTGATGCTGTTCGTGCACACATAGAAAATGATAACCCTATGGCTTCGAACAATGGAAAATCTTATACAATGGCCATTCAACCTACTGGTCGTGTTGAAGTTAAGATCAGCGAAAAAAGTCGCAAGATTTGTGCCGATATGTTGCTTGGCGATGTTCCTACTGATGTTAAAGAATTTGAGCAAAAAGGCGCTCTTAAAGGTGAGCCTGAAAAAGTTGTTCGATTGGCTGAGCCTTCTGTTGGGATTAAAGCCAATGGAAAACTTCCACCAATATTCGTTAAAAAAGGGGACAGGGAAATTGTAGATCTTGATGCTCTTTTTGCACACATAGAGCAACCTTTTGAAACTGAAGAATAATACTAAACTCTAATGCTGGAAACAGCATAGGCAATATAGCTCGACTTTTCTTCAAGTCGTTAAACATGGGGAGTGTTACAGCGGTAAACCTATTTAATGCGGGTTTTAAAATAAGACATTAAAAAACAGGAGGACAATTTATGAAACTTATCCTTTTAGGTGCTGCGGGAAGTGGCAAAGGCACTCTTGCAAAGAAAATCACTCGTGATTTTGGAATTCCACAACTTTCAATGGGCGATATGCTCAGAGATATTGCCAGCAGTGGAAGCGAACTTGGCAAAAAGATTGGCGAATATCAAAACAAAGGAATTTTAGTTCCTAGTGATGTGGTTTTTGAAGTTTTGAAGGAAAGACTTTCAAAAAAAGATTGTGAAAACGGATACATCCTTGACGGTTTCCCACGCACAATCGACCAAGCTCATCTTCTTGCAAAAGTGACAGAAGTGGACGCTGTTATCAGTGTTGAACTTGCTTTTGACGAAATAGAAAGAAGATTGGCTGCAAGAAGAACTTGTCCAAAATGCGGAGATATTGACAATGCAAACTATGAAGGTTTCACAGGAAATTGCAGAAAATGTCAAACTCCATTGTTTCAGCGCGATGACGATAAACCTGAGGCAATAAGAACTCGTCTGGAAGTTTATAAACAGAACATAACACCACTTATAAACTTCTACGGTGATAGGCTGTTCAAAGTTTCATCAGCTGGTTCGCCAGATGAAACATACAAGCCTGTTTATGACTTTTTGAAGACGTTGGAGGCATAATCTTGAACAAGATGAACCCCGCAGAAATTGTCTTGATGCGAAAGGCCGGACAAATTACCCGTGATGCGTTAAATTACATTGAAACGCTGATAAGACCAGGTATTTCCACCTTAGAACTTGACAAATGCGCCAAAAAGTTTATAATAGATAGTGGTGCAACCCCATCATTTTTGGGATATGAAGGTTTCCCTGCCTCAATTTGCGCTTCACCAAACGATATGGTGGTGCATGGGATACCTTCTGCTGATATCATTCTCAAAGAGGGCGATATCATCAGCATTGACCTTGGAGTTATCTATAAAGGTTATAATGGTGACGCGGCGCGAACTTTTCCTGTTGGAAAGATAACGTCTGCAAAACAAAGACTTATTGATGTGACACGCGAGTGTTTCTTCGAAGGAGTCAAAAATCTCAAAGTGGGGCATAGATTGGGTGAAATGAGTCACGCCATACAGGAGCATGCTGAAAAAAATGGTTACTCAGTTGTCAGAGAACTTGTTGGGCATGGCATAGGCAAGAAGATGCATGAGCCACCGAATGTTCCCAATTACGGCAAGGTGACTGATGGTCCGCTTGTCACAGAGAATGCTTGCATTGCGATTGAGCCAATGATTAACATGGGCAAGCGCAATATATGGCTTCTTGAAGACGGCTGGGGAATTGTCACCCAAGACGGATTGCCATCTGCTCACTATGAAAACACCGTTCTTATCACTAAGGACGGAGTTGAAATTCTGACATTATAAGTGAGGAACTTATGGATATTGGAAATGCAGTGATTGCACTTGCGGGCAAAGAAAAAGGTCAAATATATGTTATTGTTGATAAAGATGATAAATTTGTATATTTGGCTGATGGAAAAAGACTTTTGGCAAGTAAGCCAAAAAAGAAGAGTTGTAAACATGTGAGGCTGTTTGGCTCTGAAAAGTTGACGGAAGAAGAGGTTAAAGACTTAAACCCTCGCGTCAATGCAAAAATAAGAAAAATTTTAAGCGAAAAAAGGAGTGAGTATGTCGAAAGAAGATGTGATTGAATTTGAAGGCGTGGTTGAGGAAGTTCTTCCAAACACAACATTTAGAGTTCGTCTTTCAAACGGGCATATAATCACAACCTATATCTCTGGAAAGTTGCGCAAAAATTATATCAAAGTGCTTGAAGGGGATAAAGTTAAAGTCGAGATGAGCCCTTATGACCTTTCTAAGGGCAGAATAACTTGGAGAGAAAAGGGCTAAAAGGAGACAATATGAAAGTTAGAGCATCTGTTAAGCCAATTTGTGATAAGTGCAGAGTTATTAAGAGAGATGGTAAAGTTATGGTCATCTGCTCAAAGAGCGCTAAGCACAAACAAGTTCAAGGCTAAAAAAAATTAAAATTGGAGGAATTTGTAAATGGCAAGAATTGCTGGTGTGGATTTACCTAGGGAAAAAAGACTGGAACTTGGTCTTACTTATATTTATGGTATTGGTAGGGTAACATCCAACAAAATTTGTGAAGCAACAGGCGTTAGTGCAGACATTCGCGTTAAGGATTTGTCTGATGACCAGGTTGCTAAACTTCGTAACTATATCGAACATAATGTCATTGTGGAAGGTGAACTTCGCAAAAAAGTCGACATGGACATTAAAAAACTCAATGAAATGGGTTGCTTCCGTGGCATTCGTCACAGAAAAGGTCTTCCAGTGAGAGGACAAAACACTAGGAACAACGCTAGAACCAGAAAAGGCCCTAAGAAAGTTGTTGCTGGAAGTTCTAAGAAAGGCAAATAAGAGGAGTAGAAAATGGCTGTTAAGAAAACTGCAAAGAAAACAACAAAAACTAAGAAGAGAGTTAGTAAAAATATATCAGTTGGACAAGTTCATATCAAAACTTCTTTCAACAACACAAATGTTTGCTTCACTGACTGCGAAGGCAATGTTTTGTCTTGGTGCACTTCTGGTAAACTTGGCCTTAAAGGCTCAAAGAAAAGCACTCCATTCGCTGCACAATCTTGTGTTGAAGACGCAGCGAAGGTTGCAAAAGAACACGGTATTCAAAGCGTTGAAGTTTTTGTTAAAGGTCCTGGAAGCGGACGTGAACTCGCTATCAGATCACTTCAAAACTGCGAACTTAATGTTACAATGATCAAGGACGTTTCGCCAATCGCTCATAACGGTTGCAGACCTCCTAAAACAAGAAGAGTATAAAAGGAGAAAGAATTATGGCAAGAACTATTGAACCTGACTGCCGTCAATGCAGACGCGAAGGTTGCAAACTCTTTCTTAAAGGCGAGAGATGCACTTCTAAGAAATGTGCTATGGAAAGACGCCCAGTGATCCCTGGACAACATGGCAATTCAAGAAGAAGAGTTACCTTCTCAGAATATGGCACACAACTTCGCGAAAAGCAAAAGGTGAAGAGAATGTATGGCGTTCTCGAAAAGCAATTCAGAGATTACTATGAAGACGCTAAGAGAATGAAGGGTATCGTTGGTGAAAATATGCTTTCACTTATCGAAAGAAGACTTGACAACGTTGTTTACCGTATGGGAATCGGCGCAAGCAGAAAGCAATGCCGTCAAATCGTAAACCACGGCCACATTGCTGTCAATGGCAAGAGAGTTGATATCGCTTCTTTCAGAGTTAAAGTTGGTGATGTTATTTCTGTTAGAGAAAACAAGCAAGAACTTGAAGGATTTAAAGCACTTAAAGGCATGAAAGTTGTTATGCCAAAATGGCTTGAATTTGACACAAACGCACTCACTGGGAAAATTGTTGCACTTCCTAGCAGAGAAGATATCGACCCAGATATCAAAGAACAACTTATCATCGAATTGTATTCGAGATAATTTAGTGGAGGGACAAATATATGAATATGGAAAGACCAAAAATTTCTTGCGAAGAAAACAACAATGGAAGTTTTGCAAGATTTACAGTTGAACCTCTTGAAAAAGGATATGGAATCACTCTTGGAAACGCAATGAGAAGAACTCTTCTCTCAAACCTTCCAGGATGTGCCCCTATCGCAGTTAGAATCGCTGGCGTTGCTCACGAATTCTCAACTGTTAGAGGAGTGACAGAAGATGTTGTGGATATCATCCTCAACCTTAAATCATTGGCACTTAAATCAACAAACAAAGACAAGGACTATGTGACTTATCTCCACCTTCGCAAAAATGGCGCTGGTGAAGTGACTGCAAAAGATTTTGAAACAAACAGTGAAATCGAAATCTTGAACCCAGACCTTCACATCTGCACTATGGACGACGGTGCTGTGCTTGACATGGATATCATGGTGGGCAACGGAAGAGGATATGTTCCAAACACAATCAATAAGACTAAGTTTGAAAACATTGACTTTATCGCTATGGACTCACTTTTCTCACCAGTTAAGAAAGTTAATTTCAATGTTGAAAGCACTCGTGTTGGTCAAAGCGTTAATTTTGACAAGCTTGTGCTTGAAATTGAAACAAACGGCACAACTTCTGCAAGAGAAATTGTTGCACTTGCTGGAAAAATTATCATTGAACACATTGAAGTCTTTGTTGAACTTTGCGCTCAAATGAGCAATGTTGAAATTCTTGTTTCTCGTGAAGAAGATAAGCAAATCAAACTTATGGAACTTCCTATCGAAGAAATGGATCTTTCTGTTCGTTCTTATAACTGCTTAAAGAGGGCTGGTGTTAACACTATTGAAGACCTCACAAAGAAGTCAAGAGCCGATATGCTTAAAGTTAAAAACCTTGGAATCAAGAGTATTGACGAGGTTATCGCTAAACTTGAAAGTTACGGACTTTCACTTCGCAAAGATGAAGATTAAACTTTATTAAAGGAGAATATTATGGCTAACGCAAAATTGGGAAGACCAAGCAAAGAAAAGAACGCCCTTTTGAGAGGACTTGTTTCTGACCTTCTTTGGTATGGCGAGATTGAAACAACAGAAGCAAGAGCAAAGTCAGTTAGAAGTGTGGCAGAAAAACTTTTGACCCTCGCTATCAACTCTTATGAAGATATCGTTAAAGTTGAAAAAGAAATCAAAGACGACAAGGGTGTTAAGGTTAAAACAACCGTTTCAAATGACGGACCTAAGAAACTCAATGCAAGAAGAAAAATTATGTCTTATGTGTATGACAGACAAGAACAAAGAAAGCCAAAAGAGTCTAAGGACGCATTTATGGCAAGAACTCAGGGTATCAATCACCCTCTTCTTGAAAAGATTTTCAATGTTTATGCTCCAAAATATGCACAAAGAGCTAAGGAAGTTGGACAGGGTGGTGGTTACACAAGAATCATCAAACTTGGACAACGTCGTGGTGATGCATCTGAAATGGTTGTTATTAAATTGATTTAAAGATAAAAAAAGAAGTTTTGTAGACTTCTTTTTTTGTTGTAAATATTTGATATTAAAATTGAAAATATTAAATTTTTGGAAAAGAAATGTAATAAAAAATATATTATTTGACTTTGTTTGTTTTTATTTATATAATGTTTTTGATTGGAGGATATTTTGGGAAGTAAATCTAATAGTATAAACATAAAAAATAAAAATTTCAGTTGTGAGGAAAATGTGGAAGAATGTTATGAAATTCTGTCAGAGAACTGCAAAATTTTATGGAGAGAAGACTTTGAAATTTCAAACCAAAAATATACACAAGTGAGTGGATATATTTTTAATAGTCAAAGGCAATTATTGATAGTTAAAAATGGAAATATTTGGACTATTCCTGGCGGGCATCCAGAAAATAATGAAACTTTTTTGCAAACTTTAAATCGTGAAATTATGGAAGAGGCGTGTGTAAAAATAAGTGATGCCCGATACATTGGTGCGGTTGAAGTTGTTGAAAAGGAAGAAAAATATTATCAGCTTCGTTTTGTTGCAAAAGTTTCAGAATTGTTGCCTTTTAAACAAGAGTGGGAAATAAGCGAAAGACTTTTTGTTGAATTGAAAGATTTAGACAAATATATTACATGGTGTCATGGAGAAACCTTCCAAAAACAGTTGAATTCTGCTTTAAAAATTATTGATAAAAAAACTAGTTTTTTTGCTGGGTTATCACCTGACAAGAAGGGCTAAGTTTTGACAAAAGTTGCAGGAATTATATGATAACATAATTGACTCTTTGAAATCAAATTTTATACAATAATATTGTGTTAAAAAGTTAGGAGAAATTATGTTCAGCAGGTTAAAATATGGCTATTCATGTAAGGTTGTAAACAAAAATATCATTTATAAATTGGGCAGAATTAAAACAAAAAAGATTGTTTTGCATAAAGACGATAAACAGTCTTTAACTGGTATTTTAGAAAGTTATGGAATAAAAAATCAAAATAAAATAGTGAAGATTTCACAAAATCTTGTTGATTTTCTGGTTAAACTCTCAATGACAAAACCTGTCAAAGCATTGGAAGTCTGTCCGCAATGCTTATTGAGTGTAAGCAAGGTTTCCTCATCAATTTTTGATAAATTCGCACTTTATCAATTCAACACTTCATCTGCTATTGACTATTTGGCGTTTGATTTGGCGGCAAGTGCGACTGCTTTTGAAAGTTCGGGAGAATTTTACAAAGATATATCTTTGCGTGAGGTGTTGCAACAAAAAGTTTAATCATTATATTTTTATAACTATCATTTTACATTTTTTTAATTTTTTTAAGTTTAAAATGACAAAATAAAAAAATAATAAGGCAAAATTTCAAAATTTTTGTCTTGTTTTTTATTGCTTTATATTTGCAAGGTTCAAAGATTTATGATAAAATATATCATGTAAAAAACAAAATTGGAATGGTTAAAGGAGTTGAAATGAAAGCAGTTATACAAAGAGTTAAAAGTGCCAAGTTGACTGTTGATGGAAAGTTAATTTCTGAAATTGGCAAGGGTTTTGCTGTTTATTTGGGAGTTGGTAAAGGCGATAGCGAGGCCGAAATTGAACTTTTGGCGAAAAAGATAGCCAAAATGCGTGTTTTTGAGGATGAAAATGAGAGAATGAACTTTGATTTATCTTCTTGTAATGGGCAAATTTTGCTGATAAGTCAGTTTACTTTGTATGCCGATTGCGCTCACGGCAACAGACCAAGCTTTTTTGATGCAGAAACGCCTGACAGGGCAAATGAACTTTATGAAAAAATGAAGGTCGCATTGGAAGGCTATGGCATTGAAGTTAAAACTGGTATTTTTGGCGCTGATATGCAGATTGAACAACACAATGATGGACCTGTGACAATTATCTTGGACACTACTGTGCTTAACGCTTGCAAAAATAAATAGAGTAGGCTATAATTGAATTAGTTAGGAGAAATTTATGATTATATTAGGTGACTATCACACACATACAAAATATTCTCGACATGGGCATGGCAAGGGCACTGTGCTTGAAAATGCATCAGTTGCAAACGAAAAAGGGTTAAAGCAGATTGCAATCACTGACCATGGTTTCAATCATTCCTTTTATGGCGTGAGAAGGAGGGATATTCCAGACATAAAGGAAGACATTTTGAATGCTAAAGAAGTGACAGGTGTTGATATTTTGTTGGGAGTTGAGGCAAATCTTATTTCTCTCAATGGTGACATTGATGTCAATGTCGAAGATTTTGAATTTTTGGATATACTTGCAATGGGCTTCCACAAACTTGTGCAAATGGACAAAAATCAAGATTTTTGGAAACTTAGCATGTCTAACATTTTCAGTTCACCTTTTGCGCCAAGCAAAGAAAAGATTAATCGCAATACAACTGCTTTTTTAAAAGCGCTTGATAAATATCCTATCGATATTCTCACACACATAAATTATGGATTTCCTGTTGACGCACTTGCAGTTGCAAAACTTGCAAAAGAAAAGGGAACATACATTGAGTTGAACGGAAAACGTATTAATATTTCTGAGCGTGACCTTGACACAATGGCAGGTGAGGGCGTGAAATTCATCTTGAATTCAGATGCGCACACTCCAGACCGCGTTGGCGAGTGCAATGAGGGATTGAACCTCATATTCAAGTTGGGCATCCCGCTCAACCAAGTGGCAAACATTGATAAATTGCCAAAATTCCAGAACAAAAGAGGTTAAAATTTGAGTTTTTCAAAGGATTCTAAATTTGAGATAATGAGTAAACCGATTGAAGATGCCGACAATGGCATTGCCTTTTTGTCGGGAATTTTTCATGCTTGCGGACAACTCACAAAAAACAGTGAAGGTCTTCGTGCTGACATTGTGACTGACCTCAAAGAAATTTTTGATTATGTAAATTCAATTGTTAAAAAACTTTATGGTGACACATTATCACTGGAAATAAGCGACGACTATATTATAAACAAGACAACTTATTTTCGAATTATGTTTCCTGTAAGTATTTCTGAGCGCGTGCTTGTTGATTGTGGTATACTGGATTTAATTGATGGTTTAACGATAAAAAGAGGAATTGATAAAAATATCATCCAAGACGAAGAATGCAAAAAAGCCTTTATAACGGGCGCATATATTGGTTGCTCAACATCAAGCATAAGGTTAAGTGAACTTGGTTCTCAAACGGCCACCACTGGCTATCATCTTGAATTTGCATCTCACACTTATCAATTTTTGGAAGACTTGCAATCGCTTTTAAGCGAGTTCAGTATCACTTCAAAACTGGTTGAACGCAAAAAAATCTTTGTGCTTTATCTTAAAGACTCAGAGGCGATAAAAGACTTGTTGGCTCTTGTTGGTGCTGGGCAAAGCGTTCTTGACCTTTCTGATGAAATGGCTAAACGTGGGCTTAGAAACACCGTCAATCGTCAAGTCAATTGCATAAACGCCAATATAAACAAAACAATTGAGGCAAGCATGAAACAGATTGAAGCGATAAACCTTATCAATCACAAAATTGGCTTGGACGCTTTGCCTGATGACTTGCAAGAAGTTGCTGTGTTAAGGCTTGCAAATCAGCAAGAGAGCATGGATGAACTTCTCAAACTCTCAACAATAAAACTTACAAAAAGTGGACTTAACCATAGATTTAGACGGCTGATAAAGATTGCTGAAATTTTAAAGCAAGGATAAAATGATTTTAAATTAAAATGCTCTTAATTTAATGCAATTAAATAGGGTTTAATGTGAAATTAAAATAATTAAAAACAAATAAAGGGGAAGAAATGAAAGATTTTGTGCACTTGCATTTGCATACTGAATACAGTTTGCTTGATGGGCTGGCAAGAATTGAAAAACTTACTGATATCGTCAAAGAGCGTGGCTGGAAAGCGGTTGCAATAACTGACCACGGCAACATGTATGGCGTTATGAAGTTTTTTGAATCTTGTGTCACAAAAGGCATCAAGCCAATTGTGGGCGAAGAATTCTATGTGACACACGACATGAAATCACGCTCCAATCGTGATGACATGGCGCACCTTATTTTGATTGCAAAGAATAATACTGGCTATCAAAATCTTTTGAAACTTTCTTCTTTCGCTTATCTTGACGGCTTTTACTTTAAGCCAAGAATTGACTATAAACTTCTTGCACAGCACACCGAAGGGCTTATCTGTCTTTCGGCTTGTCTTGCAGGGCATATTCCTCAATATATCATGAAACATCAGTATGAAGAGGCAGACAAACTTGCACTTCAATTGAAAGAAATGTTTGGTGAAGATTTTTATCTTGAAATTCAAGACCATGGCATTGCTGAACAAAAGGAAGTTTTGGTCAAACTTTGTGAAATGAGCGAAAGGCTTGACATCAAACTTGTTGCAACAAATGACGTTCACTATCTCAACAAAGAAGACGCCGAACTGCAGGATGTTCTTATGTGTGTTCAAATGGGCAAAACCTATGATGACCCAGACAGAATGAAATTTGAAACCAATGAATTCTATCTCAAAACTTATGAAGAAATGCAAGAGGCCTTACCGGGTTTTGAGGAAGCACTTGACAGAACAGTCGAAATTGCAGAGAAATGCAATATAACCATCAGAACAAAGTCACTTCGTGAGGCTGCGGAAGGTGGAAATCCAAACATACCTGATGAGGACAAACTTGGTGCAAGCGAAAACTTTATTCCAGTCTACAAACCAGATACTGGCGAAGAGGCCTATGAATTTTTGAGAAGAATGTCCTATGAAGGTCTAGCAAGAAACTATAAAGAAATTACGCCAGAACTCACTGAACGTATGGAAATGGAACTTGGAACCATTCATAAACTTGGGTTCGTGGAATATTTCCTTGTTGTGTGGGACTATATCAACTTCGCTCGTGAGAATGGAATTCCTGTTGGTCCAGGTCGTGGCTCAGGTGCTGGAAGTTTAGTCGCTTACTGCACTGGCATCACGCAAGTTGACCCAATGCGTTACGAATTGTTCTTTGACCGATTTATCAATCCTGAACGCGTATCAATGCCCGACTTCGACGTCGACTTCTGCAAAGATAGACGAGGTGAGGTTATTGAATATTCAAAACGTCGCTATGGCTATGACCATGTTTCCAACATTGTGACATTTGGAAATATGCAAGCGAAAAACGCAATCAAAGACGTTGCACGTGTTTTACGTTATCCTTATTCAGAAGTTGACAAAATAACCAAAGAAATCCCAGGTAAGCCACTTTGCAAGCCTCCAGTTCTTAAATTTTATTTTGGTCAAAGCGATAAACCCGGTGCTGAAAAATTTGTTATTCCAACATTGAAACAAATGTATGAAGAAGACGACATGATAAAAAAGATTGTCGACTTTGCAATCAAACTTGAGGGTGTGCCAAGAAATATGTCAATGCACGCAGCGGGCGTGCTTATATCACCAACTCCTGTTTTTGATAAGGTGCCAATGGCAAAAAGTGGAAACGACGTTGTGACTCAGTTCGATATGTCCGAACTTGAACATTTGGGTCTTCTTAAAATGGACTTTTTGGGGCTTAGAACTCTCACCGACATCAAGAAAGCTATTGACTATATCAAAGAAGACCATGGCGTTGAAATCGACTTCACCAAGATGGAATATGATGACCCAGCAGTTTATGAACTTATTTCTTCAGGCAACACTGCAACAATCTTCCAGCTTGAAGGAGGCGGAATGAAGAAGTTCATGGCCGACCTTCAACCAACTTGTCTTGAAGACATTATCGCCGGAATTTCTCTTTATAGACCGGGACCTATGGACTTTATTCCAAAGTTTATTCAAGGCAAAAGAAATCCTGAAAAAATTGAATATGATGACCCTTGTCTTGAACCAATCTTGTCTACAACATATGGTTGTATCGTATACCAAGAACAAGTTATGAAAATCTTTCAGGTTATGGCAGGTTTCTCGCTTGGCGGAGCGGACAACGTGCGAAGAATTATGGGTAAGAAAAAGCCTGAGCAACTTCCACCAGAACGTGAAAAATTCTTGCATGGTTGGTCTGACCCAGAGGGAAAACGAAAGCCTATTCCTGGTGCAATTGCGCTCGGTCATAGAGAAGACGTTTCAATCAAAGTCTTCGACCAAATGGCAAAGTTTGCTGGCTATGCCTTTAACAAATCCCATGCGGCAGCATATGCTTATGTCGCATATCAGACAGCATATTTGAAAGCGCACTATGAAATTGAATATCTCACAGCCGTGCTTAACAACCGTATCACAAATGCAGACCTTATCAAGCGTTACACAAACTATGCCAAAATGGAAGGGTTTGAAGTTTATCCACCAGACATAAATAAGTCATATACAGAGTTTAAAGTTGAAAATGGAAACATGCGTTTCGGCCTTGGAGCGCTTAAACATGTCGGAACAACAATTGTTGACCAAATTGTCAATGAAAGACAAAAAAATGGCTTGTTTAAAAGTTTTGAAGACTTCATTCAAAGAATGGTTGCCTATGGAACGCTCAACAAAAGAACGGTTGAAAGCCTTATTCTTGGTGGTGCTTTTGACCAGTTTGGGATATATCGTTCAAAACTTATTGCTGTTCATGCAATGGTTATTGACCGTGCAGTTCAAGACAAAAAAAGCACTTCAAATGGACAAACTTCAATGTTCGACATTTTTGAAGAGGTGGCGGACACAATAAATGCTGTTGAATATCCTGACATAAAAGAATATAACAAAGAAACCCTTCTCAAGCAGGAAAAGGAATTCGTTGGAATCTATCTTTCAGGTCATCCTCTGGATGATTATCTTGATAAGTTTGAAAAGTTTAACTTCAATTCAAGCATGATTAAGAAGGAAGAAGGCGACAATTTTGCCAAAGAAGACGGTGAAGCTGACGATGATAATGCACCTATTGAAGAGGGTGATGAAAGTTTCTATGACGACGAAATTGGGCCACAAGATGTGGGCGAGGTTAAGGAAGACGCTGTCAAAGATGGTCAGCCGGTGTTGTGTGGTGGTGTTATCACTGCGATAAAAAAACTAAATGGCAAAAATATGGCTTTTGTTACAATTGAAGACCTTGAAGGAACTTTTGATGCTGTTGCCTTTTCAGGCGTTTACAGCAGATTTAATGACATTATCGTTGAAGACGGGCTTGTGACCGTCAAAGGTCACGTTTCAATTCGTGACGGCAAAAGCCCTGTTATCGTGATTGAAAGTTTGACGCCTTGGAATAGACCTGAAAATGAAAGCGCTGTAAAAGAGCAAAAACTTTATCTACGCTTTGACACAAAAGATATCGATGTTTATCAAAAAGTTAAAGATATCGTTGCGTCATACCCGGGCAAGTGCTCAGTGGTGACAAAATGTTCATCAACAAACAATATCTTTGCTTTTAGCGCTAAAACTGAAATCAATAACTATTTGTTAAACGAACTCATCGGTCTGCTTGGTGAAAATAACGTTGTGATAAAATAGGAGTCGTATATGAAAATTTTAGTTTTAACCAGTGGCGGTGATGCTTCTGGAACAAATCAATTTTTGTTCAAATTGCACAAAACTTTTGGCAAAAACCTTTTTGCTTGCAGATATGGCTTTAAAGGCTTGATTGAAGGTGACATTTGTCCTTTCAGCGAATATAATGTTGCTAAGTTGAAAAATTCTGCTGGAAGCATGATAAAGTCTTCTCGATGCCCAGAATTTGCAACTGAAAAATCCTTTAAAAAGGGGCTCAAAAACGCTCAAAAATTTGACTTTGTGGTTATTTTGGGTGGAAATGGTTCTCATAAAGGTGCACAAGAACTTGCTAATCACGGTGTCAAAACCATTTTTGTGCCTATGACGATTGATAATGATGTGAAAGGCAGTGATTATTCCATTGGCTTTCACACCGCCGTTAAGGCATGTTGTGACTATATTCACTCAACCATGCCAAGCATGTTATCTTTTGATAGATGTGCAGTTTTTGAAGTGATGGGTAGACGTCATAACGCAATCGCTTTGAATGTTGCAAAGGCAGTTGATTGTGATTATGCCATTTTGTCAAAAGAAGATGTTAATTATGATGACATGGCAAAGAAAGTTAATAAAAACAAAAAAGAAAGCAGAGCAACCTGCATTGTGGTGCAAGAAAATATTGTTTCCTTGAAGGAACTTTGCCATGAACTTTCTTCCAAGTGTCCAAAAGTTGAAGTTAAAGGTTTAATTGTTGGGCATATTCAAAGAGGAAGCAAGCCAACTCGTGTTGAACTCAAATTTGCAAAAAAATTTGCAAAAGAAACAATAAGGGCAATAAAAAGAGGTCAATCGTCTGCAATATTATGTAAAGAAGGGCAGGTAAGATTTAAATAAAAAAATATTTAACTATTTTTAACTTTTTTATTTAAATTTCTTGACAATTATGTTCGTCTATGATAAACTACCATAGTCAACATAATATGTGCGGGTGTAGTTCAGTGGTAGAACCCCAGCCTTCCAAGCTGGTCGCGAGGGTCCGATTCCCTTCACCCGCTCCATGGGCTTCCGTAGCTCAGCTGGATAGAGCAATGCCCTTCTAAGGCAGAGGTCGAAGGTTCGAATCCTTCCGGGAGCACCAGAACCTTTTTTATGGTGGTCGTAGTTCAGTTGGCAGAACGCCAGATTGTGGCTCTGGAGGTCAAGAGTTCGATTCTCTTCGATCACCCCAGAAAATTGTTCTCGGTGGGTAAAGCGCCCTATGCATCTTGTTAGTGGGGTGTCGCCAAGCGGTAAGGCATTGGACTCTGACTCCAACATTGCGTAGGTTCGAATCCTACCACCCCAGCCACTAGCGAAAAGCGACGCTGGAAACTCAGCTTGCTTTCGCAAGTTTCGCCTGACGCTAGCTTTTCGCTATATGCGACCAGACGAAAGTGCAGGCACTTTGTCGCAACTCTCGTGCGAAGAGGGAACTTCGAAGATTGAAAGGTGGTTAAATTTGAAGGCGCAAAGAAAAGGTGGGGAAAATGACATTGTCACCCTCCCCAGAAAATGATGGGGTGTCGCCAAGCGGTAAGGCACAAGATTTTGATTCTTGCATGCGTAGGTTCAAATCCTGCCACCCCAGCCAACGCGAAAAGCGACGCTGAAAACTCACTTGCTTTTCGCAAGTTTCGCCTGACGCTTGCTTTTCGCGTCATGCGACCAAACGAAAGTGCAAAGCACTTTGTCGCAACTCTCGTGCGAAGATAAGCGCTGACGAAGAGAAGAAAAAGCTAAAAAAGAAAAATTTTTCTCTGTTAATTCACACCGTAAGGTGTCATTAATTGGAGGGAGATTGGGACGGGGAACCGAAGGAGTAGCTGTTAGATTTGCAAAGCAAATCGTGTCAGCGTGAAACGAGTTTGGTGCCTCCCCAGCAACGAGGTCTACTAGCTCAGTTGGTAGAGCACTTGACTTTTAATCAAGGGGTCCCGGGTTCGAGCCCCGGGTAGGCCACCAAAATGCAGACGAAAGTCTGCATTTTTATTCTTAAAGGAGTGAAACAACTGATGAAACGATTGTTGCGTATTGCGATAAATTCACTTTTCTTTTCATTTATGCCAATTCTTGGTTGGTTTTTGCTTGGAAGGACAATCGACGGAAACCTTATTAACGTTTTCTCGATAACTTATCCTTTGCAATTTATCTATGCAATCATTGTCAGCATATTTGGCACTGGTGCTAACATCAAAAAAGAAAAAGATAATGATGATAATTCTGTTTTAAGTGGTCTAATTCTTGGAATGATTGTTGCAGGAATAATTTTCGGTTTACTGGCAATTTTTGTTGACCCTTTTGTTACATTTATGAATATGGATGTTGAAATTTATAGAGAATTCACAAGATACTCGATTATTTCCCTTTGCATTCACACAATTTTTGGAATGTTGCTTGAAAAATACTATTTTGAAAACAAAGAAAAACGAGCAAATTTACATTGTGCAATCTATAACATAATTAATACGTCAATCTTGGTCATCACAAGTTTAATCACGAAAAATGTTAAAATTGTTATAGCACTTCCACTCGTTTTTATAGGCGTTTATTGCTTAACACTGCTTGCTTTAAATCTGAAAAAGTTCAAGTTAAAATTTGACATATGGAAAAATATAAAATATGAATCTTCAAACATTGTAACCCTATTTTTACATTTTATCGTCTTCCTTTTTGGAAACAGCAACGCGTTTTCTTATGGAGAAGAGTATGTGAAAGCCATAAACTTTGTGGCTCTTGTGACTGACACGCAATGGGATGCATTTGTTGCCATTGACACTGTCGCTAAAATTGACCTCGCAAAAGATGGCAAGGCATTCAATGCAAGAACTCACATCAAAAACGCATACATTCTAGACGCAGTGCTGATGACTTCTTCGCTTGCGCTTTTCTTCGGACTGTTCTCTTTTAATGGCATAACCTTAAAAATTGCTCTGGTCTTTTTGGCTTGGGAAATGTTTAACTTCATTTTAAACCCAACTTATTCACTCGCGATTGACTTTTTGCAACTTGAATACTCGCCATTTATTGCCACACTGAATAAATCAATTGCTTATGCGCTGAGAGCAGGCCTTATATTCCTGCCAACACCTTATTGCTTGGTGATAGGCGGATTTGCAGAAAGCGTTTTTATGACCGCTTCCAATTTAATAGTATTTTTTAGAAATTATAAACTTGAAAAAAGTGGAATGATTTCAAAAAGAAATGCTTTGAAAAAGGATGAGAAAGTTATTGAATGAAACTTAGATTACTTTGTCTGAGTTTTTTAATGTAAAAACCTTTCGCAAATTTTTAAAGTGTGATATAATATTTTAAGGAGGTCAAAGTGAAAAATAAGATTGCGGTAGTTACTGGTGGAACCAGTGGTATTGGATATGAGATTTCTAAACAATTTTTATTAAATAATGTAGATGTGATTGCAATTTATGTTAATAATGATGAAAAAGCGAAAAAAGCGCTTTCGGAGCTATCAAAATTCGGTAATTATAAAATAGTTAAATTAGATGTCACTGATGAATTAAGTGTAGAGGATTTCTTTATAAATTTAAAAAATCTAGATTATTTGGTTAACTGTGCTGGCATTAGTATTGAAGCTCCATTTGAGTCACTTTCAATGCAAGATATTAAAAAAGTTATTGATGTTAATTTATTTGGAAAGATGAATTGCTCTAAATATGCTTTGTCATTATTGAAAAAATCGAAATGCCCAAGAATTGTCAATATTGCTTCTCGTTTTGCACAAAAGCCTTTTATTGAAGGAGTGATGGCTTATTCTTGCAGTGAGGCAGGAATTGTTATGATGACAAAAGTTTTGGCTCTTGAATATGCTAAATATAATATCAAAGTGAACACAGTCAGTCCTTCTCTAACACTTACGCCACTTACAAAATCTGTTTACACAAAAGAAGAAATTGAAGAAATTAAAATCAAAAATCCTAGTAAGAGACTGGGATGTCCTATCGATATTGCAAATACAGTATTATTTTTGTGCAGTGAAAAAGCGGATTACATTACTGGTGAAAATATTAATGTCAATGGCGGTATTTTGCTTATTTAAATAATCAATATCTCAAAACTTGAAAAAGGATAAAATATGTTAGAAATTAAGACCATTAAAAACAGAAAAGGTTTAAATATGGAGGTTAGAGTTAACTGGTCACCAGAACGGGATAAATGTGTTTTTTTGGAGCATGGGATTGGTGCAAGAAAAGAATATCCTCACATGCTTGTTATGGAAGAAGTTTTTGCTGAGCATGGTTTTAATGTTATCAATTTCGATGCAACGAATAGTTTGAATGCAAGTGAAAGTTCAGCGGAAGGTATAACCTTCACTGGACATTATGAGGACCTAGAAGATGTTATCAACTGGGCAAAAACTCAAGAGGTTTACAAGGAACCGTTTGCACTCGCTGGACAAAGTTTGGGCGCACAAGCGATTGTGTTGTTTGCAAGCAAATATCCTGATAAGGTGAACCTGCTTGTGCCATGCGCTTTTCCTTGGCTTGATGGCAAAATTGAATATCAGCAAAACAAGAGGACAAAAGAGATTTTGGAAAAAGGATATTATGACCAAATTTCAAAAAGCACAGGCAGAGTTTTGAGAATTAATAGAAATTATCTTGATGACCTGTTGCAGTATGATTTTAACGGGATTGTTAAAAATATCAAATCAAAAACTTATGTGATTTGCGGTTTGAAAGATAGCGATTATCATATTGAGAATTGTAAAAAGTTATATAACTTGCTGACTTGTGAAAAGGAGATTTATTTGCTTCCCAATGTTCCACATGACCTTGCAAACACGTCAGAAACAAAAGCAGTTTTCACTGAAACACTCAAAGTTATTTTGGATAAAAACCTATGCAAAGAAAGGCAGGATTAATAGAATAAGTTTATATCAAATGGTGACAGCTTTATTAAAAGACAATTTTCGCGAATATTTAAAAAAATTCGATTTTCAAAAAAAATTAAAATGATAAAATCATTTCTAATTAAGTTGAAAACAATTGCAAAACGCAGTATGTTATGTTACAATTATTATGCAGTATTATAGATTAAATGTAAAGGTTGTTTCGCCTTTTGTTTGTGATATTTACACATTAATTCTATACTCTAACTTAACCACAAGAGAGAGATTAACAGTTGAAAAGAAAAATCTATATTACTGTACCAAAGATGAAAAAGTTAACAATAAATGATTTCTGTAAACAAACCAACTTTCCGGTAAGGCAATATTTTAATATTGTCAATTTTTGCAAGAATAATAAAGGATACTCAACATTCAAAATACCAAAAAAATCTGGTGGCGAGAGAATTATATATGCACCAAGCAAAAGTTTAAAAGTTTTACAAAGAAAAATAAAAAAAGAATTGGAAAACAAATATACTCCGCCAGGAGCATGTCATGGCTTCGTTTCAAAAAGAAGTTGCATCACCAATGCGAATTTGCATGTAAACAAAAAATGGTGTTTGAATTTTGATATAAGTGACTTTTTCCCTTCAATAAATTTTGGAAGAATCTTGGGGCTATTTAAAAGTCCGATTTTCAATTTCAACAACGCGTTAGCAACCACGCTTGCGATTATTTGTTGTCATGAACAGAAATTGCCACAAGGGGCACCAACATCTCCGATTTTGGCGAATATGATTTGTTATCAGTTGGACAAGAAATTAATTTCATTGGCTGTTAAAAACACTTGTTATTACAGCAGATATGCTGATGATATAACTTTTTCAAGCAATTTGACAAATTTTCCAAGAAAATTGGCAAATTATGATTTTGGAACATCTTTTGTTGAACTATCACCAGAATTAAATCGGATTTTGCTTGATTATGGTTTTGCAGTTAACGAAAGTAAGACCCGTATAGCATACAAATCAAAATGTCAAATGGTTACGGGTATTGTTGTAAATAAAAAATTAAATCTAAAAAGAAAATACTATCGAGTCTTAAGGGCAACTATTTATAATTGTAAAAAAGAAGGAATTTTAGCGACTGCCAAAAAGAATGGATTTGAAAGCAAATCAAAATTTAAGAATTTTGTTTTAGGGAAGCTGTCTTATTATAGAAGTGTTGTGGGGAAAGAACACAGTTCTTATAATACTTTATGTAAGATGTATAATAGTTATATTGAAAATAAATTTCACGATTGCAATTATAATCTTGAAGAACTAAATAAAAATGCATTGTTTGTCATAGAAAATAATTCGCTTATCAGACAAGGGACTGCATTTTTAACTGATAACAATAAACTCTATACTTGCAAACACGTTTTTGTTAAATTGTTCGATGTATTTGAACCGGATGAACTGATGGTTGAACTAAAAAGACTAGAAGAAAAAGTTGAAGTATATAACTTCCTTGAACCGTCTAAAAAATATAAAGTTAAGAATATCAAATTCTTTAATGTTGACATTGCAGAGTTTGAGTTGGACGATTATAATTCTGATATAAAATTTAAATTTTCCTTGGTGAATGTTGATAAAGAAAGCAAATATACATTATTAGGCTTTCCTAACTATTCTCCGGGAGCAACTCCCAATATACAAGAGGTAGTTGTCACTTCTCAAAAATTATTTTTTCAAGAAAAATATTTCACATTGGATAAATATGTTGTTTCTGGCACTAGTGGCGGGCCAGTGTTAGATATGCATAATCATGTGGTTGGTATTGCGACAAACGGAGGCGGAGATGAGGAGTCTGCCGGCAAGACTGATGCCAACATGTTTTATCCTATTAATCAGTTGTTTGCTGAACAGTAAAAGATAATATTTTCGCGTAGAAAAAATTTTATTTACTATTTTTCAGTTTATGAAGTTTAAAATGTTAGTTTAAAAAAGTATAATTTCTTGAGCAATACTGGTTAATAGTGGCAAGTTATAATTTTTCTGTAAAAGCAGATTTTTTAAAGTTTAATTCACAATGAAGTAAAGGAGCAACTATGTTTAAGTTTTCATTTTATCGCAATATTGAATCTGAAATTAAAGCATGGAGTTTAAAAAAAAGAATAAAAAAATTTAGAAAAACTAAAGACTGCAAATTAATAATTGAGAAAGATTTTAATACTACACCTCTTTCTCTGCTTTCTTGTATACTTTATTTAGCAATTACAATGGTTGCTATTTTGTGTTGTGTTGCTTTAGTAGGAGTTTTTGTTCTTTTGATTTTAGGCTCTATAACATCTCCAAGCCAAACAAGTGTAATAGTCGCTCTGATGGTTGGATTTTTAAGTTCTGCTGGTGTGGTTTATAGCGCATATAAAAAAAGAAAAGATGAAGAAAAAGATAGGTTTGATAATTCTATATATTTATTAATGCAATACTTAATAGAAATAGAAAGAGGAAATTATAGTTATAAAATATATAAAGATGATTTAGGTTATATGTTTATGAATATCCCAAATAAAGTCTTATATATTTTAAGAGACATTCAAGATAATATAAAAGAGATA
>CAPERS010000008.1:14875-46508 GCA_948607205.1 uncultured Eubacteriales bacterium | reverse complement strand
AACTTATTCTATCAAAGTATTTGATATTTTTTAAAGAGTAACCAGTTTCTTCAGTTAATTCTCTTTTAAGAGTTTCTTCTGAAGATTCATTCTTTTCAGCACCGCCACCTAAAAAGAAATAAACTCCTTCATTATCAGAAGCAATAGCCACTTGGTCATCTTCGTCATGTTCAATTATCACATAAGAACCAGTCCTCTTTTTATATATATTGCATTCTTTTTTTTCTATTTTAATCATTCAATATTCCCAATTCTTTATGTTTATAAATATCAACTCAAAAAAGACTTTTTGTTTAGTATATTTGGTGCGAGTGGTGGGAGTCGAACCCACACGGTGTTGCCACCTCGGGATTTTAAGTCCCGTGCGTCTGCCATTCCGCCACACTCGCATATTAAAAAAATTCTAAATAGTTTAGAATTTTTCGCCGATTTGGAGGTACCACCCGGATTTGAACCGGGGAATGAAGGTTTTGCAGACCTTTGCCTTACCGCTTGGCTATGGTACCAAATTTGCTTTGAACAAAAATAATATAGCATAATCAGTCCACGCTTGTCAATAAATTTTGCAATATTATCTATTTATTTTGTATGCGGTATATATAACAATTGTGCAAATGCTGAAAATTTTAAATTTCTTCATTGTTTTATGATAACAATCATTATTTTTTTAAGTTCTTAATGTTCCTATTCCCAAATTGAATTGTTTTCCTAGTAAGAGTTCTTTTTTTATTTTCTTTTGCAGAGAAGTTTTTTCTGGTAAATCATTTAGGTTAGAGGAGCTGTTTGTTTTAAACACGAAATTAAGAACATCCGATGTGCAATCAAAACCTTCTTGAATTTGAAAGAGCGATTGAAATTTTCTGATATTTGATTTTTCACTTAATAAAGGCAGTATTTGCTTGCTTAAAAGCCAACTTTTACATATATAATCTGGCTGTTTTTTGCCAAACAAGTTGAGAATTTCTTTTTTGGAATCTTTAATTGATTGCTTTACTTTTTCAAAATTTAAATTCGTTTGAGTGGGTATGTGAATTTTGATATTATCGATTGATGTGTCAAACTCATATTGTAAAACGCCAACTTCGATAATTCTTGCATTTATAAAATAAGAAGCCCATAGCATTTGTGAAATTCTTGCGCCTTCTAGATTTCTATTTTCTAAATCGTTTAAAAAGCATTCTCTAACTCGTTTTTTGTGAATAGAAATTTGTTCAGTTTTGAAATTTAATTTAAGAATATTTTGTTTATGATTCTTAACTCCAAATAATATCATTAGGTTAGTTGAAAAAACTTCAGCATCTTTTCCAAATAAGTCGTCAATATTGTCTATTTCCCAAAGTTTTCTAAATTCGTTATCATTTTTGAGAAACAAAATATTAAAAACAGAAATAAACTTTACTTTATATTGACTATTCGAAAAAATATTGTTAAAACAGTTGTAACATTTTTGTTTGTATTTTTCATCAATGCTATAAAAATCAAATGCTTCATCAATAGTTTTTAAATTAAAAATTTTATTCACAATCTCTCCTATAAAAATATTATAACATTGTAAAACTGCAAAGTAAACTTTTTTATATAAAAAACACCATAATGTATGGTGTCATAATGGTGTTATTTTTTTCCGCCGTCAATTTCGTATATACTTCCATTTATGAAATCGGCTTTATCGCTTATCAAAAACCAAACAAGGTCGGCAATCTCTTCTGGTTTTGCCCAGCGGTTTTTGAGTATTTTCTCGCTTTCTTCTTTCCTGACATAGTCGGGTAGTTCATAATTCATTGGCGTGTCAACCCATCCCGGCGCAACCGCATTGACATTGACATAAGGCGCAAACTCGATTGCAAAATTTTTGGTTAGGGCATTGATGCCTGCTTTTGTGGCGTCATAGTCAATTGAGGTAGGGCACATACTGCCGGAGTGAAGAATAAGTCCACTTGTTGAAGAAATGTTCACAATCTTGCCAAACTTTTGCTCGAACATTTTTAAGCCCAAAACTTTTGAAAGATAAAAGTTTGCAATAAGGTTGATTTTAACTGTTTTCTCAAAGTCTTCATATGTTCGCTCACTTATTTCTTTGTCTTCCACAAAGCCTGCGTTGTTGACAAGAACATCAACTGCGCCATATTTGCTTAAAACAGTGTCGCAAAGTTTTTGGCATTCTTCTTTTCTTTCAAGATTTGCTTGAAAAAAGTCTACCTTGACCAAATCAGTTTCAATTTCTTTTTTCAACTTTTGCACATTTTTAATATTATTATTGTAGTGGAGTAAAATCACTCCGCTTTCAATGTTTTGAGCGATTTTTCTGACTATTGCTGAGCCAATACCCCCCCCCGCACCTGTGACGAGAAATTTTTTGTTGTTCATGTTTTATCTCCTTATTTTTAGTTTAGCATATATCAAATTTAAATGCAAATAAAAGGGGAGTAAGACTGAATAAAAAATCAAATCTTTATATTTTCTTTTTTATTAAAAAACACACTTGTGATTAATCAAGTGTGAGTTTCCGAATGGAGCGGGAAACGGGGATCGTTCGGCAAACGTGTTTGCCAGTGGCCGAGCACGCATTCTTCTTCGCTTTGCTCCGACCGCGAAAGCGGGTGAGATTCCCCGTTTTTATATTAATAACCTCATAAAACGTAACGACAAAACGCACTTAAAACAAGTGCGTTTTCGTTTGGTCGTTAATGAGGAAACTCATTGATAAGGTCGTAGACTTTGTTTTTGCAAAGTCGAGACCAGTTAAGATGAAGTTTCCGAATGGAGCGGGAAACGGGGATCGAACCCGCGACCTCAAC
Organism: uncultured Eubacteriales bacterium; assembly: GCA_948607205.1. Classification (GTDB taxonomy): domain Bacteria; phylum Bacillota; class Clostridia; order Christensenellales; family UBA1242; genus Caccovivens. Next base: position 43,710 of record CAPERS010000008.1, on the reverse strand, counting down.
CTTGGCAAGGTTGCGCTATACCACTAAGCCATTCCCGCAAATTGCGTTTTTGCAAGCCTTTTGACATTATCATTTTATGCGTCAATCAATGTTTGCTCTATAACTATAGCAAAAACTTTAAAAAAAATCAACTGTTTTTATATATTTTTTGCAAAAAATTTGAAAATTTCATGATTTTGATTAAATTTTTATTATCTTTTCAGAAAAAAAAGATTTACTTTAATTTTATAATTTTATTTGTTAAACAAATTTGATTGTGCTAAAATATATTATATAATGATTAATATAGGAGGGTTTTATGAACAAATATATGAAAATTGCAATTGAAGAAGCGCGCAAAGGTATTCAAGCCGGTGATGGTGGACCTTTCGGCGCTGTGATTGTAAAAATCGGGGGGGGGATTTTAGGTCAAGGACATAACAGAGTTGTCAAAGATAATGACCCAACTTGCCATGGCGAGATTTCTGCGATACGTGATGCTTGCAAAAATATCAATTCCTTTGACCTCTCTGGTTGCGAGATTTACACAACTGGTGAGCCTTGTCCAATGTGCCTTGGTGCAATTTTGTGGTCGAATGTGGAAAAGATTTATTATGGTTGCACAATCAAAGAAAACGAAATGATTGGTTTCCGTGACAATGTGTTCTATGATAAACTTGAAATTTCGACTGAAAAGATGAAAGATAAAATTCAGCAGATTGACCACGAAGAATGCTTGAAACTATTTAAAGAATATATGGAAATTAAAGATAAAGTCAATTATTAATTAGGAGAAAAATATGCAACTTAAATTTGTTGGAACGGGAAGTGCTTTCAATGTCAAGAGAGGCAACAACTGTGCTTATTATAAAGATGGCGACAGTATTTTGTTTTTAGATTTTGGAGAGAGCGTTTTCGAAAAGGTTATTAAGAAGAATATCCTCTCGGGCGTAAAAAATATCTTTGTTGCAATAACTCATATGCATGGTGACCATGTTGGCAGTTTGTCAACTCTTATTTATTATGCTTGCTTCAATTTAAACACCAAAGTTAAATTGCTTTCAAGCGGGGTGGGGAATAAAGAAGATGAACTTTCAGCATTTTTAAAATTTCAAGGTGTGAGCGAAAAGCATTTTGAATTTGTTGGAGAGAATTTGGAAGATAAATTCACTCAAATTAAAAATTGCAAGTATGTTCGTGTTTCGCATTCCAAAAGTTTAGGTCAGTGCTATGCAGTTGAAATTGAAATGGCTGACAAAAGCAAGATTTATTTCTCAGGTGACACAAATGACCAAGAGTATATTAAAAACGTTGTTTCTTCGCTAAATAAAAATGATGAGTTTTATTGTGACACCTGCCTTGAAGATTGGGAAGGAAATGTTCACACAAACTATAAAGTTCTTGAAAATCTTGTTCCGAAAGAGAAACGAAAACAAGTTTATTGCATGCATATAGATGATGAGTGCTTGCCAGCACTTTTAAAAGAAAAAGGATTTAAGGTGGTTAAATAGAATTTAAAAAAGACCTCATTTGAGGTCTTTTTTGAATATGTTGTTGTTTATTATATAGTCGGCAAGCGGTGAATTTTTTTGTTGAAATCAAGTTTTTTCGGGGTGCGCGGAAGTGCGCCAAGTCTGGCGCAAGCGGTTTGCAAGAATTGCAATCCGCTCACATCAGTCGCATCGCAAAAAATGCGATGCGACTGATGTTCTTCCGCGCGATAGCCTATTTTACAACAAAAAAATATATTTTGCAAATCATTTTGTCATGAATAAAATTTGATATATAATATAACTATGAGATATATGTATAACCCTTGGCACGGCTGTCATAGATTTAGCGAAGCATGCAAAAACTGCTATGTCTTTCACTTTGATAAAAAGCGGAATATAGATACCGAAATTGTAAAGAAAAACGCAGAGTTTGATAAAATCATAAAGAAAGACAGAAGTGGCAACTATAAAATACCTGACGGCGTCGAGGTTGCAGTATGCCTCACTTCTGACTTCTTTATCAAAGAAGCAGATCCTTGGCGTGATGAAGTTTGGCAGATGATAAAACAAAGACCCAAAGTCAAATTTGTCATTTTCACCAAACGTTATAACCGAATTAAAGAGTGTCTGCCTTATGACTTCGGCTCAGATTATGACCACGTCGCAATCAACTTGACTTGCGAAAATCAAAAGAGGATTGATGAGCGCCTGCCAAGTTTTATTGACCTTCCAGTCAAAACAAAAGGTGTGCTTGTTTCACCAATGCTGGAAAAGGTTGATATGGAGTGCTACCTAGAAACCGGCAAGATTGACTATGTTTACGTGAGCGGAGAAAACTATGACGGCGCACGTGAACTTGACTATGACTGGGTCAAAGACTTGCAAGAGCAGTGCAAAAGGACAGATACTTCATTTATATTTTATGATACAGGTAATAAATTTCGCAAAGACGGAAAACACTATATTATTCCTCCAAGAAAAAGCAAGGAACAGGCAACAAAGGCAGGGCTGAATTTCAAAGGCAAGTTTGATAAAAAAAGTTAAACATATTGAAAATCTTGCATATATATTTTGTATCATGTGCAAATTGTTTGACATGAATTTATGCGTGATGTATAATTTAATTATCAAACTAAAAGGAGGGGAGTTATGGAAGTTATGTTCTGGGTTTGGCTCGGCGTTATCGCAATGACTGCAATCGTTGAGTTCATAAGTCTTGACTTGACTTCAATCTGGTTCACAATTGGTGCAATCATTCCATTCATTCTTTCATCGATTGGAGGTGTGCGGTGGGAAATCCAAGTTGCAACTTTCGTGGTTGTTTCAGCATTGCTACTGATTTTTCTTCGAAAAATCACTCGAAAGTTTTTGCTTAAAAATGCTAACTACAAAACCAACGTTGACGCACTTATAGGCAAGAAAATCAGAATGATTGAAAGAACTGATTTCGAAACGCTTGGCGCAGTCAAAATCAACGATGTTGTTTGGAGCGCACGTGCTGAAAAAAATGAAACAATTGAAAAAGGTCAAATTGTTGAAGTTGTTAAAGTTGACGGAAACAAACTTATTGTTAAAATGATAAACGAACAAGAAGATAAAACAAAAGAAAAGATAACTGAACAAAAAACAAAAGAGGAGAAAATTGAGGTAGCCGATACTTCAAAAACAAACAAATTGTCATCGAGCAAAAAGGAGGAAAAATAAATGAGCGCTTGGGGAATTGTATTAATCGTTTTAGGCGTGCTTGCACTGATTATTCTTTGTGCATCAGTGCGTATCGTAAAGCAGGCAACCGCAGTTGTTGTTGAAAGACTTGGAAAATACTGCAAAACTTTGGAAACTGGTATCCATCTTGTGATTCCATTCTTTGACCGCACAAGCAAACCAATCTCACTTAAAGAGATTGTTGCAGACTTCAATCCACAACCTGTTATCACAAAAGATAACGTAACAATGCAAATTGACACAGTTGTTTATTTCCAAATAACTGATGCAAAACTTTATTCTTACGGAGTTGACCAACCAATCAGAGCTATCGAAAACTTGACAGCGACAACTCTTCGTAATATTGTTGGTGAACTTGAACTTGACCAAACCCTTACTTCAAGAGATACTGTAAACACAAAAATGAGAACTATTCTTGATGAAGCAACAGACCCTTGGGGCATCAAAATTAACCGTGTGGAACTTAAAAACATTCTTCCACCAAAAGATATCCGCGACGCTATGGAAAAACAAATGAGGGCAGAGCGTGAACGCCGTGAACAAATTTTGAAGGCCGAAGGTGAAAAGAAATCAACAATTCTTGTTGCCGAAGGTGAAAAGGCTGCAAAAATCTTGAAAGCTGAGGCTGACAAAGAGGCAAAAATTCTTGCCGCAGAAGCTGAAAAAGCAACAAAAATTGCTGAGGCAGAAGGTGAAAGTAAGGCTATCGACCTTATCAACAAATCAAATCCAGTTCCAGCATATGTGACTCTTCAAGGCTTTGAAGCACTCAAAAAACTTGCTGACGGACAAAGCACAAAAATTATCGTTCCAAGCGAAATTCAAAATGTGACAGGTCTTCTTGCAAGCATAACTGAAACAATCAAAACTGATAAGCCAGAAGGCAAAAAGAAATCAGGTAAGGGGGAATAATTTATGAAAAAACTAACAAGTTTTCTTGGACATTTAGGAACTCTTATTTTGTCAGTTCTTGGAATTGTGTTTTTAACTCAACCACATTTCACAGTATCGGCTTTGAATGGGCTGGCAAATAACTCAACCAACGTGTTTGGTTTCACAGGTGAAGGCGTCAATGAAGTGTTGACTGCAGCCTATGCTTTTGGCATTATCGCCACAATCACTTTGTCACTTCTTATCATCTTGTCAATTATCAATATCTTGGCAGATTTTAATGTGATTAAAAATAACAAAATTGTGAAAGTTTTGACTGTTTTATCAGTTATGTTGACAGTTATTTCACTTATTGCAATTTTCATTTGCGTTGCTGTTCAAGTTGTAGATTATAACAATAACGTTGTTTTATCAAAAGTTGGCACTTACTATATCGGTTGGGGCGCAATTATCAACTTCATTATTTCTTTCGCTATCATGGCAATGTCATTTTTGGCTGATAGAAATGGAAAAGGAAAAAAGCAATCTAAAAAGAAATAATTGTTAAAAAAAGTTATTTTATAAGAAACTTAACCACAAAAAAGCACTTAGAATTTCTAAGTGCTTTTTTTTAGAGACGCAAGAATAACACGAATAAAGTGAGTGTTTTCTTATTGTAATATAGAAAAAGCGCTATCAGCTCTCAAAATAGCCGATTGCATAACAGCCATTGCCCACATGTGAGCCAACAACGCATCCGATTTCTCCAATCACAATCTCTTGATTTGGGTCAAATTTATCTTTGTATTTCTCAATCATGCGATTGACAGCAGGCAGGTTGTCACTGTGTGCAAAATATAATGCGTGTGATGTGTCCATGTTCTTGATTGAGTTATAAAGAAATGCGTCCGCTTTTGGTGTTCCCATGCACTTTGCAATGTTGACAACTTTGCCGTCAACGATTGAAACAATAGGCTTAACATTGAGCATTGAATCAATCACAGCGCCAGCAGAGGATAGTCGTCCACTCGCTTTGAGATATTTAAGGTCGTTGATAACAGCGCATAACTTAATTTTACTGCGCAGACGATAAAATTCTTCTTTGATTTTTTCGATATCTTGACATTTTTCAATAAACTTGCAAAGCTCAATTATTATCGCGCCTTGCGCAACGGTTGTGCATGCACTTTCTTCAATAAAAACATTTTTCATGCCGAGGCTATCGGCTGCCATTTGCGCTTGAACTTTGGTTGTGGACATCTCCATTGAAATGACGATTGTGATGACAAAGACATCATCTTTGTCTGCATAGTCCTTATAGAAGTTCTCAAACTTGTAAGCGTTCGGCATTGCAGTCTTTGGAATGATTCCAGTGCTTTCCAGTTTGTCATAGAAAGTGCGGTTGTCAAGACCTTCTGGATATCGTTCTTCACCAAAATTGACTTCAATTGGAATGATTGTGATATCAAACTTATCTTTATACTGTTCTGGGATATCGCAAGAAGCGTCAGCAACAATTTTAAATTTCATAATCAACCTCCAAATTTTATCAATTTCATTTTAACATATATAAATATGATTTCAAAATGAAATACAATTAAGTTTGAAAAGTTTTCACTTTTTCGACACTTTGCTTGATTGTAATAAAAATGTTTTTTTTGAATTAAATCAAATTTTTAATAGAATAAAACAACATAAATTCAAGAAAAATAAAATCAGTTCGATTTGAACTGATTTTTATTTTTTATTAAACTAAATCCTCACAGTTTTCTTGTTCTCTCTGATATGGGATGTCGCGCACTTCGTCATATTTTTGTTCTTCAGCAAGGGGATGATTTTTGCAGTATAGCACACGTTCCATATATTCATCTCGGGCAAGAAGATAATGGGCTGGGTTTATATTCTTTGAAAGCTGTTTAATGCAGTAATCCAAATATATGTTTTTATCTTGATAAACAAGGTTGTTTGGAATTGCTGTCATCTCTTTATATGAGAAAATTTCATTATATAAATCCACAGGAATGATTGAATAGGTCGCATTGTCTAAATAGTTATAGTTAAGACGAAACATGCAGTGGATGTTTGGCAATATTCCCGTTCTGCCACCATAATTTAATGTTTTCATTCCGCAAACTGTATCTCCAAAAATGCTGCGCTTAAACATATGATAACCAGTCCAAGTTGCGTTTTTATAACATTGTGCTGGCTCTACATAATTTTTAAGAGAAGGATAAACTTTTAAAAGCGGCTTAATCTTTCCGTGAACGCCACCGACTGTCAACTCAATCGAGTTATCTTTGTTTTTAACAAAACTTTCAACAGATGGCAACGATTGCAGTTCTTTCAAGGCTTTACGCTTTTGGCTTAATTTTGATTTTGGTTTATAAAAAATGCGCAAACATTCTCTGATACGGATGTAATCTCGTGGTATATCTGTTCGCGTTGGTGGGATTGTCCTTTCTTGTTCGTCTTTCAAAAGTTTGTCAACTTCTTCAAAGGTCATAAATTGACTCATAACATTCTCCTATGATGATTATATCATAGATTTTTTAGTAATTCAATAGGTTTAGAGAAAAAATGAGAGACTTTTATTTTCTCTCTTTTACAATTTAATTTTAAATATATCGCCAAGCGCAAGGCTTGTGGTGCCGAAGGCGGGAGTCGAACCCGCATGAAGTTGCCCTCGGCAGATTTTGAGTCTGCTGCGTCTGCCATTCCGCCACTTCGGCATATGTGATTTGTTGAACATGCAAAATTCAACGATATCATTCTAACACAATTTAAATTTTTTTTCAAGCAAATTTATAAGATTAAATATTTTTTTTGAAGATACAAAAATTTAAATTACATAAAAATCCAAAAAAAATCAAATATTTCTTTTTTATCTTAAATTTGCGCGTTGGAAAATGTTTTTTTTTGTTTAAAAATAGAGAAATTTAAGTTGATTTTGACGGCAAAGTTTAGTCAAAAGCAAAAAATACCTCAACTATTTTACAAAATGTTCTAAATTTATGGCAGTAAACATTGACTATAAAAATTATTAAATTTATAATTTTTGTTAAACGGAGGAGGAAACATGACAAACAACATTTGGTGCAAGACCATATTAACAGCATATAACAATTTGGAAAAGATGACGGAGGCAATTGACAAACTGGTTGACAAGCGTGCAATAAATTCTTTTTATATGGGCAGTTCATATTTTTCAATAAACAACACGTCTTATGTGGCAGACAAAATCATTGAACTGACTGACAGAAAAATAAGGCTTATAAACCTGAAATTTATTGTCGATTCAGTGCTTAAACAATGCGACGCAAAGCACGCAGAAATTTTGATTGAAAAGTATATGGACAATGACAAAGCTCAAGAGATTGCCCAGCGCCATAATCTGTCCATGCGAACATATTTCAGAAGGCTGGTCAGTGCTGAAAATGAATTTTTGTCTTATCTAAGTGTCATGGGCTATGATGATAAAAAATTATCTCAGTATATTTCAACTGAGAAATGGATAAATCAAATATATAGAAAATTTTTAATGCAGGAGAGCGAAGATTGTTCTGAAATTGCATCTTAAATTTCAGCCAAGGTCACTTTCGTCAAACTCAAAATAGTCAGCTTTTCTTTTTCTTTTGAAAGGCGTTTTCTTTTCTTTTGAAAGGGTTGCTCGTGACAGTGTTGGGCGAATAAGCAGATAAAGAATGATTGCACATGGCACGCTGACGCCAACAACAATAAGCACCTTTGCAGTGTTAGACAGACCAGAAAGTCCGTCTTCTATATCAGTCGGGAAAAGTGGAGTCGTGATGATAGGAAAGGTTTCATTATTGAGAGGAATATCTTCTTCAATCTTATCGCAAAAAATTGAGTAAAGATAGCCTTGATAGAAATTATCGTCAACTGTGTATTTGCAAAAATACCATGTCGAACTTTTATCAGGAACAAGTGTTTGTCCGCTCATCTTTCCATAGTATAAAAGGTTTTCAGCAAGATATGGCACTTCCGCCACCAGACTTCCATTTTCAGCGCTTGGTTTTGAATAGAGTGGAAGCCCTCCCAAAGAAAACACTCGGAAAGATTGAATATAAAAAGGGTTCTCTGGCGTTCCGTCCATGACAGAAACCTGATTTTTTTTGACATAGCCATAAACGTCGTTATATCGAGCGTAATAGAAATCTTCCTTTTCTGCCATGATTATCAGAAAATAACTTTTTGGGATTTCAAACAACGCGTTCGGTGACAGCGATGATGGCGAGGCATAAAGATTGACGTCGTCGCTTGTCACTTTTGCATAATACTCAGGTTTTGTCTGAGCATTTTCAGCATAAGAGATGTTTGGCGTGCGGACGATAGATGAAATGGCCGTCAAAGCAAAAACTAAATTTAAAATAATCATAATCTTTTTCATGATTTCATTTTAAAGCAGGAAAATATTATTTTTAAAACAAAATTTTGTCAAAAAAATGACTTTTTAAGATATTTTTGACAAAGGAGAATGTGATGAATGATTTAAAAATCAAATTGCACCAAGTTGAAATGGAAATTTCACGGCGCAAAGAGCAAGACAACTTGGCAAAATATAATAGTGGCAAACTTGTTCACAAAAAGCAAATGCTTTTTCATCAGTGCGACAAGAAAAATAGGTGGGTTTTTGGTGGCAATCGAAGTGGAAAGACTGAATGCGGAGCAGTTGAAACTGTGTGGCTGGCACGAGGAATTCATCCTTATAAAGAAAACAAAAAGGTCACTGGCTGGGTTGTGAGCCTTTCAAAGCAAGTTCAGCGTGATGTTGCTCAAGCCAAAATTTTACATTATTTGCGAAGTGACTATATTGAAAAAATTGTCATGTCAAGCGGACGAAGTGACAGCGCTGAAAATGGTATAATTGATTTCATCCTTGTCCGCAATGTTTTTGGAACTCTATCTAAGATAGGTTTCAAAAGTTGTGACCAAGGCAGAGAAAAATTTCAAGGCTCGTCACTCGACTTTGTTTGGTTTGATGAAGAACCGCCTTATGACATATATCAAGAGTGTCGCATGCGAGTGCTTGATAAATGCGGAATAGTTTTTGGAACAATGACACCGCTTAAAGGCTTGACTTGGGTTTACAATCAAATCTATCTCAATGAAAATGGCGATGACGAGGTTTGGTATACTCAAATGGAATGGGCAGACAATCCATACTTAAACAAAAACGAACTTAAAATGCTTACGCAAGTTATGAGCGAAGAGGAACTCGATAGCAGACGATACGGAAAGTTTATGCAGAGCGGTGGAATGGTCTATGGCGAGTTCGATGAGTCGGTGCATGTGATTGAGCCGTTCACAGTTCCTCTTGAATGGTTTGACAACATTTCAATTGACCCCGGTCTTAACAATCCGCTGTCTGCACATTGGTATGCTCAAGACTTTGACGGCAATATCTATGTGATTGAAGAGCATTTTGAAAAGGGCAGAGATGTTGACTATCACGCAGGCAAAATCAAAGAAAAGTCGGCAAGGCTTAATTGGCATTATTCAAATAACGGCATGCTTTCAGCCCTTATTGACAGCGCCGCCAGTCAGCGCACACTTGCAAGTCGCAAAAATGTGGTGGAATTATTCTATGAAAATGGAATTCTTGCAAATCCAAAGGTCAATAAAGATTTGTTCAGCGGAATAAGTGTTGTGAAAAGATATCTGAAAGACGCAGAGGGAAAAGCGCACCTTTTTATATTCAAAAATTGTGTCAATCTTATAAGAGAAATTAAGGCTTATTCTTGGGGAGAGGGTGACAGACCTGTCAAGACCGATGACCATTGCCTTGACGAAATGCGATATTATCTGATGTCACTGCCTTCCACCTCGGCAATAGGCAGTTTTGGAAATAAAAAATCTTTGGTGCAAAAAGATAAGGAGAATTTGCTTAGAAATAAAAAAAATAAATGGCGAAGTTTAAAATAATTTGTATTTTATTTGGAAAAATAATCAATATATGATAAATTGTATATAGGAAAAAATTATGAGAAAGTTTTCAGTGTTTGTTTTCGCTTTTATAATGATTTTTGCCAGTGCCTTGTTAAGCATTGGATTTTTGCCAAGTTTGGCTTTGGCAGAAAGCGATGAAAATGCGATTGAAATAAACTCTCAAAACTTCGTTGAAGTTTTAAATGCTCAAGAAAACTATTCAAAAACTTTGACTCTTGTTGAAGACATTGACATAAGTTCTCTTATTGGCTGGAATGAAGTTTCTTCAAAATCTTTTAAGTTCACTGGCGTGTTTGATGGAAATGGCCACACTTTGTCAAATTTGAAAATTTCATCAAAAACAAATAACTATGGTCTTTTTTCAAATGCAGAAAATGCAGTGATAAAAAACCTTAAAATAGACGGCAAAATTGGGTTCAATCTTTCAAACTCAAGCCTTTCATATAATATAGGAACGCTTGTTGGAAACGGATATAATATTAAAATTGAAAACTGCTATATCGCAAGCGACGTCATCTTCACAACAAATCTTGATAGTGACATAATGGAAGTTAATGGTGGCGCTAATATTGGCGGTTTGGTTGGAAGAGGCGAAGGTTTGACAGTTTCAAATTGTGTTGCAAATCAGGGAGTCAAAATTTCGTCATCAACAAATTTTGCAAGCATAAATTATGTGGGTGGCTTAGTAGGCTCACAAAGCGCTGGCAAGATTGAAAAAAGTGTTTCATATGCAAATATTGAAATTTTGAATATAAAAGGCGATGAAAACTTTTATTTGGGCGGAATCACAGGCGAAATTTCTGGCAGAAGCGCGACTATAAGAGATTGTGTTTTTCTTGGAAACTTGAAAGGCGACATGGCAAATAAGGGCGGAATAGTGGGCATCAACTCTCTCACAAATTCAGTCGCAAGAGGAAATGTTGAGTTTGCTTATTGGAGCGACAAAATCATTGAAAAAGCAATTGCAGTCGAAAATGGATATACAAACATTGAAAGCGAAAAACTTAAAAATGTTGAATATATGGACTCTGATTTTTTTGACAATTCTGAAAATTGGTATCCTCTTTCAAATGGTTGGGACTTTTCGTTGACATATTTTATGCGTGAATCACAGCCACATCTTCAAATGTTTGAGAGCTTCAATTTCTCTATTTCACCAATTTTTAGTAATGTTCTTGAAAACGTCACTTTTGAAAATGCGACAACAGAAAACGCAAATGCAACTGTTAAGTTTGGCGAAGAAGTTAAGATTACCTTAAAATTAAAAAGTGAAATTGCTGGATATTATGAAATATCTTATCTCAGACTCAATAACGCTCTCACAACAAGATGGACGTCAGAAGAAATATTAAATGAGCAAGGAAAACTCAGTGGCTATATCATCACAATCATTTCATCAGATTTAACTGACGGAATCTATTCATTCGAATTTAAATCAACCGAGTTTAGATGTGAGGCAACTGTAAGTGACACAAGTCAAGGCGGAGTAAGGGAAAAGAGTGGTCAAACAACAACTGACAAATTGCAACAACCGCTGTTCTATGACTCTTCGCCAATCACTATTGTCGCAGAAGGTAAGGGGATTTACAATTTCTCACATTGGGAACTTTATTATCTTAACGAAGATGATGAGTGGGAATTAAGTCCAGACCAAACACAATTTGACTTCAACAGCAGTAACCTTGAAATCAAGTTTGGAATTGCACCATTTGATAGAGATTTTCAAATAAAAGCCTATTTCAGTGACCAAAACGCAATTTCTGTCAAGTTCAACAACACTGGTGCAACTGCCGGCATAAACTCAATTCATTTTTCAGGTGTTGAATATGTTGGTGAGGCTATCAGAGTGTCAAGCACAGCAAGAACATGTGCGCTCAAAGTGGTTTTGAACAAAGGCTATAGGCTTGACACAAAAGCGTTTGAGAATTTTATAAAAGGCTATTATGGCTCGGCGTCAACGGCGTCAATTATCAGAAATATTGATGAAGGCGAGGAGTTTATAACCTACGAGATGTCAATCAACATGGCAATCATAAATGAAAACATAAATGATAAAGAGTTCACGCTTTCGCTTTTTGTTAAAGAGTTTGGTGGGGCAGAAACACAGAATCTTCTTTGGCTTTATATAACCATTCCAGTTGTCATTGTGGTGGCGGTTGGTGCTGTTCTTCTGATAATCTTTCTTCGCAAAAAGGGCGTGACAAAACGCATGAAAAACAAGAAAGAGGAAGACGAGGAAATTGACTATAAAGATTTTTATATCTAAAATTTCAAACAAAAAGACATGGATTAACGCCATGTCTTTTGTGCATTATGCACTTTTAAAAGAATCAGCAATTATTTGACAGAAAGTGTTATCAACACTTAAGAATTTTATCTTTGCAATTTTCTCTGCTATGTGCATTATGCACTGTTTATCAAGAACAGCCTGTTATTTGACAGAAAGTGTCATTGACACTAAGCAGTTTTCTTTGCAATTTTTTCAGCAATAGAGTTGTCAACAAGTTTTGAGAAATCTGGCTTTGTGTCTGTGCCTTTGTAGTGATTTATGATGTTCACAAGCATGTTGAATGATGACTCTTCCATAACTGGACTTGAACACCAAGCATTGATTGCGCGATATTGTTCAACAGCAACTTGAAGTTCTTCAACGCTCATACCGATGAAAGATTTTTCAAGGGCTTTTGCAACGGTGAGAGAGTTCTCTTTTTCAATGTAGTCATAACCTTTTTGAACGGCTTTCAAAAATGCCTCGGCTTTGTCAGCGTGATTTTTGAGATAAGAACTGCTTGTTGCAAAGCAAGTGTATGGGATTGAGCCAGAAACTGCGCCAACTGAAGACACGATATGACCACTTCCTTTTTTGACCATGTTTGTTGCAGTAGGTTCAAAAAGTGTGCAGAATTCTGCTTTTGTTGTTTCATATATGCTTCCAATCATTGCAAAATCACAGTAAACAAGGTTAACTTCACCGGCTTCTTTGTTTTCGCCGATTGTTAGACCTGCGATTTCTTCAATAACATATTGAAGAGTCATGGCAGGAAGTCCGCCTTCACGTCCACCAACAATTGATTTGCCTTTAAGCATATCGACGTCAAATTCGCCTTCAATTTCTTCACTTGAAACGATAAAAGAACCATCGCGTTGTGTGAGTTGACCGAAAACAACAGGGTGGTCTTTCACTTCTTCTGAGTAAACCACTGTTTCAGGGCCTGCCAAGATTATGTCAGCACTGCCACTTAAAAGTGCGTTCATTGAAGTGTTCGAGCCTGATGCGCTTTCAAGTTCAAGTTTGATTCCTTCCTCTTCAAAGAAGCCCATGTTCTGTGCAACATAAAGTGGGGCATAGAAGATTGAGTGAGTCACTTCATTGAGCCTGATTGTGTTGTCATCTTTTCCGCACGCCATAAAAAGAGAGGCTGTCAGACCAATCATAAGGCAAACGGCAAAGACAGAAAGTTTTTTTAATGTTTGCATTTTTCCTCCTTACAAAATCATTTTTATGTTTTACGCGAGAGTTTGGTTCGACATTGTTTCTTTTTTGCCTTTTTTTTGCAAGCAATAGACTTATTTGCTTGATTTTTTTTTGTGGTTTTGATAGAATACTAAGCAAGGAGAATAGACGAAAAACTATGGAAAAAACATACAATCCTCATGATTTTGAACAAAAAATATATAAAAATTGGCTTGATAAAAAATATTTTCATGCAAAGGTAGATAAAAATAAAGAGCCATATTCTATCATTATGCCTCCACCAAACGTGACAAGCAATTTGCACATGGGGCATGCCTTTCAGCAAACTATTCAAGATATAATAATCAGAAGAAAGCGTATGCAAGGCTTTAACGCAATGTGGCTTCCGGGCACAGACCACGCTGCCATTTCAACTGAAAGCATGATTGTCAAAAAACTTGCAAAAGATGGCAAAAGCAAAGAATCACTTGGCCGTGAAGCCTTTTCAAAAGAGGTTGAAGAGTGGTATAAACAATATAAAGGCACAATCATTGACCAGTTCAAAAGTATGGGCTTTTCGTGCGACTGGGATAGGCTCGCTTTCACAATGGACGAACAAAACTGTAAGGCTGTTCGCTATGTTTTTGTGCATTTGTATAAAAAAGGCTGGATATATAAAGCCAATCGTATTGTAAACTGGTGCCCACACTGCAAAAGTTCAATTTCTGACGCTGAGGTGGAATTTAAGGAAGTTCCATCATTCTTCTGGCACCTTCGTTATCAAATTGAGGGCTCAAATGAGTATATAAATCTCGCAACAACTCGTCCTGAAACTATGCTTGGCGACACCGCTGTCGCAGTCAATCCAAGCGATGAGAGATATAAGCATCTTGTGGGCAAGAATGTCATTCTGCCAATCCTAAACAAGCCAATTCCAGTTGTCGCTGATGACTATGTTGAAAAAGACTTTGGAACAGGAGTTGTCAAAATCACTCCTGCGCATGACCCAAATGACTTCCAAGTTGGAAAACGTCACAACTTGCCAGTTATTAATATTATGAACTCTGACGGAACAATGAATGAAAATTGTGGCGAATATCAAGGTCTTACTCGTGAAGAGGCGAGAGAAAAAATTGTTAAAGAACTTGAAAGAATAGGTGCGCTCGTCAAAATTGAGCCATATTCTCATAACGTTGGTCACTGCGAAAGATGCAAAACAATCATTGAGCCACTTGTTTCAAATCAGTGGTGGGTGAAAGTGGACGAACTTAGAAAGCCTGCAATCAAGGTTGTTGAAGAAGACAAAGTTCACTTCGTTGATGAACAATATAAGAAAAGTTATCTTCACTGGATGAGAAACCTTCAAGATTGGTGCATTTCTCGTCAACTTTGGACAGGGCATCAAATCCCAGTTTTCACATGTTCAGAGTGTGGCAATGTTATGGTTGAAATGGAAGACCCTAGCGTTTGCTCAAAGTGCGGAAGCCATAAATTAAAGCAAGAAGTTGACACTCTTGACACTTGGTTTAGTTCAGCGCTCTGGCCACTTTCAACACTTGGTTTTCCTGATAAAACACCAGATATTGAATATTTCTATCCAACAAACGTGCTTGTTACAGCGCGTGAGATTATCAACCTTTGGGTTGCGCGTATGATTTTCAGCGGACTTGAATACTATGGCGACATTCCTTTCAAGGATATAGTTATAAATGGTATCGTTAAAGACGCCAATGGCAAAAAAATGAGCAAAACTCTTGGCAATGGAACAGACCCAAGAGATGTTATCAAAAACTATGGTGTTGATACACTGCGTTTTTCACTTTTTGATGGCATATCAATTGGCTCAGATTCAAGATTTTCAGAAAAGAAGGTTGAACTTAGTCGAAACTTCCTTAATAAAGTTTGGAACGCAAGCCGATATGTGCTTATGCAACTTGAAGGAAAAACTGTTAAAAAGATAGAAGATGTAAAACTTAACCTTGCAGACAAATGGATTATTTCAGAACTTAACAGCCTCATTGAAAGCGTTGATAAGAAATTTGAAAAATATGACATCGGCATGGCTGAATCTGAACTTTCAGATTTCTTCTGGACGAAGTTCTGCGACTGGTATATCGAACTTTCAAAAACAGATATGCAAGGGGAGAACAGCGAAGCAACTGTTGCAACACTTAACTTCGTTTTGACAAGTCTAGTTAAACTTCTTCATCCTTTCATACCTTTTATCACTGAAAAGATTTATCTCGAACTTCCAATGCATGACGAAAGCATTGTGATTTCCGCTTGGCCAAAAGTGAAAAAGTCATATTTCAATGAGCATGATGACATGCAAGAGGTTATCGCAGTTATTAAAGCAATAAGAAATGCACGTGCTGAGAAAAATTTGCCGGATAACAAAAAGATTGGCGCCAATATTTTCTGTTTCAGCAAAAAAGAACTTTTCGCTTCTTGCCAAGAACAAATCAAAAAACTTTCACTCCTTAATGCATTTGACTTTGTTGATAAAGAGGAAATGTTGCCTCAAAACGCTGTTATTTTAACGTTTAATAACTGCAAAATTGCTCTTCCTCTCGACAGCCTTGTTGACTCTAAGGAAGAAAAGCAAAGGCTTTCAAAGGAAATTGAAAAAGTTAAATTTGAAATAACTCGTTCTGAAAAAATGCTTTCAAATGAGGGATTTGTTGCCAAAGCGCCACAGGCACTTATCGATGGCGAGAAAACAAAACTTGAAAAGAATAGGGCATTGCTTGAAAAACTTGAAAAAGATTTTTCAACACTTTAAAAGTTAACTTTTAAAAAATAAAGTTTGTGGGCAAACTTAAAAAAGGTGCATAAATGAAAAAGTTTCAAAAATTTTCTGAACTATCAAAAGGCAATAGGGCTTTCAGAATTGTCAATGACGTCTTGGCAGTTGCTATGATTGCAATATGTGTTGTCATGCTTGTCATTTTTGGCAAAAAAGGTGACCCAAACAACAGACTGCTTGTCACTATTGCGGTCTTGGTTGTGACAATTATTCCATATATTATCGAGCAAATCATGAGAAGACGCTTTTCAAATGTTTTTTTGTTTGGCTTTCTCTCATATATGGTTGTTGCAGGCATAATTGGCTCAGTTTTCAATGTCTATTATACTGAATTTTGGTATGACCGTTTTGTTCATACACTGATGGGCTTTATTTTTGCTATGGTTGGACTTATTATTGTTTCAAAATTGACCGATTATAAAAAACTTAGCGTCAGCGCAGTTATCTTTTTTGTTTTCACTTTTTCACTCGCAGTTGAATGCGTTTGGGAACTTTTCGAGTGGTTCACCGACCTTTATCTAGGTCAAACCGCACAGGGTGGAGCGTTTCCGGGTGACATTCCGCTTGTGACCGACACAATGGAAGATATTTTGTGTAACTTCTCAGGCGCAATTCTCTTTTGTGTCTATTTTGTCATTGGCAAGTTTTCAAAAGTTTCGCTTGGGATAAAAAGTATTGAACTTCAACTTGCGGGCAGGCAGTGCGAGCGCAAGTTCTTTAAGAAAAAAGAAACCATCGAAATGCAATCTGAAGAGAAAAAAGAAGATAACGAAAGTGTTGAAGAAATAAAAGAAAATGATGTAATGCTCGAAAATATTGATAATAAACTTATTAATGAAGACAAGTTGAAAAAAGAGAAATCTCAGAAACAAGAAAAATCAACAGAAGAAAAACAAAAAAATCATCAAACAATAAAAAACATTAAACAATAAAAAAAGTTAATTAAAAAACACTAGCAAATGCTAGTGTTTTTTGTGTGCATTAAGCACCTTTTATTAGATAAAGGTTGCAATCCATAAAAAGAGTCTAAGAGTCTTAGACTCTTTTGAATTAGTTAGACAAATTTTGTAAACTCAAGTTATAGTCAACGGCTATTCATGTCTAAGTGATTCGACAGGGTCGAGTTTTGATGCTCTTGATGCTGGATAAAGTCCTGCAAGCACGCTTATCACAACGCTGACGCCAAGGGCAATCAAATAATAATACCACACAAACGCAATTGGCGCAAAGCCGAGTAGGGCATTGAGAATGAGCGTTAAAATTCCGCCAACAATAAGCGAGAGAACAATTCCAACAATTCCGCTTAGAAGACCAATAAGGAAACTTTCTGTTGAGAAGATAAGCCTTATGTCTTTCTTTCTCGCACCTATTGATTTAAGCACGCCAATCTCACGTGTTCTTTCTGAAACTGACATATAAAGAACTGTGAGAATCATGATTGTGGCAACGGTGAGAGAAATGACTGAAATGATAATCATTGCTGTTGAGAAGGTTGAAAGCATTTCGCTGAACATGTTTGCCATTGTTTCTTCGAGTTGACCTGTGAGGTCTTCGCGTGTTTTAATGTAGTCGTTGATAAGTTTTGTGGTTTCCAGTCCGTCGGTTTTGATAAAAATTGATGTTGGTTCAAGTTTTTCGCCAGTTGCAAGTTCAACAAGTCCGTTCAAAAAGTCATAATCGACATACATGATAAGCATATCTGCGAACATGTTCACATCAACGATTGCGCTGATTGTGACAGTGCGCACATATTTATTGAAAGTGATTGTCACTTGTTTTCCGATAACTTCTTCATATTTTGTGTAACCTAACAGTTTTAGGATTGCACTTGAAAGCATGATTTCATTATTGCCACTGATTTCACCTGCGAGGAGGTTGTCTGTTGTGTAATAAGTTGGGGTGGTGTAAACATAGAAAATTTTTGCATCTTTTTCAACATCTTCGCCGTCCTCATTGATTGTGTAAGAAATCATTGCTTGGTCTGTGAACCCTGTCAGTTGTGACCAACCGTAAGAGATATTTTCAGCATTTTGAACTCTGAAATCATTTCCTTTTTCTTCGAGGTGAGCGTTGATGTCATCTTTAACTTTTGCAATTTCATCATCAGTGAATGTGCCTGGACTGAGTGCTGAGAATGGGTCCTCACTGCGTTTTGAAATGGTAACAATTTCTGGACTTGAATAAGAATCTGCAAGTCCACTTATGTATCCAGTCAGTCCTGAGCCGAGTGAAAGCATCAAGATGAGGCTGATAAGTGAGATTGAAACGCCGAACGCCATCAAAAAGTTCTTTGTTTTGCTTGCCCACATGTTGTGAAAAGAAAGCCTTATCGCTTGAAAGAATGAAAGATTGCCATTTTTCTTCTTTTTAGGCTCTTCTGAAATAAACTTTTCAACTTCTTTATGTTGATAAGTTTTTGATTTTTCATCGCGAATCACTTTTCCGTCTGAAATTTCAACTATGCGTGAAGAAATGGATGCGATTTTTTCAGAGTGTGTGACCATTATGACAAGTTTGCCTTCATCGGCAATACTTTTAAGAATATCGAGAATTTGAAAGGATGTCTCGCTGTCAAGCGCACCTGTTGGTTCGTCGGCAAGGATGATTTCAGGGTCATTGATAAGCGCTCTTGCAATTGCCACACGTTGTTTTTGACCACCGCTGAGTTGATTTGGTTTTTTCTTCAAGTGCTTTTCAAGACCGAGTTTTGAAAGAACTTCTGTTGCCTTTCGAACTTTCTCTTCGCTGTCAACATTTGATAATGTGAGTGCAATTGTCACGTTGTCGAGAATAGATAGGTGAGGAATAAGGTTGAAGGATTGAAAAACAAAACCAACTTTTCTTTTTCTGTAAGAGTCAAGACCTTTATCTTTAAGCGATTTCAGGTTTTCGCCACCTGCAATGATTTCACCTTCGAAGTCGGAGTCAAGACCGCCAATAATATTCATGAGCGTGCTTTTTCCACTTCCGCTTTCGCCTATGATTGAAACAAGTTCGCCTTTTTCAAACTCAAGGTTTATGTCAGATAGTGCCTGAAAGGTTGATTTGTTGCCAAGTTTATAGAACTTTGACACACCTTTTATTGTAAGTTCTGCCATGTTTTTCCTCCTTTTGTATATATTTATATATTCATTATATCACAATAAAGATAAAAGTAAAAGACAATTGAAAGAATTTTTTTGTTTTTTGAAGGATAGGGTGAGTTATTTCAAACTGGGCACAGATGCGAACGTTGCCAGCAAGGCAACGGCAAGCGCGCTAGGTTAGCGCGCTTGCGCTGAAATGAGGAGGCTCCTCATTTCAGGTTCGCATCTGTGCCTTGTAAATCGGTTGAATTTGCCATTGGCGTTCAAAATGTTGCTATTGAATAAATTTAACATAACGCGCAAAATCTGTTCCTCAAAACAAATTTTAAATTTAGATAAAAAAAGAGGAGATTAAAACTCCTCTCCATTTTCAAACTGACTGTTGTAAAGTTCTTTATAAAATCCGCCTTTCTCCATTAAAGTTTGATGATTTCCAGTTTCCACAATAGAGCCATCTTTCATAACAATAATTTGGTCTGCGTTTTTTATGGTTGAAAGTCTGTGCGCAATCACAAAACTTGTTCTGCCTTTCATAAGCCTATCCATTGCTGTTTGAATAAGCATTTCAGTTCTTGTGTCAACAGAACTTGTGGCTTCGTCAAGAATAAGCATTGGTGAATTTTGCACCATAGCCCTTGCAATAGTGAAAAGTTGTTTCTGCCCCTGACTTATTGCGCTGTCCTCTTTCATAACCATGTTGTAACCCTGTGGTTCAGTTCTGATAAAGTGGTCAACGTTTGCCATTTTGCAGGCATTGACAATTTCCTCGTCAGTTGCGTTAGGATTGCCAAAGGCGATGTTTTCTTTGATAGTGCCTTCAAAAAGCCATGTGTCTTGCAAAACCATTCCAAAAAGGGAACGAAGATAACTTCTGTTCATGTCTTTTGTTGGAACACCATCAATGAGAATTTCTCCACCATCAATTTCATAGAACCTCATCAGCAGGTTGACCATAGTTGTTTTTCCAGCACCTGTTGGGCCAACAATGGCAATCTTCTGACCAGGCATGGCAGTGAAATTGAATTTGTGAATAATCTGCTTGTCAGGCGTATAACCAAAATCAACATTCTTGAATTGAACTTTGCCTTTGACATCTTTGATTTGAGCAGTTTTGTGACTTTCGTCAGGTTCTTCATCTTCCTCAATGAATTTGAATACGCGCTCAGAAGCTGCGCTCATCATTTGAAGGTTGCCGGCAAGCATTCCAATCTGAGAAATTGGCTGGTTGAACATTCTGATATAGGTCAAAAATGTGATGATTGAAGTGATGAAGAGGGGATTGTTATTCTTCATCGCAATCCAAGCGCCAGCAAGGCAGATAACAACATATATGATGTTTCCGATTGTGTTAATGATTGGGTGCATGAGCGAAGATGTAAACTGAGCTTTTCTGGCTGAGTTTTTAAGCGTTGTGTTAAGTTTATTGAATGTCACACTTGCTCTTTCTTCGCCATTGAATGCTTTGACAACATTGTGTGCAGAATAAATTTCTTCAATGTGTCCGTTAAGTTCGCCAAGACTTTTTTGTTGCGCAGTGTAAAATTTTTGATTGAACTTAACAATAAGCAAAACAATACCAAATGAAAGTGGAATTTCAACAAGGGCAATAAGCGTCAACTCCCAACTGATTGTAAGCATTATGATAGGAATTGCAATAATCATGGTTATGCTTGAAATAAGACTTGTGATAGAGCCATTCAAACCTCTTCCGACTGTGTCGACGTCATTTGTCACGCGTGAGATAATGTCGCCAAAACTTGTTTTGTCATAATATTTGAGAGGAAGTTTGTTTATCTTTTTTGAAATGCTTGTTCGAAGATTTTTTGTTATCGTTGTTGAAACTTTTGACATCAAAAAGCCTTCAAAATATGATAAAAACATGGCAACAAGAAAAATTGCAACAAGAAACAGTCCAATTGTGTTGACCCTCTCAAGAGAAAAGTTTGGCGAAGCCAAAACTTCCATCATTTCATTCAAAATTCTTGGTCCAACAATCGATAAAACAGTTGAAAAGATTGCAAGCACAACGCCGATAATAACAAGCCACTTGACTGGCGCTATGGTTTTGAAAAGTGTTTTCATTGATGCTTTTTTCGCAGGCTTTTCTTTCTTGTTTTTCTTTTTTGATTTGGTTTCTGATAAAGCGTCTTCGGCAACAGGCTCAATGCTTTCAACAATGCTTTCATCTATGACTGGTGAGTTTTCAAATTTCTCCAAATCTTCAACAGGAGAATTTGATTTTTTGTTTAATGTATCTTTGTTATTTTTTGCCATTATAATTCCTCCTGTGAAAGTTGTGAAAGAGCAATTTCTTTGTAAACAGGGCAGTCTTTCAAAAGTTGTTTATGTTTGCCATGTCCAACCACTTTTCCTTCGTCAAGCACGATGATTTGGTCGGCATTCATAATTGTTCCAATTCTCTGTGCAACGATAAGTTTTGTGGTTTTTTGAGTGTGTTTGTTAAGTTTTGCTCTCAAAGTTTTATCGGTCTTATAGTCAAGCGCAGAAAAACTGTCGTCAAATATGAAAACTTCAGGATTTCTGACAATTGCTCTTGCAATAGAAAGCCTTTGCTTTTGTCCGCCTGAAACGTTTGTTCCGCCTTGCGCGATTTGATAGTCAAGTCCGCCTTCAAGTGAATAAACAAAGTCGGCTTGTGCAATTTTGAGCGCAGTTGAAATCTCTTCGTCGGTTGCCTGCTCGTTGCCATAACGAATGTTTTCGGTCACTGTGCCACGGAACAGAACTCCGCGTTGTGGAACATATCCAATTTTTTCATGCAATTCGTGTAGGGTGTAGTCCTTAACATTGATGCCATCAAGATAAACGTTGCCGTCTGTGCAATCATAAAATCGTGGCAAAAGGTTGATAAGTGTGCTTTTCCCGCTTCCTGTCGAACCGATAAAGGCAATCGTTTCGCCCGGCTTTGCTGTGAAAGAAACATGTTCGAGAACATATTCATCAGCGTCAGGGTATTTGAAAGAAACATCGTCAAAAACAACAGTTCCCATTTCTTTTGAAATAACTTGACCTTTGCCGTCAAGAAGTGATGATTTTGTTTCAAGAATTTCGTTAACGCGCTTTGCAGAAACCATTCCTCTTGGCACAAACATGAAAAGCATTGAAAGTGTGAGAAATGCAAAGATGATTTGCATTGAATATTGTGTTATTTCACCAATGTTTGCGATTGCAGTTATGTCATTTCCAAAAAGGTAGGCAGTCAGCCAAACAATAGCCAAACTTGTTCCAGACATTATCAGCATGATTGCAGGGTCAATAACTGCCATAACTCTTTGAACAAAACGTTCTGTTCTTGTGAGGTCAGCATTGACTTTTTCAAATTTATCTTCTTGCAAAGATTCGGCAGAGTTGGCTCTCACAACTTTAAGACCAGTCAAGTTTTCACGTGTAACAAGATTCAAATGGTCAATTTTCTTTTGAATTTTTTTGAACTTTGGCACTGCAATAACAAAAACAAAAATAACAACAAGAACAAGGAATACAACTGAAACAACATTGACAAGTGTTAAGTTTGATGCAACATTGACAATTTTGATTATTGCGATAATGGCTGTTATCGGCGCAGTGACACCAAAGTTGAGGACAAGAACAAAAACTTGTTGAAGTTGTGTTATGTCGTTGGTTGAGCGCGTGATAAGTGAAGCGATTGAAAATTGATTTATTTCATTCATTGAAAAGTTGTTGACTTTTTCAAAAAGTTTTCCTCTCACTCTTGCCATAAGATTTGTTATCACAAGCGCAGTCAAATAACTTACCACAATGGTGCAGACAAGAATGGCTCCAACATATCCCATCATTTCAAGTGATTTCATTAAAATTGGCTTGAGGTCTTTTGTCACAATCACGCTTTGAACCATTTTGAGAATGTCGCTTAAACATTCAGGAAGGGCAAGATTGCAATAAACCTGTGCGACAAGTAAAAGCACAATCACACCGACCAATAACCACTCAAGTGGCTTTAAGTATTTAAGTTGTTTAAACATGTTTCACCTCAATATAAACTTACGATAATCATCTTTAATAGATAATATATTATTATATAAATAATATAAAAGCACAAGAGAAATTATATTTAAATTAAAAAATTTAGTCAACAAAATTATCAAAAATTAGGAATTTTTTGTTAAAAAAATGAAAATGTTGAATAATTGTTTGCACTTGCAACATTTAATGTGATATGATATATATAAATTGAGAGGTGCAAAATGTGCAAGTTTAAAAAGAAAGAAAAAGTTATTGACCCTATCATTCACGATGAAGAGAGCAATTTTGCGCTTTCAAATGGTGTGCATATTTTGAATAAATGTGAAAATGTTTCTCTTTCAGGCAGTGCAATCGTGCTTGAAAGTTTCAACTGCACTTTCAAAGAAATCTCTGGAAAGGCAAGCATTCAAATGGTTGAAAATGGAACAATTGAACGCCTTACTGGAAGGGCAAAAATCGGTCTTTTCAAAAGCGGAAAAATCACAGAAGTTTCTGGAAAAAGTTCAATCACAACAATAAACGACTGCGTCATCGATTATGTCAAAGGCAAGGCAACAATCGGCACAATGAACGGCGGTTTCATCCGTTTTGTTGACGACCGCGCAGAACTTGCAACAATGACAGAAGGCAGGGTTATGTTTGTCAGAAATAAGGCAAGAATTGTGACAATGATAACAGGCTCCATCACAGGAATCCTTAACAATGCAAAACTTGTCAGCATGCTCAGTGGCGACATCACTTATCTTCTCAACGATTCAAAAGTTGGAACAATGAACAATGGCAAAATTGTTCTCTTCGCTGACAATAGTGAAGTTTCAACCTTCAATAAAGGAAGAATTGACGAAATGCTTGGAAAGAGTGTCATCTCTGCAAGTCTTGACGGCGAAATTGGCTATCAAGACAAGCAAACAATCATTCTTTATTCTCCAAACGAGAGCGCAAAAAGAATGAGCGAATATAGACAAGTAAAAAAAGAACTTGAATCAAAGTCTGACTTGTCAAGTGAAGAAGAAACAAAAGCCCAAGAGCCAAAAACTTCTTCAAAAAAAGCACCAGAAGTTGAAAACTTGCCAAAAAGAAAGGTGAGAAGCAAACAACTCAAACTTGACGACCTCACAATCGAACAACCAGAGCAGGTTGCCGAAAAGTCAGTGTCAAAATCAAAAACAGCAAACAAAAACAGCACAAAAGATAATAAATAATAATCAAGAGGAATTTAGATGTTTTTAGACGCACTTTTGGATGCGCTGAAAGATACTGCAATCGTTTTGCCGATTTTATATCTCGCTTATCTGCTTGTCAGTTATTTTTCACACAGTCAGAATCATAAATATTCTCGATTATTGCACCGGACGAAAAAAGCAGGAGCCTTGTTCGGTGCTTTTTTAGGTTGCGTGCCACAGTGTGGTTTTTCGTCGGTGATAAGCAGTCTTTATTCAAGGCGCATTGTCTCTCTCGGAACGCTTATGGCAGTCTTTATTGCAACAAGCGACGAGGCTGTGCCAATCATGATTGCAAATCCGCAATTTATTCCAAAACTCTTGCTTCTTTTGGCAGTGAAACTTGTGCTAGCGATAATAATTGGCTATGCAATTGACGGAACTATTTATCTATTCAAACGTAAAAAACAAAAGCCAGAAGAGGAAGTTGTCAGACCTCATCAACATGAACATGGTCACAACTGCACAAAAAATATCTTTTTGGATGCGCTCAAGCACACTGCGATAATAGTTGCGTATATCTTTGTGATAACCCTTGCAATCAATTTAATAGAGGCTTATTGTGGAGGCCTTGAACCATTAAAAGTGCTTTTCACTGACAATGTCTACATTCAAGTTTTGGTTGCTGCGCTGGTTGGACTGATTCCAAACTGTGCAGCATCGGTTTTTATCGTTGAACTTTATATGGCAGGCGTTATCGGTTTCGCTGGCCTTGTTGCAGGCTTGTGTGCAGGCGCTGGCGTTGGACTTATCGTTCTTTTCACTGCCAATTTCAAAAGGGTCAGAGAAAATCTTGGCATAACAGTTTTACTGTATGTTCTTGCCGTTATTTGCGGATTTATTACCTCACTTTTGCCTATTTAGTCGAAAAGGGTTGACTATTTCGACAGGTTATGTTAATATTGTCATATATGAGGTGCTTATGACATTAACAAATGAAGACATAACTATGAGCAATGAAAAACTAACAGATGTTCTTGTGCGCAAATTGGGTATATACGAGTTGCGCGCTTTGGCACGTGAAATGGGTGTTCCATCGCCAACAACAAAGAGAAGAAATGAACTTGTTGAACTCATCCTTGAAAACAAAGAAAAAGTCAAGAACTCAGGAATTGCAAACGCCGCTCTTGGTGGCAAAAAGGGAAGACCTTTCAAGAAACTTGGCACAATTGATGAAATCATGGATGCAGTCATCAATGAAGACGACCAAAAAATCGAAGCACCAGTTGGCAGACCAACTTATGAGAAATTGATTTGTTTTGCGCAAGAAATGCCACAGTTTGAACATGTTGCAAAGGAATTTAGAATCCTTACTGGCGTTCTCAGAATGGCCAATTTGTCAACATATTTCATTGATAACAAATTCGGAATCAAAGTTTTTATTCCAGAAGAAAAAATTGAAGAATTTAACCTTTCAAAAGGTGATTTTATCAAGGCTAGATGTGTCAAAATCAACAATCTTGGTCATTTTATGGCTGATAAACTTATGGAGATTAACTTCATAGATGTTGATAAATATGTCGTTAAAAGTCTTCAAAAAAACAGACCAATTATCTCTCGCGAAAAATTTCCTTTTGGAAATGCAATGATTTGTTGCGGAAGAAGAAATGTTGTGGAATATTCAACTGATATCTTTGAAGATGAAAACTTTGAAGACTTTGCAAAAGATTGCCAAAGCCGTGGAGTGAGAGTCGTAGTTGCAGGGCTTAACATTTCTTTCGAAAATGATATCATGTATGACAACCTCGAAGGTATCACAACCTTCACAACAGTCTATGGAAGTGATGCATCTCTCGGTGTTGCACGCGTGGTCGATGCAATTGCATTCTGTGAAAAGATGAATGACCGCGGTGAAAAAACACTTCTCTTCATAAATGACATGGTTGAAGTGTTGAGAACGCTTGATAAAAATTATTTCAATCCTGACAATAACGAATCTCATGCACCTGAGTCAGTCGTGATTGCGCAAAAAATTCTCTCACTTGGCAGAGCCTATGAAGGCGGACTTTGGACAACTCTTCTTGTCGCTTATCGCGATGTTGACAAAAACAACGATTTCCTTAACAATGAACTTTTCAAAGTCAGTGTGAAAATTTAATTTTAATTAAATCTTAAAATTTTATCTGGTAAAAATGTTAGATATATAATAAATAAAAAAAAGCCAACCGTCATTGTTGGCTTTTTTTGCGTTCGGTCGCATAATTCATTTGCCGAACAGTTATATAATGTGCCGAATTTGAAAGAATATTCATATTTTTTGTTAAAATTTTAACAATTTTGTCCGCGATAACTTTATCATAGTTCAAAATGCAAACAAAAGCCGAAAATTATTTGCAAAAGAAAGCATATAGATATATAATAAACATATATGTTCGGATTTTTTGACTCCTACTTTCTGCTTTTTGGGCTGAAAATTTCATACTATGGCTTTTTGATAGCGCTGGCAATGGCGCTAGGCGTTTTCGTAGCCTGCAAAAATGCAAGATTTCGAGGTCTTAAAAGTGACAATATAATTGTTGTTGCATGCTATGTTTTGCCACTTTCAATCATAGGCGCCAGAGTCTATTATGTTATTTTCAGCGACCAATCATACACATTTCTCCAAATCTTTGAAATTTGGAAGGGTGGAATGGCAATTTATGGCGGGGTTATTGGCGGTGCGGTTGGCGTTATGCTCTATTGCCTTATTCATAAAAAGAACTTTCTTGATATTGGCGATGTGGTTGTCCCATCACTCATTTTGGGTCAGGCAATAGGCCGAATAGGTTGCTATTTTTCAAAATGTTGCTATGGCATTGAGGTCACAAATGAAGCACTTCAATGGTTTCCATTTTCAACTCAGATTGATGGCGTTTGGCATCTGTCAACTTTCTTCTATGAAAGCATTTGGAACTTTATAGTGTTTGCAGTTTTAATGATAATTTTAAGAAAAGCAAAACTCAAACATCGTGGAACAGTTTCAGCGCTCTATCTGATTTTGTATGGACTTGGTCGTGCGATAATCGAAGAGTTTCGAGGCGACAGTTTGATGATTGGCTCGCTCAGGGCTTCACAACTTCTCAGCATAATTTTGATTGCAGTTGGGCTTGTGATAATTCTCGTTTATTTCATTTTGGCAAAAAAAGGATTTAATAGGGCATTTGTTCCTGAGGCTCTTCCAAAGGAAATAAAGCCTGAAAAGAAATCAAAATTGACAAAAGAAAGAGGCATTTTGCAAACTCCAAATCAAGAAGAAAAGTCAAGTGCTGAAGAAATATCAATTGAACAAGACAAGGAAGCAAAGGTCAAAGAAAAAGAAATCGAAACAGATGAAATTGAAAAAAGTAGAAATGAAAATATAAAAAATCAAGGTTAAAATAATTTTAAAAGTGAATAATAAGAGCATGAGAGGAAGAATTGCTGGAATAAAGAAAACTGACATTCTTAGATGCTCTTTTTTTGTGACAGTGTCGCTTATAATCGTTCAACTTGTTTTGTCGATTGTGCTTTTAAAGAACAATTATCTTTGGTTTTTCGGCTTGTGCTTTTTTCTTGGAATTCATTTGCTTATCAAATCAAGATTGTTTTTTCTTGACTCTTCTTGCTACTTTGGTTCGCTGTTGACCTTTGTTGGTTTGAGCGGAATTTTCGCAATTCTCACGCCGATGTCCAACTTTTTGGTAATGATGCTGATTTTGTCGTTTGCTTTTGCGTCAATGGTCACATATATTGCGCACCACGAACATTTTCACTTTTTTATTGCAATTTTGTTGTTTTTTGTGGCAATAAGCGAGTTTTTAAGTCAAATAAACCTCATTCCTTTTTGGATTTCACTTGCAATTGGTGGTGTGGGTGTGTTATTATTAGTAGTGAAATATTTCATCTTTATAAAAAGGAGTTAAGTTATGTTTTCAAGCGAGTATAACGGCTATAGCAGACGAGAAGTTGAAGAATTTATTGCAAAACTTAAAGCAGAGCATGAAGCAATGCTTATGGAAGAAAAACTGAAAGTGCTTGAATCTGAAAAAAAACTTTTGGACTATCGAAGCAAAAGTTACGAACTTGAAAATCGTGAAAAAAGCATTATGTCAGCACTTGACATGTTCAGAAAATATGAAGATGAAGGCAAGCGCAACTTGACAGAACTCAAAGCAACCCAACTCAAAATGGTCTATGGTCAAATTGAAATTTTGTTTCAAGAACTTTCAATCAAATATCCGGGAATCGAACAAAACAATTCTTTGAGAAAGA
>CAPERS010000008.1:0-14865 GCA_948607205.1 uncultured Eubacteriales bacterium | reverse complement strand
ATATCACAAGATATAGAAAAAATCTTGGAGCAAATCGATTTCAGCGAAAAAACAGGTTTGACAAATCCAATCAAAACTGAAAATGATTCGATGAGAATGTTGCTCAACAAAATGCAGGGCTATCGTAAAGCATCTGAAACGCCTCGCGAGGTTAGAATAGACAGAGTCGGCGAAAAAAATCTTATCAAGCCAGTCACCGAATTGACGCTTGAAGAGGGTGATAACTATTCAAACCTTGTTGATAAATTTCTGGATACAAGACCAGAAGAAAAATCGCGCTCAATTCAATCTTCTGGCTTTGACCTTAAAGAAGCCATAAATCCAAAGGATGATTTGGCTGAAATTATGAAAGCGTTTGATTTTTATAGCACTGATAATGATTAAATAAAAATAAATTTCAAATGATAAATAAAATTAAAAAGAATAATTTAAAGAATAAAAAAATGCACATTTGTGCATTTTTTTAATCAAATCTTATAGCACCACCATTGACACCAATGCATTGACCGGTGATATAGGATGCGCTGTCTTGAGCGAGAAAATATATTATGCTTGCAATGTCACTTGGCTTGCCAAGTCTTGCAAGGGGAATTTGATTTATGCAGTCAGCTCGAGCCTCTTCATTTAAGTTTTCTGTCATCTTTGTTTCAACAAAGCCGGGTGCAACAGTGTTGATTCTCAGACCGAAAGGTGCAAACTCAACCGCAAGTGATTTGGTCAGCGAAATTATTCCGCCTTTCGATGTTGAATAAACTGTTTCAAAACTTCCGCCTGTTTCGCCAAGAATGGAAGAAATGTTGACAACATTGCCATGTTTTTGAGAAACGAGGTGTTTGAGGCCTTCTCTGCATGCCAGCATTGTTCCGCGAAGGTTGACATTCAAAATTTTATCAATTTCTTCACAAGTGACATCAATAAATAACTTTTGTTTGAGTGCAATTCCAGCACAGTTGACAATGCAGTCAATATACTCAAACTTCTCAAAAGCACAATTAAAAAAATTGATAATTTTTTCTTCGCTTTCAAGGTCAAAGCCAATTGAAATAGCGTCAACTCCAATTTCTTTGATTTCATCTTCAACACTTTTGGTTGAATTGATATGCTCAGCAAGAACAATGTTATATCCATTTCGTGCAAAAAAGAGGGCAGTTTCTCTGCCAATCCCACTGCTCGCACCTGTCACAATGGCTGTTTTTCTTAGCATATCCAAGCAACTCCAACAGCTGGACCAATATGCGCAGCCACAACAGGTCCAATTTCACCTTCAAAAGTTGGAACATTGAACTTTCCTTTGAGTTTTGACTTCAAAAGTTCAAAAAATTTGCTGTTTGCAATGTGAATTATGAAAAGTTTCTTGATGTTTTGTGGAATCATTGAAACAACTTCCATGATTGCTTTGTTTATGCCAATTGTCTTCTTTTCACATCCTAGTGTGCCTTTTTTGAACATCAAAATTGGTTTCAATTGCAAAAGTGAGCCGATTGTTGCACTAACTTTTCCAATTCTGCCACCACGAGCGAGATATTCAAGTGAATCTGGCACAAAACAAATCGTGCTGTTTTCTTGAAGAATAGAAATTGCTTTGACAATCTCTTCTCTCGTTTTTCCTTGCTTTATCATTTCAACGGTTTCCATGATATAGCCCCATGTTGTTTGACATGCGGATTGAGAGTCGATAACTGTTATTTTGCTTGGGTCAGAACATTGCTCTTTTGCAAGACATGCAACAGAGTTTGTGCCTGACAAAGAAGATGAAATTGTGTAAACAATTGCTTCATCGCCATTGTCAATAATATCATTAAATAAATTTGTGAAATCCAAAAGTGAAGGTTGGCTTGTTTTAGGGAAAACTTTTTCCTTAGTGAAAACCTTAAAAAAAGAGTCGTAACTTCCAGGTAAACCTTCGTCAAATTCTTCTTCTTTAAATAAAACGCGAAGAGGAACAACTTTTATATCGTTTTCTTGCAAATATTCTTGTGGAATATATGCAGTTGAATCGGTGACAATTTTAATCATTTATTTCTCCTTAAATATTTTAATTCTATCATAATATTAAATTTATTCAAAATATTTTTCAACTATTTTCAGATTTTAAAATTTTTTGTGTTTTTTCTGCTTTTATTTTGACAATATTCTTTAAAAATGCTAAAATAAAAACAATGATTGATGTGGAGGAACTATGACCAAGAAAATTAATCTTATTATCGACAGTGACACGGGAAACGATGTTGATGACGCTTTTGCAATTGCATATGCATTTTCTCATCAAGAAATTTTCAATATTGAAGCGGTGACAATTGCACCATTTATTGATAAAGTAAGACATGTTTCAGCAAGAGATAGCATAATTGAAGGTTCTCTTGAGGCAAGCAGAATTTTGCGCTATATTGGCGTGAAAAAGCCAGATCTTATATTTAAGGGCAGTGAAGGCTTTGTGACAAGTTTATATAACAAAACTTCGCCAGCAGTTGATAAAATCATCGAACTTGCCAAAAAGGAAGAAGTAACAATTGCTTGCCTCGGACCACTCACAAACATTGCTATTGCTTTGACAAAAGCACCAGAAATCAAAAATAATATCTCAATTGTATGGTTTGGGACAAGACACACATTTGTCGAAGAATTCACTGACACAAACTATAAGACCGACAAAAAAGCATTTGAAATTGTTGCCAAAAGTGGTGTACTTATGACTGTTATTCCGTCCTATGTTGGCAAATTTATCGTCACAAGCAAGTATGAATTTGAAAGAAATGTTGCTGTCAATGACGTTGGAAGATATCTTTTGAGCAAAATCAAATCATCTTCACAGGTCAATGAAGGCGACCTTGGCATCAAAACTTTATATGATGTTGCGCCAATTGCATATCTTATAAATCGTGACTGGTTTAAAGTTAAGGCAATTTCAATAAATTCTCTTTTAAAAGAACAATCCAAAGTTTCAATGGGTATGCTTGTTAATTATGTCTATGATATGGCTCCAAACCAACTTGTTTGGCGTGATTTTGTTGAAAATGTGACCAAATATGGCAACGAAGTTAGTCCTGCTCAAATCTTCTTCACTTCTGACACCCATTTAGGCATTTTGAAAGGATATAGACTCAGAATGACTCCTTTTGACAAACTTAGTGAGTATGACGATGAAATTGTTGCTCGCTGGAACAAGGTTGTTTCAGATAAAGACATAGTATATCACATTGGTGATTTTGGGAAATATGAACTTGTTAAGAAACTTAAAGGGCAAATCATTTTGATTTGTGGCAATTATGAAAAGAAAGATTTCAGGGATTTTGATAAGTTCAGAACAAAACTTATCGAACTTGGCTTTAAAGATGTTATTCGTGATGGGGCATTCTTGGAGCAAAAGATTGATGGGAATGATGTTTATATGACTCATAAACCAACGGACTGCAGAGAAGGGTGTTTCAATCTTTATGGTCATGTTCATGATTTGAAACCTTTAAAGAAAAATGGGTTCAATGTTTGCACAACTTATCATAATTTCACACCAGTCTCTTTTGAAGAAGTGAAAAAATATCTGATTTTTATAAAAAAACAGTCAGATGCAGATGTTTTTGTTGATTAATTTGTTGCAAATAACTTAAGTTTAGTATATTATGTTAGTGTAGAGGAACAAATTTTGATATTTTTTTAAAAAATTATTGAATTTTCCTTGACATATTCGTTAATTTATTATAAAATAACCAAGCAAGATTGCTTGGCGGGGTGTGGCTCAGTTGGTAGAGCGCGTGGTTTGGGACCATGAGGTCGGGGGTTCGAGACCCTCCACCCCGACCAACAAGAATCTTGTTTGTGGGCCTTTAGCTCAGTTGGTTAGAGCAACCGGCTCATAACCGGTCGGTCCGGGGTTCGAGTCCCTGAAGGCCCACCAGAGTTTTAAACTCAAATTATGCATCGTTCCTTCATTGGACTGCAACTTTTCAAGTTGCCACTTGCTTTGCAAGTGCGAACCCCGTCCGTCCGGGTCAGAGCCAGCCTTCGAAGAAAGTATGCTCGGCCATTCGCTGTCGCTCATAACGCGTCCCTGAAGGCCCACCAGAGTTTTAAACTCTAAAAGTCCTAAAGTGGACAAACTTTCATAGGTGACAATATGAAAGGAAATAAACAAACACAGAAACATCTGTGGCTCGGTAGTTCAGTTGGTTAGAACGCCAGCCTGTCACGCTGGAGGTCGTGGGTTCGAGCCCCATTCGAGTCGCCATTTTGCCCTGATAGCTCAGTCGGTAGAGCAAAGGACTGAAAATCCTTGTGTCGGTGGTTCGATTCCACCTTAGGGCACCATGCTGGTGTGGCTCAATGGTAGAGCAGCTGACTTGTAATCAGCAGGTTGAAGGTTCGATTCCTTTCACCAGCTCCAAAAGCATCCTTCGGGGTGCTAAAATTTTATGGGTAGGTTGCAGAGCGGCCAAATGCAACGGACTGTAAATCCGTCGGTTACACCTTCGATGGTTCGAATCCATCCCTGCCCACCAAACCTAAAATTGCTATGTGCTTTATATACAAAGGCGCATAGTGATTTTTTTATTTTTTAAAAAAGCAGATTTTAATCTGCTATTGTTGTTTTTCTACTCCGTGTTCTGCCTGTTTTTGCTTGTTTTTTAAAATTCACTTCCTGTTTTACTTTAAGGATTCCTTTTTAATTGTTTCTATAAAAGGTTTAAGTTGCTTTAAAAATTTTATTTCATATTTGCTTGAGTAAAACTTTTTTCTTATTTTTATCAAATTGTATCGTTTTAACCGAATTGTTGCAGATTCAAGACTGACGTCACAAAGTTTTGAAAGTTCCTCCGCAGATTTTATGTTCAATTCTTTGACGAGAAGCATTGGCATCAGCATGCGAGAAGCAAACATGTTTGCTTCTTTTTCAAGAGTTTTAGAGTCTTTGATGTGTTTGTGTAAAATAATATGACCAATTTCATGAGCAATTGTAAAACGATTACGCCAACGATTGTTGTTCTGGTTATAGCATATTATAAATTGTTTTCCAATTTGAATGGTGAATCCATCAGGGTGGTCAGCTATCAATTTTTCTTCATCTAGGCTGTTTATGGCACAATAACTTTTATAACTTAAAATTAGCCAATGGTTTTTGTCGGCAAGATTTTGCAAATTTAATGGGAACTTTTTGACTTTGTTTTTCAAAAGAAAAATCCAAACAGTGTTTCTTATTTTAAAATAATTGTTTTCAGCGTCTTTTTTTAAATCCCTCATAAATGAGATTATGACATAATCATCGACAAAATCAAACAAAAAACCAACGATTTAAAAGTCATCGTCGGTTGAGTTTTTTTGTCTGCTTTCAAAGATTGCAAGCCAGTGTTTCATTTCTTCTTCTGAAACTTTAAATTCCTTTCTGCCTTCGCCACGTCCAAAAAAAACAATAGTGTTTTCTTTTCCTAAAATTTTATCATTATTATATTTGTCTTCAAAACTTGAGTTATCACTTAACAAAAAATTTATAGGCACATCAAAAAAGTCTGCAATTTCATTAAGTTTTTTGACAGTGGGTTGGCGCTGTCCTGTTTCCCACATCGCAATCGTTCCTGTTGAAACATTAAGGCTTTTCGCAAGCGCCTGTTGTGTTATTTTTCCTCTCTGTCTTAGAAACTTTAATCTTTCAGCAAACATTTCAACTCCTTCTTTCTTAAATTAATTTAACATATAGTGATAAAATTATCAACTTTTTTTAAAAAAAAATAAATTTATCACAATTTGTTAATTTTTATTTGACATAATTCTCACATAATGTTATAATTTAGGAGGTTGTAATGAACAGAGAAGAGGTCAAAAACATGCTTGAAGAATACTGGTATGACAATCAATATTTGAAAGAAAAGACAAAAGAAGTTGAAAAAATTACTGCTATGATGATAAAAAATCCAAACCTTGAAATTTATCAAGTGTCAAAGAAACAGGAAGAGGAAATTTTGTTTAAACTTTTGGCAAAAAAGAAAAGAATTGATGAACTTATTGAAAGACTGAATCAGCCATATAGAATAATAATGTATCTAAAATATATAACCTTCTTGACTTTTGACCAAATTGCCGACCAAATGAATTATTCAACAAAAAGAATATATCAACTTCACAGTGAAGGGGTCAATAAACTTCAAGAACTTATAAACAATGAAAACTCAATCTGAAACTTTAATTTTAAAATACTGTTTAAAATAAATTAAGTCTTAGCACATTATAGCAGGTCTTAGCAAAGTTTAGAAGTCATTAGAAAATTTAGGAATTAAACTGAAATTGTAAATTAAAAAAAAGGAGATATGTTATGAAAAAATTTACAATTCGTTTAAGTGATGAAAATGTCGTTGGCAAAAAAATCACAATTCCATTGAATGCTTTGGAAAGAGAAATAAAAGTCGAGGAAGCGTGGCTTAACATTTCCAATTTGAATGCAAACGGAAATTCGGAGCATCGCGCATGCCGAGTTGATTTCACGGTTGTTACGCAAGACAAAACAGAAAGTTGGGCTAATGTTGACACAATAGATTTGGATATGCCGAACAATAAAATAAATATAAGCGATGAGATTCAGCAGGCTTTAAACATGGGTGCTGAAAAAATCATACTTGAATTTGACTGTGATAGCACTTTGAATTTTGATAAAAAGGTTGAAATCAACTATCATTATCTGACTGATTTTAATGAAGAAATAACGCAAAGTTTCACTCTTGGCAGGGCAGGAGAAGTCAAATATGATTTCTTCAATAAGAAATTAAGTTTAAATGCTTTGCTTTCTTCATCAGAAAAATTTGCTTTGCCACTCTCTGTTTTTGCGCATTATAATCAGGCGCAAAACTGTCTTGCAATCGAGAATGGACTGCCAAAAAACTGGAATATCTCACTTCAACAATTCTTGAAAAGAAAAAATGACTTGACCAAACTTGATTTTATTTATATCGATGAAAATGGCAAAAATCAAACATTGGAAGAACGATATTATTATCTTTCTGATGACGTTAAGCATTTTGTAAGTCGTGATGAACTTGAAGTCAATTATGACGGCGAACTTGTTTACAAAACCATTATTAGCGGTCAAGAAAAGGAGTTTAAAGTCGAGAAGATTTTGGAAGCGCCTTCTGGGCTTAAACTTGCTTCATCAATAAAAGACATCAAAGGTGAAGAATATGTTGAACACGAGCCTGAGGAACTTTCACAAGTTAAAAAACAAATCAAAAATCTCGAAAAGAATAAAGAAAAGTATGAAAAAAGTCTATCTTCTCTTAAAAAACAAATTTATATCGCATGTTTGAATAAAGAGATAACTAAATTAAATTATAATGAAAGTATTGATGAGTTGAATAAACAAATCGAAACTTATGAGAAAGCTTTTCAAGAAAATAAAGATACAAAAGTTCAACCGCCAAGCGCAAATATAATGGGTATTTATAAAAATATAAAAACAAAAGAAGAGATTCGGGAGTTGTTTAATAAATATTCCTTTTTTACAGCCGAAGATATAAATAGATTTTATGATGAAGAAGCGGATTCAGTTAATAAAAATACCGAAACTATTGTCCTCGCTGACGTCAACATTTATGGCAGTCAAACTGCGATAGAAAACTATATTGACCAGTTCAATCAGCAGACAGAAGATTTGGGTGAAATTAATAGGCAGATTGAAATTTTGCAAAACAAACTTTTCCATCTTGAAATGCAAGTGCCAGTGCATTATCTTTATAATGAAGAATATATTTATGGCTTTGGTAAAGCGAATGAAGAGGGCGATTTGTTCAGACTTGTGCTTGTTTCAGACGTGAACGAAAATGCTGTTTACATAAACTATAAAAATTTCGAAAGTCAAGAGATTGAAAACATTATTGACAGCAAGGAAAATGTGATAAACTTCGAATATAAAAATGGCAAGCTTGAAAGTATAACTAACTCACGCGACCGAAAGATTTCTTTCAAGCAGGGAAGTGTTTTTGAAATCACCCATTTTGACGGAAACAAAAGTGTTTATAAATTTGTAAATAACCAACTCGCTGAAATTCTTGACAGTTCTGGCAAAGGCATCAAAATCGAATATAGCACTGACGAAGTCGTTATAAAAAGCCTTTCACTTATCGATAAAGTTTGTGACAGCAAGGTTGAATATAAAAACAAAAAAACTTTCGATGAACTTGCAAACTCTGACTTGTCAGATTGTGAGATTGACGACGAAAAAATCGTCATCCACAACGACAATCTTCTATCAACCACAATCACAACCAAAAACTCCTTGAAAACTTATCTTTTCGACCAATCAGGCAAGGTTAAAAGCATTTATGAGTATGAAAAAGATGAGGATGAAAAAAGCAGGGCAAATGTCGTCGTTTTCAACTATCAAACCAATTCGCAAAGTAATAGGATGACTCAAAAAATAACTCCGCTTGTCTATCCTCAAAACTATCTTAAAGATGTTTGCTTTGATAAAAATTCATTCAAAACGCATCCACTATTTGTTATGGGGCAAACGGTATGCCAAACACTTCAATATCAATCTTTCTATCAGACACATGAAAAATATCACTCAATGACCGCAGGAATTGACACCGTCGAGGTCAGCCAAAATATGTTATATGAATTGAACAATAATCACGAACTTAACCTTCACAAAACACTCATGCTCTCAGGCTGGGCAAAGGCAGATTCGGCATATATCGAAGAGAATGGCTCTATTTCAGCCAGAAAATTTGAAATTTCAGCTGAGATTGAGGATGAAAACGGTGAGAAATATAATTTCGCAAGGGCGTTTGATTATCGCAATACCGATTGGCAATATCTCGCTCTGCCAATTGTTCTTCCGCCTGCTTGCAAAATTAAAAAACTCACTTGCAAGGTGGACTATTCTGCCAACACCGGCGAAATTCAATACACAGACCTTGAACTTAAACAGGCAAACTTGGAAGAAGTCACTTATGATATTCAAAATCGACCAATCAAAATCGTGAACGCTCACTCTCATTTCGTTAAAGAACTTGCATATACTGCCGATGGCAACTTGCTTTCAAGCGAAACCATAACAAACACTAAAACCAATGAAAAGTTTGTGACGGACTATGCTTATTCTTCAACAGGCAAACTGCTCAAAAAAATTGACCACAACGGCATTGTCGAAGAAAACGTTTATGATAAAAAAGGCTCACTCGTAAAAACATTGACATACCATAAGGATGAACCAACTTCCGCTTTCTGCCAAGAAAAAGCACTCGACGAAAAGGGCAAAGAAACCATAACTCTCAACTCTCTCGGCGAAAAAATCTCAAAGAAAGAATTTGACGATAGAACAGGCATGACAAAAACTGAAATCGATAGCCAAGGCACAAAAACAGCCTTCGCTTATGACTGCTCAGACCGACTTATCGAAAAATCAACAAGCATTGACGGCGTCGAAAACACCAACACCTTCACTTATGCCCAAGACTTTCTCACTTCACTTTCGCATAACGGCTTTGCGGTCGACTATGACTATGATAACAGGGGCAGGGTGACCAAGATTAAAGTTGGCGGAAAAAATTATCTCACAAAAACCTATGCCGAAAATGAAGAAACCATAACCCTCGCAAATGGCAAAACTTTCCGCACAAAACTCAACAAGAACGGCAAGCCAACGCATGTGTATTTTGACGATGAACTCTTCGCCGAAAATATCTATGACTTCAACGGCAACCTCGTCATGACCACCGACAGCCAAACCGGCGAAAGTTTGAAGTATGCCTACAACGCATTCGGCGAACTCGTTGAAGAAAACAGCACCCAACATGGCGAAAATGTGAATGTAGCACACCAATATGATGTAAACCATCAAAACCTCGAATGCTCAGTCATTTCAATCGGTGATGAAGACTTTGCATATTGCTTTGACTATGACACCGCACCAGACGCAAAACTCAAAATGATAACTTTGCCAAACAATGTTGAACAAAAAATTTCCTACGACAAACTCGGTCGAGTTTCTGCTGTGACAACTGGCAAATTCTCAAAATCTTTCAACTATCTCAAATCAGGTGACCACACAACAAACCTTGTTTCAAAACTTTCCCTCGGCGTCAACGGCAAGTCAACCGATAACCTCACTTACAAGTATGACGAGAAGGGAAACATCACAGAAATCAGAAACAACAATGACCTCATCGCACGCTATCGCTATGACGGACTTTCTCGCCTTATCCGCGAAGACAACAAAGCCCTCAACAAGACCACAACAATCGCGTATGACGGCGGTGGAAACATTCTTTCAAAACAAGAATTCGCTTTCACATTGATTGAGAATATTGAAACTTTGGAATCAATCAACAAAAAATATTCTTACAACACAACTGACTGGCGTGACCAACTTCTTGAATTTGACGGACAGAGAATCGAATATGATGAGATCGGAAATCCAACCACATACCGCGATAAAACACTCGAATGGTCACATGGCAGACGCCTTGACAGATTCGACAATGTCGAATTTAAATACAATGTCAACGGCATCAGAACAAGCAAGAAAGTGGGAGATAAAGAAATTAAATATTTCTTGTCAGGAACAAAAATTCTTGCCCAAACTGATGGCACAAACACACTTTACTTCTATTATGGCGCTGACGGAGTGACTGGTTTCACTTACAATAACGAAGACTATTATTACAAGAAAAACGCTCAAAACGACATAATCAGCATTTATTCGACAAACGGAGATGAACTTGTTAAATATTTTTACGACGCTTGGGGTAATCATATTGCAGAAATTGTTGACAACGGAAACGAATTAGAGTATACTAAGAATGAGTCAATAGCAAAACTCAACCCATTCAGATATCGTTCATATTGCTATGACGAGGAAACAAATCTCTATTACCTGAATAGTAGATATTATGACCCAGAAACAAGCAGGTTTATTAACGCGGATGATTTAGCGTATTTAGATCAATATTCATTCAACGGATTAAACTTGTTTATATATTGCTTAAATAACCCAATTATGATGACAGATGAAAACGGATATGGTTGGTTAAGTGATGCATGGAAAAAATTTACAAATTTTGTTAAAAATAGTTGGGATGTTATTGTTGGATCAATAGTAAGTGTTGGCTTAGTAATTGGAGGACTTGCATTAACAATTTTCTCGGTTGGAGCACTTACAAGTGTTGGAGCTGCTTTAATCGGCGCTGGTGTTGGTGGATTTATTGGGGGTCTACAAAGTAAATTTAATGATGGAAACTATTGGGCAGGTTATTTAGGTGGAGCAATTTCAGGTGCTTTTACAGGTTTAGGGGTATCACTAGGTCCTGTTTGGGCTTTGGCTTTATCATCGGTTGGAAACTTTTTTGGAACAATGGTTACTGATGCAATTAATGGAGTCCCTATAACTCCTAATTATGTGGGTAATTTGATTGGTGAAAGTGTTTTATCTGGCTTGATATCTATGGGAGCATATAAGTTTGGTGAAGCGGTAAAAATTTTAAATACACCGGGATTAAGAGATCTCTTTGTAAGCATAACTGTATGGGCAGAATTTGCATTTTCAGGTATATATGAAAAGTCAAAAGAACTTTTACATAGTTTAGCCAGAGGTATTAGAGATTTATTTAAAGTTTAATATAAAGTGAGGGTTTCAATGGAATATAAGTTTTGGAAACATGCTCCATTAATTTTGATAGCTATTCCTGTTTTATATATTTCGTCAGTAATATTTTTAATCGTTGGTTCGATTTATTTCAATGAACTTTGGCTGATGATTGTTATAGGATTATTTATTCTAATACTAGGCTTTTTTCTAATATTTTTTGATAAGAAATATTTATCGAAAATTTCTTATACAGAAGAGGGAGTTGCTTGGACTTGGCTAAATAGAAATATTATATTCTTTAAATGGGACGAAATTACTGATGTTAAAGCTACTTCATATTCATGGACTTCAAGTTACTTAACTTTTGTAATCGGAGAACAGCAGATTAATATTGATTTAACTAAAAAAATGTATAATACAATCATGGATATTTGTCCAAACCCAAATATAAAAATGATGATAAATAACATATATTGTTTTAGAGGTTATCATAGAAAAGATTATAAATAAAAACCAAGAAAATTATCTTGGTTTTTATTTTTGACACAAAACGACATAATCAGCATTTATTCGACAAATGGAGATGAACTTGTTAAATATTTTTACGATGCTTGGGGTAATTTTACGACTCAAATCATTGACAATGGAAGTGAATTAGAGTATACTAAGAATGAGTCAATAGCAAGACTTAATCCATTCAGATATCGTTCATATTGCTATGACGAGGAAACAAATCTTTACTATTTGAATAGTAGATATTATGACCCAGAAACAAGCAGGTTTATTAACGCGGATGATATCTCAGCACTTAACGTTACACAGATTGCAACAAATGGATTAAACCTCTTTGCTTATTGCCTAAACAATCCAGTAAATGAAACTGACGAAAATGGTGATATTCCTAATTGGCTTAAATGGTTGATAGGTGCAGTCGTTATAGTTGTTGCGGCCGTAGCAACGGTTGTAACAGCAGGAGGATTTGCAGCAGCTGGTGCTGCATTTGCAGGTGTTTTTACAGGAGTAGCAGTATCAGGCGCAGCAGGATTTTTTGCAAGTGTCACAGTCGGAGCAGTAATAACTGCGGGTATAAGTGCAGTAGGCAGCGGTTTTAGTTCGTTGATTTCAGGAGGTTCGTTCTGGGATGGTGCAGCAGATGGATTTATGTGGGGAGCTGTTACTGGTGCTATATCGGGTGCTTTTGGGTTTATGAAATTTAAAGGAGTAGGAGACCTACATAATACTTTCACTGGTTTAGCAGTAGGAAATGCAATACAATCTATTGGACAAAGTGTAATTTCTTTTGTTTCATATATGTTTACAAAACTGTCAAATAATGAAACGCCATCAATAATGGAAGCATTGTTTGCGACAGGTAGTGGCTTTGTAGCTGGGCTTGTTTCTTATGTGCCTTACCAAACTCAATTTATTATGTCTGCATTGAGTGAAATTGCGACAATAGCTTTAACAGCTTTAAAAAAGGTGGCTAAAATCCCACAAAATAAATTTATTTAATATAGGTGAAAAATGCAAAAATCAAAATATATTTCATATCCATTTATCTATTTTTTACTAATTTTATTTTGCTTGTTTTTTGGAATATTAACATTTTGTTTAAAAGAAATTTATGGTGGAATTTTTTGTTTTGCAGTTGCTATATTATTTGCGATACCATTGATATTTTTAAGAAAAAGATTCTTTTTAAAAATGATAATTGACGAAACTGGAATAAAGACTTTTTATAGAAATCATCTTGAAAGAGAATTGAAATGGAAAGATATAATTGTAGTTCAAGCAGTGCCTACGGCTCATGGCGGACAAATATTGTTATCCGATAAACCTCTTTTTACAGGAAAAGAAAGATGGAAGAATTGGAAAGAAATATTTATAAGTTTTAATAGTAGCTTTGCTATTTACCTATTTAAATACAAAGATAAAATACCAGTTGAAATTATTGATTTAGATAAATTGCATCCTGTTATACAAGAAAAGTTGAAAAAATAAAAGCCTTATAGGTTTTTATTTTTTTGTATTTATTTAAAAAAATCGAGTATGATGAAATCGGAAATCCAACCATATATCGCGATAAAACACTCACTTGGTCACATGGACGCAGACTTGACAGATTCGACGATGTCGAATTCAAATACAATG
Organism: uncultured Eubacteriales bacterium; assembly: GCA_948607205.1. Classification (GTDB taxonomy): domain Bacteria; phylum Bacillota; class Clostridia; order Christensenellales; family UBA1242; genus Caccovivens. The sequence goes on along the minus strand of CAPERS010000008.1, from coordinate 1,148 downwards.
TCAATGGCAATCGAACATCAAAGATTGTGAACGGAAAAGAGATAAAATATTTCCTTTCTGGAACAAAACTTCTCGCCCAAACCGATGGCACAAACACACTCTATTTCTATTATGGCGCAGACGGCGTAACCGGTTTCACATTCAATAACGAAGACTATTATTACAAGAAAAATGCACAAAATGACATAATCAGCATTTATTCGACAAACGGAGAGGAGGTAATTCGATATTTCTATGATGCATGGGGCAATAATATCACAGAAATTGTTGACACAAATGAAAATATGAGTTATACTGATAATGTTCAAAAGATAGAAACTTTGGCAAGATTAAATCCATTCAGATATCGTTCATACATCTATGACGAGGAAACAAATCTCTATTATTTGAATAGTAGATATTATGACCCAGAAGTTTGCCGTTTCATTAATGCTGATGATATTTCAACACTTGATGTAACTCAAATTGCCAACAACGGTCTTAACTTGTTTGCTTATTGCCTTAACAATCCAGTAAATGAATCAGATGAAAATGGATATTTCCTTTCATGGTTAATTGGGTTTATTGTCGCAGCAGTGGTCGTTGCATTTGCAAACACAGTTGTCCAACTTGCAACAGATACCATAGAATATATTTTTACAGGACAATGGAACTCAGGTTGGGAAGATTATGTTGGCGCGTTCTTAGGTGGACTTGCTGGTGGCGCACTTTTCTTTTTAACAGGTAATATTGCTGCAACTTTCGGTGTCATGAATGGAATAGAATCTTTAACAACTAATCTTTTGACAAATGCAACTGGCAGGACACGACTTTCAGTTGAAGAAATATTAGGTAGTGCATTTTTTTCAGCAGGAATTGGAGCATTGACAGGATATTTATTTGGTGGTTCAAAGATTAATGGATTAACTATTGGAAGAAACAACTTTTTAGCTTTATTTAAATCAGGATTGACAAAACTTGCTAATGGTAATGCTGGGAGAATGTCGATAAAAGTATTAACAAAAGGTATAATAGGTTTTGCTGCATTAAGATATAAAACGGCAGTTAGTTCAGGAGCTATAAAAGCATTTTTGAAAAATTTTAAATTTGTTTTGGGGTGAATAATTAGATCGGAAGAGCGTCGTGTAGGGAAAGAGTGTAGATCTCGG
>CAPERS010000007.1 GCA_948607205.1 uncultured Eubacteriales bacterium | reverse complement strand
ATCGACCACCTCGATTTCATAACAGGGGAACTTAAAAACTATTCATATGAGCAAATCGGCTGGCGTGACCAACTTCGTGAGTTCAACGGCGAAAAGATTGAATATGACGAAATCGGAAACCCAATCACATATCGCGATAAAACACTGACTTGGTCACATGGACGCAGACTTGATAAGTTCGACAATGTCGAATTCAAATACAACGTCAATGGCATTCGAACTTCAAAGATTGTGAACGGAAAAGAGATAAAATATTTCCTTTCTGGAACAAAAATCCTCGCCCAAACAGACGGAACAAACACACTTTACTTCTATTATGGCGCAGACGGAGTGACTGGTTTCACACTCAACGGCGAAGACTATTATTACAAGAAAAACGCTCAAAACGACATAATTAGCATTTATTCGACAAACGGAGAGGAGGTAATTCGATATTTTTACGACGCTTGGGGTAATCATATTGCAGAAATCATTGACAACGGAAACGAATTAGAGTATACTAAGAATGAGATAAACCGATGAGAAGAAAAAATATGAGATATAAATTGTTTATGATGATTTACTTATTTATTTTGATATTGCTGATTTGCGTTTTGTTGCTAAGTTTAAATCAGTCAAAAGTTTTAAGTTAAAGTTTGAAAAATTTATAATAAAACAGAAAGCAGAAGTTAACTTCTGCTTTTTTTGTTTCAAATTAAAAAAAATAAATTGGGTGGTTGCAAGATTTTTATCACAAGTTAGAAATGATTATCACAAGTTAGAAGTCATTAGAAAAGGCAGGAATTATAATTAAAACAGAAAGGAGGAAAAAGTTTAAAAAATTAAAGTCGAAAAATAATAAGGAGTTTTTATGGAGAGCGAAATTATTTCAGCATTGAAGAGCATTTCAATTGAAACTCTGGTTATTGCTTTTATTGTTTTCGCGTTGACGATGATTATCAAATTGCCAATAAAGAAAATGACATCAAAACTTGATGAAGAAAGAAGGCGAGCGGTTAACAGTGTAATTCTTTTCATTCCGGCGCTTTTGGCACTTACCATTTCGGTTATTTATACAGGTTGTTTTTTGAAGATGTGGTTTTGCAAAATAACAATAGATATATTTTTGAGCAGTTATTTTTTGTCTTTAAGCATTTATGCGATAATAGCGAGATTTGTTGTTATTGTTAAAGGGCTTAAAAATGGCAAAGTCAAAAGTGAAGAAGTGAAAGGCAATATAGATGCTATCAAAGAAGAAATAAAAAATGTGAAAGATGCTGTTTTGCAGGTTGATGTGGACAGCATAATAAAAAAAATTCAGGAATTGAAAATTTTGAAACAATCAATTGAAGAGAGTAACACGTCAAACAGTTTGGTTTCGCTTGAAGAAATTGATTGCAAGATTTTTGAACTGGAAGAGAAGAAAAAATCAATTGAAAACAAAAAATAAAAAAGGAGAATAAATATGGAAGTAAAAAATTTTGAATTTAAAAATCGAATTTGTGACTATCCAAATCGAAAGAAGATAAAGATTTTAAAACAAGATGCAAATGAACTTACTGCCGAAATTGAAGATGTGGAAGGAAACGTAACTCAAGAGGGAACTGCAATTGACGCAAAACTTTTTGACGAGTTTTATAAAGATATTAACGACGCAATCCAAGCATCAAATTCAGCAGAAACAATTGCAAATAATGCGAATGAAACTGCAAAATATGCGCAAGAGAGAGTTGATTATCTTGACGAAAATATTGCGCAGGCAAAAGGAACAGTTGTTTTAATAGGCAACGAGAAGCAATCAGATGTCAATTTCTCATCCGACCCACAAACCCAAATTGACAATACGTGGAAATTGTTGGATGCAACTGTTATTCCAGAAGGTGCAGATTTAAATACATATAAACAAATCGGAAATTATTCTGCAAAAGACAGTGTTGCAACAATTTTGAATAAGCCAAATGGTTTATCATCAGGGTTTGTTATGAAAGTATATTCAGCAGATGGAGTGAATGAAGGTGCTTTGAACATAATTCAAGAAATTTCAAATGTTAACAACGAAAGGTTCACAAGGGCTTTTGTTGAAAACAATTGGAGCGAATGGGAAAAAGTTTTGACTTCAAAGGGTGGAAAGACAACTGGACTTGTTGAACTTTCTGGCGGAGCAAACATTTGGAACGGAAACAGGGCAACATATTTGGAATTTGGAAAGTTTGGAGATTCGGGGATTGAGTTCCATGCTCAGCCGGCTTCAAGTGGCGCTTTTGTTGATTATGACGCAATGATTCAGGCGAGAAACGCAACCTCAACAACAGGTTCTGGCTCTGCAAGTTTCAGGTTTGTTGCACGTGAATATGATTTTGAAAGAGGACCTGTTAATCTCTATGGAAAATTAAATCTTAGTGCTGATGGTTTGCAAACAAATTCACCTCATGGTTACAGAATGAATGAATTTGGTAACTTTCTTCATTTAAGAAGTGAACCAACTGACTATTGGCATATTGATGGTTATGATAATAAGGAAAGACTTAAATATTATTTTGAAACTGGCAAAATGTATCTTAACGATAACGAGGTTGAAACGGTTAAAGAAAATCTAGTTAACCAAAAAACTATTCAAAACGATGATAGAACTTTTTCTAAGGGCGGTTGTATAGTTTATTCAAGCGGTTTGCAAATATGTTGGGGAATCACTCCATTGAAAGAAAGCACAAAAGTTATCAATTTTGATAGGGCTTTTAATTCAAGAGAAACCATGAGTGTTGTTTGTAAGCGTGGACCGGGTCAGAACGGTCAAGTAGATTGGGATAAATCTCAAATTTCTGAAATTACAACCTCGAACTTTACTTTAACGGATTCAAGTGCACGAAGTGAAGTTGCTTGGATTGCAATTGGTCAGGCAAAAATATAAAAGGAGGAAAAAAATGTATAACGTAGGTGATATTTTTTATAATGACGAAGAATATTCAAAAAGGGCAGCGTTCTGCAATGAAAATAATCTGAAAATCGTCGAAATTGAAGAAGATGAACAAGGCAAAGGGAGATTCCAAATTCAAGAAATTCCTCCTCTTAGCGAAGTGGAGTTGGCAAGACTTGAAGTTTCAAAATTGCAAACTTGGTTTGATGAGGATTATTCTCGTCACGAGCAAAAGCTTAGACGTCTTTCTGTGCTCGATAAGCCAGACGACGATGGCGTGAATGCAAACATCAAACTTGGCACTCTTTACAGTGAAGCCGAAGTCAAGCGCGCTCGTATTCAAGAACTTGAAAAAATTATAAACAAATAAAAAAATAGATAAAAAAGACAACTTTGTTTGTCTTTTTTTTTGATATAAATTTGAAAAATATATAAAAAATTATTCAATTTATTAACTTAATTTCAAATAAAATTGCGAGAAAATCAATTGAAAAATTTGAAAAATTTTGTCATTTATTTGCATGAGTCAGTCAAAATGTGATAAAATACTTGCGTTAAGGAGGACAATATGATTGTTGCACTGACAGGCATAACAGGCAATATGGGGCAAGCAACTTTGGAAGAACTTGTCAAAATTGATGAAATAGACAAACTACGCTTTTTGGTTAGGCCAAATAATAAAAGATTTGAAAAACTTGTAAAAAAGTTTAAGAAATATAAAGATAAATTTGAAATTGTGGAAGGGGACGTCAAAGATAAGTCTGCTTGCAAAAAACTTGTTGAAGGTGCAGATTATGTGATTGGTTTGGGTGCTGTTATTCCACCAAAGTCTGACCAAAATCCACAATCGGCGATTGATTGCAATGAACTGGGTGCTGACAATCTTGTTTCAGCGATTGAAGAGTGCAAGGTTCAACCAAAATATGTGCATATTTCCACTGTTGCACTTTATGGCAATCGCAACCACAAACATATTTGGGGCAGGGTTGGTGACCCTCTTCTTGTCAGCCCTTTTGACATTTATTCTGCAACAAAACTTAGAGGCGAGTTCAGAGTTCTTGAAAGTGAAATCAAAAATTGGGCGGTTATCAGGCAAACCGCAATGCTTCATGGCAATATGCTGACCGACAATATGAGCGACGGACTTATGTTTCATACCTGCTTTGATGCACCTCTTGAATGGCTGACTGCTCATGATAGCGGAGTGCTGATTGCGAACATTTTGAAATCTGATATAAAGAAAGGACTTGGCGAAAAGTTTTGGGGAAATGTTTTCAATATCGGCGGTGGAATTGAAAATTGTGTGACAGGTTATGACACTCTGAACGCAGGCTTTGAACTTATCGGTGGAGGCGGAAAGGACTTTTTTAGACCAAACAATAACGCAATAAGAAACTTCCATGGCGTGTGGTTTCTTGATAGTGATAAACTCGATAAACTTGTGGGATATCGCTCACAAACTTGCAAAGATTTTTGGAAGGAATATGCAAAAAATCATAGATATTTTTCACTCGCAAAAATTTTTCCAAAATCCCTTATTCGCAAATGCGCAATTGAAAGATTGTTTAAAAATTATAATTCACCAAAATCTTGGATAAAAAATGGCGATGAAGCAAAGGAAATCGCTTATTTCGGAAAGGATAAATTTAAAGAACTCCCAACCGATTGGAAGAACTTCAAACTCCTTTGCGAGAGTGAAGATTTTGAAAATCTCAAAAATCCTAAGAAAGCGCCAAAACTTGATTATGGCTTTGATATCGATGGTGAAATAACTCTTAAAGATTGCCAAAATGTTGCAAAAATGCATGGAGGCAAACTTATTTCCAAAAAATACGCTGGCGAATATCAAAAACTTGAATGGGAAACTCAAGACGGCGAAAAATTTTTCGCTAAGCCATTCACTGTTCTCAAAGCAGGACATTGGATGAATCCGATTTATAAAGAGAACGTCTGGGACTTTGATAGGCTTTCAAAGAAAGATAAAATTTTTGCTCAAATTTGGTATGACTCTCATGATAATGATGAGGATTATCGCTACTGGCTTGACAAAAATTTTGTTGCTAAATGCGAGAAATTGAAATAAATTATTTTAAATTAAAATATATTAACTAATGATAGAGGAAAACTATATGAAAACGCTACTTTGCTATTTTTCAGGCACAGGTAACACAAAGAAGGTTGTTGATAAATTCGCCGAACAATTTCCAGAAGGCGAAATTGATGTTGTTAAAATCGAAAACAATGAACTTGATTTAAGTTTGGAAGGCTATGATGCACTTGGAATTGCATATCCTATCCATGCCTTTAATGCACCATCAATTGTCGTGGATTTTGTTAAGAAGATTGAAAAGCAAAAATCAAAGAAAAAACTTTTTATCATCAAAACATCAGGCGAACCTTTGGCACTCAACAACATTTCATCATATAAAATTCGTGGAATACTTAAAAAGAAAAACTTTGTTTTGACCAATGAGTATCATATCGTGATGCCATACAATATGATTTTTCGCCACACCGACGAAATGGCATACAACATGTGGCAGACTGCCCAAAAAATGATACCAATTATTTATAAAGAAATAATCGAAGGCAAAGTTTCCAAACTTAAATATATTTTTATGGGGCATTTTATTGCTTGGATTTTCAGAATAGAGTTTTGGGGTGGCAGGTTTAACGGCAAAAAGTATAAAGTCAACGAAAAGTGCATTCATTGTGGCAAGTGCGCGAGAATGTGTCCAGTAGGTAACATTAAAATCGACGAGAACGGCAACTTTCATTTTGGAAACAAGTGCATAATGTGCATGCGTTGTTCTTTCCATTGCCCAACCAACGCAATCAAAATTGGTCTTTTTGAAAAATGGAAGGTTTGGGGCGCATATCACTTCGAAAAGCCTAATGTTACTGAAGAAAACAGACATAAGCACTATTGCAAAAAATCCTACGTGAAATATTTTGCAAAGTGCAACAAAAAAATCGAAGAATTTGACAAAGCAGAAAATAAATAAAAAAATGCTATTTTCGCAACAAAAAACTTTAAATTTTATTTTGTAAATTTATTAATTTGTGCTATTATAAAAATAAGGAGGAAAGAGAAATGGCTAAAAAAGGAAGAGATTATTTTGGTCTTGGCAGAATTGTAAGCATTATTCTTGCTATCATTCCATTCACAGCTTGGATTCTTGGCGCTGTAACAAGATTTTCAGAAGGAAAACTTGTTGCTGGTCTTATCCGCTTGGTTTTCGGCTTCACTATTGTTTGGATTCTTGACCTTATCTTCATGATTGTCAAGGGCAGAATTATGCGACTTCTCAACATCTAAAAAATTTCGGCTTTATAAAGCCGATTTTTTTGTGTGCCGATGGCACATTTGTTTGCAAATAAATAGTTAATATGGTATAAATAGACTTATGAACGAAAACAAAAGACAACTTTTATTGGTTTATTTATATATTGCCATATTCTGCTTTTCACTCGGACTATGGGAAAACTATAACGCAAACTGGCTTAAGGGGAATGGCTTTTCCATTCAGAATATTTCTTTAATTTTAAGCGGTTGTTTAATTGGTGCATGCTTAATCATTGTGGCGTTTAACTTGATTTTTAAAAAACTAAATGCAAAACCTGTAATCATGGTTGCAACTTTTTTAAAATTTGCAGTTATGACAATAATGGCAATTTTGTTTCAAAAAAACATATCTTTTGCGGTCATTTTTATCTTATTTATAACCGACACTATATTAAGCCTTCTTATCATCAATTCTATTTATCCGCTGGTCACGCATTATGCAAAAAGTGACAAAATTTATTCAGTTCGAAAACTTATTGAATATACTGCTCGTGACATTGGTTTGGCTGTTGCCATGATTGTCATTGGTTTTTTTGCTCATAACTTTATTGAATATAATATAATCCTCATAATTGCAGTTATTTTGACAGCAATAAGTTTTGCTGTTGTGCTATTTTTAAACAAGACAGAAAAAGAAGAAAAAGAGATTGATTTTAAAGGAATTTTTAAAGATAAAATAACAGTTTTGTTTTTGATAAATCAATTTATAGTAGGGGTCGCATATAACGTCGTTTTGGGTCTTCAAGTCTTCGTTTTAAGTGAACTTGTCGGAATCGGAATGTTCTATACTAGCGTGTTTCTTCTTGTAGTCAGCATAATCGGCGACGGCATGGGAATGCTGATGATAACCAAAAAGTTTAATCCAAAAAAACAGGAGACGGCATATTTTGTTAAATTTGGGTCAAGAGCGATTCTTATGATTTTGGTTGCATGCACGAATAATGCGATAATTGCGGGGATAACAATTTTTGTGGCATTGTTTTTTTCGCGCTCCTTTGAAAATAAGACTAACGGAGTGTTTGTAAACAGGATTTCTAAGAATAATATGTTTGCTTTTTCAAACATAAACAGTTGTATACACAAAATTGGTCAAGCAATTGGCATATTTCTTTCTGGCGTTTTGTATGCACATGGTTTATGGGCAATTTTTCTTGCAGGAGCAATTTTTAACTTGTTGTATATTATAATAGGCTTATTTATGGCAAAATATTATTATAAAGAAAATGAAGAAAAGGCTAAAAACGATGCTGAAACAAATAAACTTCAAGTTGTCCCAAATCATAAAAAATTTACACTTAAAGGTAGACATTTAAGTTTTGTCAATGACAAAAGAAAACTAAAAAGAAGATAAAACAAGGTTCTGACGAACTTATTCCTTGTTGCTTACATAAAAAAAGAAAGGCAAAAATTGCCTTTCTTTTTTATTGTCAATTTTTCGAGTAAAGAGGACAAACTTTGCATTTCTTTTTATGTTATCATTTATCTGTAAGGAGGAAAAATGCAAATTTTAAGCACTATGAAAAGAGACACGCTTTATTGTGTCATGAAAGGCGAACTTGACGAAAATAGTTCGCTTTACGCCAGAAATACCTTTGACAAATTGTTTGCGGTTGCAAATTTCAAAGAAGTTGTTGTTGACTTGTCTGAAATGACCTTTATGGACAGCACGGGAATTGGCGTGTTTTTGGGAAGATATAAGAATCTTAAAAATCGGGGAGTGCCAATTTATGTTGCCAATCCTTCCAATCAGATAGATAAAATTTTTAATATGTCTGGGCTGTATTCAATCATGCCTAAAATTATGACAAGGAGTAACTATGAAAGAATCTAATGTTTTTGAAATAACCTTTCAAGCAAAGTCAATCAATGAAGGCTTTGCAAGAGTTTGCGTTTCTGCTTTTTGCGTGCAACTCAATCCTTCACTTGATGAGATAAACGACATCAAAACAGCTGTGTCAGAAGCGGTCACAAACTGTGTCGTGCATGCATATCCAAATCGAGATGGACTGATAAAACTTCGCTGTGAAATCAAGGGCAACCTTGTTGTGATTGAAGTCAGCGACAGCGGTGTGGGAATCAAGAATATCGAAAAGGCACGCGAACCTTTTTACACAACAAAGCCAAGCGAAGAGCGCAGTGGAATGGGCTTTGCTGTTATGGAAGGGTTTATGGACAGTTTGACTGTTGAAAACAATGAGCAAGGCGGTTTGAAAGTTGTTATGACAAAATCAATTCAAGCTTGCCAAAAAATGTTGGCAGGTGAATAATGCTGAATGCAGAATTGACGCTTGAACTGGTTGCCAAAGCCCAAAGCGGTGACCAAAAAGCGAAATCTCTGCTGGTTGAGGAAAATTCTCCGCTCATAAAAAGCGTTATCAAACGTTTCAAAGACAAGGGCATTGAATATGACGACTTATATCAAATTGGTTGCATCGGCTTTTTGAAAGCCATCAACAATTTCGACAGCAAGTTCAATGTCAAATTTTCCACCTATGTTGTGCCAATGGTGATAGGTGAAGTTAAACGTTTCATGCGTGATGACGGAGCAATGAAAGTTTCGCGTGCTTTAAAATCGCTCAACTTGCAGATAAATAAATTTATTGATGAGTTTTCAGGAATTCATCAAGTCAAACCGACTATTGAAGAAATTGCCAAACATTTTTGCGTGGATGAGCAAGAAGTTATCTTGGCAATGGATTCGGCAAAAATGCCGGTGTCGCTTTATGCACCTCTTGAAGAGGAGGGTGGAACGCTGAGTGTGATTGACAGGGTGGACACGCAAGAAGCACCAAACTCAAATATACTCGAAAATCTGGCACTTAAAGAAATGATAAAACACCTAGACGAGCGCGACAGAAAAATAATTATGCTGAGATATTATTTTGACAAAACTCAGTCGGAAATTGCCGAAGAACTCAAAATCTCACAAGTTCAGGTTTCTCGTCTTGAAAATAAAATCTTGGAAAACTTAAGAGCGAAATTGTCTTGATAAATTTCACTCTTTAAATAACTTTATTTAAATTCTATTATGAAAATTTTTTGCAGTCAAAAAACTTCTACTTGATATAGTAGAAGTCTTTTTTATTGAAAAACATAAACAATTTAAAATGTTTATCTAGCCGATATGCCTTTTTGAAATCACGTGACCAGGTCGCTTTCTGTTGTTTGAAATGATGTTCTTTTCAATTTTGTTGTGTCCTTCTTCACTCATTTTCGTTGTGGCTTTGTTTATAATGCTGTCAGTATTTTCTTTAACCTCGTCGCCAACTTCATCTTCAATTTCATCAATATTTTCAGATATGCTCATATCTGCACTTGCTTCAACAATATTGTTTTCAACGGGTGCAATTGGTCTATAGGTGTCAATATTTCTGCGAACTGGAAGATAAGTGTCTGTGTTGCGTCCAAAATTGAAAGGTGAGAATGGTCTATTGAATCCATAACCATAAAAACCTGCATTGTTATACATTCCGTTATAACCAATTCCGTTGTTGTAACCATAGCCATTTACGCCGTTATAGTTATATCCGTTTGCATAATTGAAATTGCCATTCATGCCGTTGTTTGCAATGTTGTTGCAATCGTTTGTGCAATTTGGCTGATTGTTTGTTCCGTTGAAATATCGATTGTTTCCGAAAGTATCAATATTTTTGCGACGACTTTGAGTGGTGCCTTCTTGATTTGTGTTGTTGTCAGTTTGGGCATTGTTTTGCTCAGAATTGTTTTCAATAACACTTCCTTCTCTTAAAATTGCTTCCACTTGGTCAAAAGCAGAGAGAACATTTTTGAAAAATGTTATTCTGTTTTCAAGTTCGTTGTTGAGTTTTGTGTATCCAACATTGAGGGTGTCGCTGTCAAATGAGTTAAGGTTTTTTGAACGCTTAATCAGATTTGTTGCATTGCTCACTTTGTGTGTTGTTCCGGTTATGTCAGTGTTATATCCGCTGAGTGTGCTTGTTATTGTCTTTAACGCTTTGATTTTGTTATTTGAAAACTTATATTTTTGACCGAGTGCGCTTTTAAGAGTTGCGCTTCTATTCATAATTTCTTGCCTCAACGCTTCATGTTCGGCAAATGCAGACTGGCTGTCAGTCATAAGCACTCTCAATCTTGAAGATGAAGTGTCATCATTTGATAGTGGTTGATTGTAGAGATAATTCGTTGGTGTCACATCGTAAATTGCCGAAGTTGAAATGTTTGTCACTGTGTTTTGCAAACGATTGACTTGATTTGATAAGTCCTTTGTTGTTTGTGCTGAGCCGTTTGAACCGCAACCAACCATGACAAGCGCTAAAACACCGCAAATTGAAGATAAAACCAATTTTTTCATTAAAAAACCTCCTGAAATTTCTTTTAGTTTGGCTTAAAAATCTGTGATTATGCAAACTCTTGTTTAAAATTTGTAAAAAATGGCAAGCATTTGCTAAAAGGAAATTTAGGAGATAATTATGGACGCTAAACAAAGAAACGAAGCTTACAATCAATATGTCAAGGCAAAAATACCCAAAACAAGACCTTGGCCAACGCTTTTCAATTCATTTTTGGTTGGCGGGATTATCTGTTGCTTGGGTCAGGGGATAAATGACCTTATTCTTTTGTGGTTTCCAAACATGGCTCAGCAAACCGCTTGGGGATATACGCTTATAATCCTCATCTTTTTGGCATCATTCCTCACCGGAATAGGCGTCTATGACAAAATTGGAAAGTTTGCAGGCGGTGGCTCAATCGTGCCAATCACTGGCTTTTCAAACTCCATCACAAGTCCAGCGCTTGAATTTAAGCATGAGGGTATTATCTATGGACTTTGCGTCAAAATGTTCACAATCGCAGGGCCTGTTATTGTCAGTGGCGTTGTTGCCAGCGTCTTGGTGGGAATAATCTATTTATTTATATAAAAGGTGTGAGAAAGACTCACATTTTTTCTTTTATCAATGTTTAATTGTGAAAAACTTGTCAATAATCCTTTATCAAAAATAGGAGAATGTATGGCGAAAATTCAAACTGTTAAGTTTAAAAACAGACCTGTCATTATTGGCAGTTATTCTATCGTTGGACCAAAAGAAGGACAGGGGAACTTTAAAAACTATTTTGATTACATCATGCAAGACGACCGCTTTGGCGAAAAAACCTATGAGCAGGCCGAAAAGAAGATGATTCAGCATGCAATCATTGGTGCGATTGAAAAAGCGCATTTGAAAACCAGTGATGTTGACCTTTTGCTTGCTGGTGACCTTTTGAATCAAATCATTTCTTCGTCCTACGCTGCGCGTGATTTCAGTTGCGCCTATCTTGGCCTTTTTGGCGCTTGTTCCACCATGGCTGAAAGTATTGCTGTTGGTGCTTCGCTTGTCAATGGTGGACTTTTTAACAATGTGGTTTGCTCAACCGCATCTCATTTCTCAACTGCTGAACGCCAATTTCGTTTTCCATTGGAACTTGGCAATCAAAGGCCTCCAACATCTCAGTGGACGGTGACGGGTGCTGGCTCATGTGTGCTTGCTCAAAGTGGCAAAGGTCCTGTTGTGACCAGTGCAACATTTGGCAAGGTTATTGACTGGGGAATAAATGATGTGAATGATATGGGCGCTGTTATGGCTCCTGCTGCCATGGACACCATGCTTACACACTTCCGTGACACAAAGACCACGCCGGATGACTATGACCTTATTGTCACTGGTGACCTTGGTAAACTTGGCAGTGAAATTCTTATTGACCTTATGGAAGACCAAGGCATTAAACTTGGGCTGAACTATAATGATTGCGGTCAAATGTATTTCACTCGCGAGCAATCTGCACTTTCAGGTGGAAGTGGTTGCGGATGTTGTGCAACCGTTCTAAATTCTTTCATTATGAAAAAACTTCAAGACGGCAAATATAAAAAGGTGCTCTTTATGCCAACTGGTGCATTAATGTCAACAACGGCAGCACAGCAAGGCGAAACTATACCTGGAATTTGTCATGCCGTTGTGATTGAACGAGGGGAGGATTAAGCATGTATTATCTTTGGGTTTTCTTGATTGGCGGTTTTGTCTGTATGTTAGGTCAGGTGCTGATTATTAAAACTAATATCACCTCAGCGCGCATACTTGTGACTTTTGTTTTGGTTGGAGTTGCGCTTGAAGCATTTGGTCTTTTTGATTATATTTCAGAGTTTGCGCGTGCAGGAATAAATGTTCCAATCGTTGGTTTTGGTGCGTCACTTGCCAAAGGTGCAATTGGGGCAGTAAAGGCAAAAGGTCTTATCGGCGCCTTCACAGGCGGACTTGAAGCCACGGCAGGTGGCATTGCAGCAGCCGTTGTCTTTGCTTTCATATTTGGTCTTATCTTTAAATCGAAAACGAAAAAATAACGCTAGTATGCGTCGCATAATACAAATAGTTGTGTTATGCAATACATAATTCATACAATATGTTGATTATTGCAAAAACTATCAAAATTCTTTCATCTTCGACATATATATAAATATGCAAAATGATTGTTGCCGAAAATATAAAATAAAAAAGAAGGGAATGAAAAGTAAAACCAAGTTCAAGATTGCATTGTGTGTGATTTTGGCTCTTTTTGCGCTTTTTGTTTTTTATTATATCAAAGTCATTTGTCCAATCATTGTAACTTTAAGTGAAGAGCGAATTCGCTCACTTTCAACACGAGTTATGAGTGATTCAGTGGCTGAGGTTTTGGTCAATGATAATGTCACTTATGATGAGATTGTCAAGATTTCCTATGATGATGCAAATGAAATTAAAGCCATTGAAACAAACTCGGTTAAGATAAACATCATTATTCGAAAGATAACCGAAATGGTGCAGTCGCGACTTGACGGTCTTATTGTTGAGGGGATTGATGTTGCACTTGGAACATTCACTGGTATTCCATTTCTTTTCGGAATTGGACCACTTGTGCCAATTCAGCTCGTGCCAATCGGAACGATTAACACAAAGATAACCTCAGAATTTATGTCAGCAGGGATAAATCAGACAGTGCATAAGATATATTTTGACATCACTGCCAATATTGGCATGGTTCTTCCAGCGCTAAGTTCAAATTTTGTGACAAACCTTGATGTTGTGCTTGCCGAAAGCGTGATTGTCGGCAAAGTGCCAGAGATTTATCTAAATGGTGGACTTATCACTTCAAACGGATAAGAACCGAACTAATTAGACTTTTTGCCATATTTTGAAAATATTAAAAATGAGTGCTTAATAAGCACCTTTTTTGTGCTTTAAGCACTTTTTAACGGATAAAGAGTATAACTTTGAGATAGAAAAATTAACATAACATATTTTATTAAAAAATCAGCATAATGCTGTGTGCTTTAAGCACTTTTTAACTTTTTTTGAAAAAAACTCTTGACAAAATCCCCCCCGTGTATAATGAAAATTAGGAGGGAAGTTATGAGTCAAGAAATCGAAGAAAAAATGTTACAAGTATATAAAGAATATCAGGAGGGGTTTGATAATTCTTCTGACAATTTTCCTGAGTCAGCGAAACTCGACAATTTTGGTTATGACGATTATTCCGATTACTACTGTGATGACGAAGTAAAAAAGGCTAAAAAAATGCTTAAAAGAGCAAGCAAAAAGGTGGAAAAATATTCTGAAAAGTTGCTTAAAAGCAGTAGAGAATTTGATGAAGCGGAAAAACTTGTAAACCATATCAATCACGGCAATAACAACAGTAAAGATGAAGAGATAAATTTAGGCTAATATATTTTTAGGAGGTAACGTATGACAGAAAAAGATTTGTCAATTTTGAAAGGCGCAAATAAAGAAGAAAACCAAGAAACAAAAGAAAAAGGGGTTGAAATAGTTCGACCAGCAGAAAATATGTCTTTGAGTGTTAATGGATATTTCTATTACAATGAAAATGGTAATATGGTAGAGGTGTGTGGCTGTCACGATATGTGCGGATGCGATAACTAATAATCTTAAAATACCATTGAAAAAATTGAAAGATAAAAATTATTTGACTTAAATTTTTGTTGTTTTGAATTAACTTAGGTGCTTAATCGGCACCTTTTTGTGCTTTAAGCACTTTTTAACGGATAAAGAGTATAACTTTGAGATAGAAAAATTAACATAACATATTTTATTAAAAAATCAGCATAATGCTGTGTGCTTTAAGCACTTTTTAACGGATAAAGAGTAAGTTTAAAATTATCTATAAAATTGAAATAAAATAAATTCAATTAAAAATCGGCGTAATGTTGTGCTTGAATGCACCTTTTCTATCTGTCGAATGCGAAAAATGTTAACGTTTGCAAGGAAAATTATAAAAAAATAATCAAAGTTAATTTTTTTTACAAAAAAAAGAGGAAATTTAAAATATTTATTGTATAATAAAATCATAAAGTGCTATTTTTACGAGAGAGGTAATATTTGAATAGTCGTGGTTATCCAAGCGAGTGGCTTTATGAACTTAAACAGAAAAATGACATTGTTTCAGTTATAAGTCGTTATATTCGCTTAGACAAAAAAGGCAGAAAGTTTTGGGGGTGTTGTCCTTTTCACAATGAAAAGACACCTTCTTTTTCGGTAAGTGAAGAGGAGGGGCTTTTCTATTGCTTTGGTTGCAAGGAAAGTGGCGACGTCATCTCTTTTGTTCAAAAAATGGAGTCATGTGATTTTTCAGATGCAATAAAAATTCTTGCCAATCTTGCACATATGGAAGTTCCTGAATTTTCTGGTGATAAAGACGTTGTTGAAAAGAAAAAAGCAAAGGATAGAATTCTAAAACTTTTGGATGCGACATACAAGCACTATCGTGAAAACTTGTATTTGCCTGATGCAAAGCCTGCACAAGAATACATAAAACTCAGAGGATTCACAAGACGTGAACTTGAAGACTTCCAACTTGGCTATTCACTCAATTGGACAGATATCGTTGACTATCTCAGAAAACAAGGATTCACTTACAAAGAAATGACTGACGCAGGCGTGTGCCAAAGCAAGAATGGAAGGTATTTTGATGCAATGGCTGAAAGACTGGTCTTTCCAATTTTCAATTCCTTTGACGAGTGCATTGGTTTCAGCGCTCGAGTTCTGGGAAAAACCGATTTCGCAAAATACAAAAACACAGCAGAAACAATTGTTTTTCAAAAAGGAAGAGTTGTGTTTGGAATCAATCTTCTAAAGCGTCTCAAAAAGCAGGGCGGACTTGAAAAGATTATCATTGTTGAAGGTCAAATTGATGTTATCGCGATGCATAGGGCGGGCTTCAAAAGCACTGTCGCTTGCATGGGCACGGCACTGACCAAAGAGAACGCGCATGAACTCAAAAAACTTTCAAACAACATTGTTCTATGCTTCGACGGCGATGAGGCGGGAATTAAGGCGACAGTTCGGAGCATTGAAATTTTGAAAGAGGAAGGCTTTTCAACATCAATTGTTCGTCTGCCTGAAAAGAAAGACCCTGACGAAATCTTGAAGGCAAAAGGCAAGGACTTTATGCAGTCGCTGATTGATAACGCTTTGCCAGTGACTGACTATCTCTTGGAAGTAACCAAGGAAAAATATGATTTGTCAAAGCCTGACCAAAAGGGTAGTTTCATCAAAGAAGCACTTTCAGTGCTGAGAAAACTGGACTCACTGGCCGAGGCTGAAGGCTATCTGGCAAAACTTCGCGACATGACAGGTGTGCCAATCGATGTTTTAAGACGTGACCTTGGCGTGCTTTTTGGAAGGGTTGCAAAAGAGGATAAACTTGCGCAAACTTCTCAAGAAAAGGAGAAGGATAATGTTTTAACATCAAGGCAAAATGGGAATATTAGGGCTGTGAAGTTTGTGCTTTCTTCGCTTATTCACAGAAAAAGTTATGTGGATGGAAGAATAGACTATAAAAAACTTTTGCCAAATTTTTCAAGCATAATTGAAAAAGCGGAAGAGGGCTTAAGTATATCAAGTTATTTTGACGCATTTGATGTTGATAATAATCAAATTTTGAAAGATTGTCTTGTTTTTGATTTTTCTGAATTTGAAAATATCGCAAAAATATATTTTGATGAGTGCGTTTGGCTTCTTGCTGACAATATTTTGAAGGACAAGCAGTCGAGGCTGAACGATGAATTTAAAACTTGTGAAAGTATTGAAAAAAGAAGGGAGATTATCGGTCAACTGACACAAGTTGCAAAAGAGTTAAGAGAAAAAAGTTTGGAGGAATTCTATGGAAAATAAAATTGAACAGGAGATGAAAAAAATCTTCGATATCGCTGTTAAAAAAGGTGCGGTAAACGAAGAGGATGTATATTTCAGACTTCTCAAGTATGAAGTTTCTGCACAGGACATTCAGAAATTTTTGAAAAAACTTGAAAAGCATGGCGTGAAAATTATCAAGCCAACAGGCGATGGAGATGACGAACTTAAAGATGACATATCTTTGCCATTTGCAAGCGTTGACGACCCTGTCAAAATGTATTTGAAAGATATCGGAAAAGTTCCACTTCTTTCACCAGATGAAGAAATTGAACTTGCAAAAAAGATTCTTGAAGGTGACGAAGAGGCAAAGGCAAGGCTCTGCAAAGCCAATCTCAGACTTGTTGTTTCCATCGCAAAACGTTGGGCAACAACAAACTCACTTTCTTTTCTTGACCTTATTCAAGAGGGGAACATGGGTCTTCTCAAAGCAGTTGAAAAATTTGACTACACAAAAGGTTTCCGTTTCTCAACTTATGCAACTTGGTGGATTAAGCAGGCAATAACTCGCGCAATCGCAGACCAGTCAAGAACAATTCGTTTGCCTGTTCACATGGTGGAAACAATCAACCGCTATGGAAGAACAGTGCGCCAACTCACACAAAAACTTTCTCATGAGCCAAGCCTTGAAGAAATTGCTGAGGCGATGGGTATAAGCGAAAGCAAGGTTGTTGAAATTCAAAAAAGCGCGCTTGACCCAGTTTCGCTTGAAACACCTGTGGGTGAAGAGGATGACAGCAAAATGTCTGACTTCATTGAAGACGAGTCAGCAAAAAGCCCAATGGAAGTTGCATCGCAAAATCTTCTTCGTGAACAACTTCTTGCAGTTATTGACACGCTCACTCCACGCGAGCAACAAGTCATTCGTGAACGCTATGGTCTTATGGACGGCAAAGCAAAAACACTTGAAGAAGTTGGCAAGGAATTCAGCGTGACAAGAGAAAGAATTCGCCAAATCGAAGCAAAAGCTTTAAGAAAACTTAAACATCCAAACAGAAGCAAAAAACTTTTGGATTTCATTGACTAAATTTTTTAAAAATGTGATAATGTATGCATAGGTGCGCATACCTAAGGAGATAAAAATGGATATAACAAAGATTTTAGACTATCAGAAACTTGACAGCGAACTTTTCAAACTTGAAAAATCGCTTAAAGAAAATCAAAACAAAAAACTTGCTTTTTCACTTCAAGATTCAGCAAAGAAAGCACAAGAACGTTCAAGCCAACTTGAAAATCGTGCAGAAAGCCTTGTCAAAGAGATTGAAACAGTTCAAAAGCAATATGAAATCCAATCGGCAAAAATGAAAGAAATTTTTGCAAAAGATGTTGACAAATTAAGCAAAGACGAAGTTGAACAATTGATTTCACTGAAAGATAAACTTGCTCAAAACCTCGTCATCTTGGATAAAAATATGACCAAACTTGCCGAAAATGTTAATGCCGTGCTTGCCGATTTTAACAAAACAAGAAAGATTTTTGCAAGCGCAAAAGAAAACTATTCAAAAGCAAAAGACGCCTATGACAATGAGGCAAAGGCAATTGAGCCACAAATGACAGAACTAAGAAAAAAACTTGAAAGCCTTGAAAAAAGCCTAGACGCGAAAGTTGTTGAGCAGTATAAAAAACGCAGAAATGACAATATCTTTCCTGTTTTTGTTCCGCTCAGCAGTAACCTTTGTGGATATTGCCACATGGAACTTCCTGCCGTTAATATTTCAAAAATTAAAGACGAAGGTCATATAACTTGCGAGCATTGCAGACGAATAATTTATAATAAATAATGACTAAAAGTTGTTTTTTATAAAATGATATTTTTAAAATTTTAAAGAGAAAAAATATTAAAATTAAAAAAAGTATGGCATTTAGCCATATTTTTTTTGTTTTTCGCTTGCCTATTTTATTTATTATTTATATAATTAAACTAAGAGAAGTTTATATGATTTTTAGAAAGTTTTTTAATAAGGATGCTGATAAAACCCTTTATTTTGCCCAAAAATTCAATTTATCTCCAAGAATAATGGAGCTTATTTTGTCACGCGGAATTTCCACTGAAGAGGAAATTTCAGAATATCTCAACCCAACTGTTCTTGCTGACCCTTTTCTTCTTAAAGGCATGAAAGAACTTTGCGACAGACTTGTGATTGCAAAAGAACTTGGTGACAGGGTGCTTATCTTTGGCGACTATGATGTTGACGGAGTGAGCGCAACAGCAATCATGCTTAAAGCACTTTCTGAGTTTGGAATCAAGGCAAGCCACTATCTTCCAAACAGATATGTTGACGGCTATGGCTTGACGAACGCTGTGATTGATAAGATTATCGATAAGTTTGACCCAAACCTTATCATCACTGTCGACTGCGGAATTTCATGCCACGACGAAGTTGAGTATGCACTTTCAAAAGGGGTTGAGGTTATCGTGACCGACCACCACGACATACCAGAAATTATTCCTGAAACAATCGTCGTCAATGCAAAACTTGAAGGACAGGAGTTTCCTTTCAAGGAAATTTGTGGAACTGGCGTTGCATATAAAGTTGCAGAGGCACTCTTGGGGCGCGAAAAAGCGGAGAAGTATCTTCCAATCGCAGCCATTGCAACCATTGTTGACATTGTGCCACTTCTAAGCGAAAACAGAACAATTGTCACTCGTGGGCTGGGTCTTATGGAAAAATATCTTCCTGTCGGACTGAAAGCAATCTGCAAAGATTATGATATTGATTTGAAAAATCCCAATTCAACTGATATTTCTTTTAAAATTGGGCCAAAACTTAACGCTTCCGGCAGAATGGGCGACGCCGAAGATTCTTTGAAGTTATATTTTGAAACCGACCCTGTTAAAATAAAAAAATGTATTGAAAAAATCAAAAACCACAACACTAAAAGGCAGGATATTTGCAATCGCATTCTTGACGATTGCGAACGTGCGCTTTCAAAGCAAGACTTGCGTTTTCAGCGTGTCATCTGTCTTGCGTCAAAAAAATGGGATAAAGGCGTTCTTGGAATTGTTTGTTCAAGACTTGTTGACAAATATCACAAGCCTGTTTTTCTGTTCAGTCAGGAGGGCGATGTCCTATCTGGCTCGGGCAGAAGCATTCAAGACATAAACATTCACGCACTTCTTTCGTCGCTTAAAGATATGCTTGAAACTTATGGCGGTCACTCAATGGCAGCAGGATTAAGTTTGAAACGAAATAGATATGAAGAATTTGTTTCGAAAGTCAATGCGTTTGCTCTTGAAAAAATCAATGACAGTGTGTTTATGCCAATAAGTTATTATGACCAAGAAATTTCAGAGGAAGAAATCACTTCTGAATTTCTTGAAGAACTTAAAGTTCTTGAGCCTTGCGGTTGCGATAATCCAACTCCAAAGTTTAAAATAACGGTGAACAATGTTGAAATCCTTCCTATGAAAAGATTTCCTCAACATGCAACAATCAAGATTGGCAATCTCAACCTTGTCTATTTCAACATTTTGAAAAATATAAAAAAGATAACATTTTCAAGGCAAAAAAGTTTCATCTTTGAATTCCAGCAATCTTCTCAAAAACAAACAAAGGGTGAAAAAACTTCTGCTTTGAAAGGTGTTGTTGACGAATTTGATGGGGGAAGTTTTATCGCTGAAGACGCTTATAAAAAACTTAACCCAATCGAAATTGACCAACTCAAATATTCAGACCAAAGCGCTAGATTTAAACTCTATCCAAAAAGTGAACTTCTTTCATTTGTCGGTGGAACACTGACATCTGTTTTTGGCACTTGCTTTGTCACTTTTTCTTGCTTTGACTATGTCGATTTTGCAAAAAACTATAACGTTCAGGGCATTTATCATTTTGGAATAAATGACGAAAGTGAAATTGGCTACAATTCTCTTCTCATCTCTCCAAAAGGTCTTAACTGGGCAAAAAATTTCACCAAGATTGTCTTTCTATCACCTGTCATTGATGAAAGTTATCTTTCAGTCTTGTCAAAAGCCACCTCGGCTGAAATCTTTGTGCCAATCGATAAGAAAAACGATGTGAAAAAATATGCAGGCGTCGACCTTGACAGAGAAACATATGCACATATTTTCAAAGCACTTGAAAAGTTTAATGGAAAAACGCTGTATAACGAATTTGACCTTTATGATAAACTTCAAATTGAAGAAAAAGTAAGTTTTATGAGTTTTTATTCAGCACTGCAAGTTTTTGATGAACTTGGTCTTATCACCATTCCTGAAAACGAACAACTGACAATATATATCAACAAAAACAAGAAAAATCAATTAACAAATTCAGAACTATACTGCAAACTGGAAAGGATAAAGTCTGCTCTTGGGAGGGAATAAATGGAAGAGCAAATAATTCAACTTGAAAACAAAATAAAAAATCATTTAAGCCTGTCAAAAGAGGAAGAAACAAAACTTTCCTCTCTTTTGTCTTTAAAAATGAACCTTTCAAGATGCGACGCTATTCTCGATATCATTTTCAAAGTCCGCCTTGACAAACATTCGGTATTTGCATTTCTCGCTTATCAAAAATATAAAGTTTTGCCAGAGGAAGAGGATGAAATTTTGAAACTTCTTAATGCAGAAGAAATAACAATGTTTCAAACATATAAGGCAATCAAGGATATAAATGAGATAACATTAAGCGATAACATCGAAGATATCAAAAATATGTTCATTGCTTTAAGCAAGGATATTCGCGTTGTGATAATCAAACTTGCAGGCGTTCTATATGACATTTCTTGTCTAAGTTTGCCATTGTCTGAAAAGGAAAAGAATTTTGTTTGCCAAGTGCGTGATATCCATGCGCCACTTTCAGAACGTCTGGGATTTGACTTTTTGAAACTTTCTTTTGAAGATAATGTCATAAGGCTTTTTAATAACAGTGAATATCTTCAACTCAAAAACACTTTGGAAGCGCATAAAGAGGAAAATGAAAATCAACTTATCCTTTCAAAAAAGAGGGTGGAAGAAATTCTTAAAGACCTTAAGATAGAAGGCGAAATTCAATATAGGCAAAAGCACATTTCATCAATTTTCAAAAAAATTCGTTCAAAAAACTCAACGCTTACTCAAATTTATGACTTGCTTGCAATGCGAGTTATTGTTCGCACGGTTGAAGAGTGCTATGCAGTGCTTGGAAGAATTCACGGAATTTATAAAATTATGCCAGGACGTGTGAAAGACTATATCTCAAGCCCAAAACCAAATGGCTATCAATCTCTTCACACAACGATAATCGTTGAAAATCAGCATCCAATGGAAGTGCAGATAAGAACACAAGAAATGCATCGCGAAAGCGAGTTCGGCGTTTATTCTCACTGGCTGTATAAGGAAAAGAAGACCAAGAAAAATGACCTTGACCTGCGTTTCACGTGGTTCAGAGAGATTGTTGACAGCGCGAAAGAAATGAAAGACGAAGAGTTTATCGAGTCGCTCAAATCCAATCTGTATAACGGCGTTATCTTCGTTCAAACACCAAAAGGAAGGGTTATTGAGTTCCCAGAAGGCGCAACAGCAATTGACTTTGCTTATGCCGTTCACTCAGGTGTTGGAAATTCCTGTGTAGGCGCAAAGATAAACGGCAAAATGCAACCAATCACAAAAGAACTCAAAAATGGTGACATCGTTGAAATTCTGACCTCTTCACACAGTAAAGGTCCTTCACGCGATTGGCTTAACTATGTCAAAACTTCAGGTGCAAAAAGCAAGATTAAAGCATTCTTCAAAAGTGAACTTAAAGAAGAAAATATTAAGTTTGGCAAAGCAAGCCTCAATGCTCTCATACAAGAGAAAGGCTTGAACTCAAATCATATATTGTCAGATAAGTATCTAAACGAAATTCTTGCAAGATACAATATGAATGACACCGATGAACTCTATGCTTCAATTGGCTCTGGCAGTTTGACTTCATCTCAAGTTCTGGGAAGGATAATAAACCAATATCAAAAGGATAATGTTGTCAAAAAGCCAAATTCAAGCGTTGTGCATCTCAAAAAAAATAAAGACGGCGTGCTTGTCGATGGTGACAGCGGAATGCTTGTTCGTTTTGCGGGCTGTTGCAATGCCATTGAAGGTGACCAAATAATAGGTTATATTTCACGTGGCAAGGGTGTGACAATTCACAGACATAACTGTCCGAACTTAAAGTATCTCGAACCAGAACGACTTATCGAAGCAACATGGCAGGAAAAGGAAGGGGCGTCATTCCTTGCAAATATTTGCATTGAGGCAGACAGTCTTGAAAACTGCGTGGGCAAAATAACAAATTCGCTCGCAAGTCAAAAGGTGGCAATAAAGGGCTTTGAAGCAAAGGAAAACAAAGGTAACACTGTTTGCAATGTCGCAATTGAAGTGAAAAATAAAAACGAACTTGAAAAAATTATGAATTCTCTTCGCGCTCTCAATGGCGTCATCAACGTTCAGCGAGGTGAAAGATGGATATAAAAACAAATAAACCAGAGTTTGCAATAGAGTTTGAAAGCCTTGCAATGCTCTTTGGCGTCAATGAAGGGTTTAAACTTAATCATATCGAAAAAGAAGAGAACGGAAAATTTGTTGAAGATTTTTCTTTGGAAATTGATGATAAAAGTTTATCAAAAACATTTACATTTGAACTTCAAAAAAACTTAAGCGAATTGAAAGAAAAAAGCATAAAGAAAAGAAAGTTGAAAGTTTTCCTTTATGATATGCTCAGCCAATTGCTTGGCTTGACTTTGCCTTGGGGCTCGCTCACTGGAATAAGACCAACCAAACTTGCTCGTGACATGATTGAAAGCGGTGAGATAAAAGAAAGCATTGTTTCAGAGGTCTTTGAGCGCGAACTTAGAGTTAGTCGAAACAAGGCAAAACTTGTGCCAATGATTCTTAAAAATCAAAAGTGCATAATAAGAAACGATAACCTTGTCGACCTTTATGTCAACATTCCAGTCTGTCCAACGCGTTGCTATTATTGCTCATTCATTTCACATGAAATCTCACGCGTGAAAGATAAACTTGAACCATATCTTGAATGTCTTATAAAAGAAATCACAGCAGTGCGTGAGATAATAGCAAAAAAAGCATATATCGTTCGCACTATCTATATTGGTGGCGGAACGCCTTCAATTTTGAACGAAGAACAACTTGATAGACTCCTTTCTGAACTCAACTTTCCAGTCACAGAATTCACAGTCGAGTGCGGTCGACCTGACACGATAACAGCCGGCAAACTTGATGTTCTCAAAAAGCATGGCGTCACTCGAATTTCAATCAATCCGCAAACATTTTGCGAGGCAACGCTCAAGCGCATTGGCAGACAAACCAAAAATGCACAAGTGCTTGAAAGTTATTCGCTTGCATTAGAACGTGGCTTTGTTGTGAATATGGACATCATCGCAGGTCTTATGGGAGAAAAACTTGGGGTGTTCAAAAGAACAATCAAAACACTTTTGGAACTAAGCCCAGACAATATAACAGTTCACACGCTTTCTGTCAAAAATGGCTCGGTATTGAAAAATGTTGGCGCTTCCGATAATGGTGTAGGCGCAATGATCGATTTTGCAAGAGAGGCGCTTCTTGAAAATGGATATAAGCCATATTATCTCTATCGCCAAAAAAATCAACTTGGTGGACTTGAAAATGTGGGGTATTTCAAAGATGATAAAGTGTGCATATTCAACATTGACAGCATGGAAGAAACAAATTCAATTCTTGCGTGCGGTGCAGGCGCAATGAGTAAGAGGATTTTCAACACCGAAAAGCGAATTGAGCGTCAGTCAAATGCAAAGTTTATTGAGGACTATATTTCGCGCATAGATGAAATTATTGAAAAGAAAAAAGAGTTTTTCTATTAAACTCTTTTTTTATTTGCCTATTGACAAATCTTTGCAGTTTGCATTATAATAAAATAAGGTAAGAAAATATGGGAAAGTTAAAAGAATTTTTAAAGAAACTTAATAGTGGAGAAATTGAATTTGAAGGTATTGTCAAGACAACAGAGCCTGTGAAACTTCATGGCGTCAATGACCCAAAACTCAATGCAAAATATAATGAAATTAAGGCAAAAATCGACAAACTGCAAGAAGAAAAAAGAAATCTTCAAAAAAATCAGCCAGAAAAAGAAAAATCTTCTGATTTAGTTAAAGAAAGTGCTGATTTGAAAAATGAAGATATTATAGATTTGTAAAAAATCACTATTGACAAATAGAATATTATATAATATAATTTATATATAGAACAAATTTCAAGTTTAACATGCTCTGTTTGTTAATCTGGGAGGCAAGAAGTGAACCTTAAACTCAAAGAACTAAGATTGCTGGCAGGAAAAACTCAAAATCAAGTGGCAAGTGCAATGGGTTTGACTCAAACTGGCTATAACGGCTATGAACAAGGAAGAAGAATGCCAAATATTGAAATGGTCGTTAAACTGGCCGAATATTTTGATGTTACTGTTGACGAATTGCTTGGAAAGAAAGTTGATTTAAATTCAAAAATAAAAAAATTAAGTCAAACACAACGAGATTTGATAAATCAAATAAAAGGGCTTAATGATAATCAGTGTGAAAGAGTTAAAGGCTATATTGATGGAATAACTGTTCATCAAGAAGAAATGGAATAGGAGGGAAATTATGCAAGAAATGAGTTATGATGAATTGATTAAGGATAAAATTATCAACTACATTGCAGCAAGGTGCTTTTTTGGTCAAAACCTTGAACTTTTGAAAAATACAGGCTATTGTTGGGTGACTGCTGAGCAGATTCAAAAGTATGAAAAGGAAATTCAGGAAGAGATTAATAGGAGGGAAAATATGATTAAAGAAAAAATGACTGAAGTTGAAATTGTGAAGGAAATTGTTTTTAATATAAGTTGTGGCGTCACAAGTCTTGAATATTTAAAGAAAAATGGCTCTGTGTCAATTTACGGAATGAGTGATTATTCTGCTGAGCAGGTTCAATCTCTTGAAGACAAGATTGTGTCAGAGATGAATAGACAAAAAGAAAAGCAAGCAGAAGACATTGCAAAGTTTTTGAAGGATTATGAAGAACATCCTGAAAAATATTCTGACGCAATGGGCGAAATGGAAGACTTTGGCGTTTAGGGTGCATTATGCACCTTTTGTGCAAATTATTTGTTTACTAACACTATTGATTGTTTTTAAAATAAGGTGTGCTTTAAGCGCCTTATTTTTCGTCTTAGGGTGCATTATGCACCTTTTGTGCTTTAAGCACTTACTAAAAAAAATATATTTATTTATTAAAAACAGTTGTGCCTTAGGCACTTATTAAGAAATATTTAAATATTTTTAAAAAATAGTTTACATTTAAAAAATGTTGTGCTATAATAAAAAAGTCGATGAAGCCTTCAACGCAGTTTAAAGCGAAACCTTCTGACGCAAAACTTCGTGAAAGGTGTTAAAAAAATAAAATGGGAGGATAAATCATGGAAAAGAAAGAAATCATTGAAAAGTTTAAACTTTCTGAAAATGACACAGGTTCTGTTCAAGTTCAACTTGCTCTTCTGACTGCAAGAATCAATCACTTGAATGAACACCTTAAAACTCACCAAAAGGACAACCACTCTCGTCGTGGTCTTCTTCAAATGGTTGGTAAGAGAAAGGGATTTTTGCTTTATCTTAAAGAAAGAGATATTGAAGCATACAGAAAGCTAATCAAAGAACTTGGCATTCGTGATGTTAAATAATTAAGAGGGGGTGGCGTTTTTTACGACCACTCTTTTTGTAAAAATAAGCCGAATTGATTAAGAATCTGGCTTATTGTTAACAAATAAAAGGAGATAATAATGAAAGAAGATGCAAAAATTTATAAAATTGAAATTGGTGGAAAGGAAGTAACATTCGAAACAGGCAGACTTTGTGAACAAGCAAATGGAAGTTGTCTTGTTAAAGCGGGAGAAACTGTTGTTATGGTCAATGTCACAATGGCGAAAGCGCCAAGGCCGGGAATTGACTTTTTCCCACTCGCAGTGGATTATGAAGAAAAAATGTATTCAGTAGGAAAAATTCCTGGCGGATTCAAAAAGCGCGAAGGCAGACCTTCTGATAAGGCAATTCTCACTTCTCGCCTTATCGACAGACCTCTTCGTCCACTTTTCCCAAAGGGATTCTATAACGATGTTTGCGTGGTTGCAACTGCGCTTTCTGTTGACCCAGATAATGCGCCAGAAGTGCTTGCAATGCTTGGTTCAAGTTTTGCGCTTTCAATTTCAGACATACCATTTGCTGGACCAACTGGTTCAGTTCAAGTGGGACTTGTTGGCAAAAAACTTATCATCAATCCAAACCAAGAAGAACGCGAGAAGAGTGACCTTCATCTCACAGTTTCAGGAACAGATGAGGCAGTTTTGATGGTTGAGGCTGGCGCTAATGAAGTTTCTGAGGCGACTATGCTTGACGCAATCATGCTCGCTCATGAAGAAATCAAAAAGATTGTGGCTTTCCAAAAGAAAATCAAACAACAAATTGGCAAGCCAGTCAATGACAAAATCGAATATAGTGTTGTTGAAGAAGAAATCGACAGCGCTGTTAGAAAATATGCTGACAAAATGCTTGATAATGCTCTCGACACTTTTGACCGCGAAGAAAGACAAAAACGTCAAGAAGAAGTTGACGCAAACGTTAAAGCATACTTTGCTGAAACTTTCCCAGACAAAGAAAAGCAAATTGGCGATGTGCTTTACAAAATGACAAAAGAAAAAGTTAGAGAAAAAATTCTTAAGAAAGGCGTTCGTCCTGACGGAAGAAAACTTACAGAAATTCGTCCTATCTGGTGCGATACTGGCATCTTGCCAAGAGTTCACGGCAGTGGAATTTTCACTCGTGGGCAAACTCAAGTTCTCACTTCTCTCACCCTTGGCACAGTTTCTGATATGCAAAAACTTGAAGGCCTCGATGACGAAGAAGTTAACCGCTATGTTCATCATTATAACATGCCACCATATGCAACAGGTGAGGCAAGAAACCTTAAAAGCCCAGGAAGACGTGAAATCGGTCACGGCGCACTCGCTGAAAGAGCGCTTGAAGCGGTTATTCCTTCTGAAGAGGAATTTCCTTATGCACTCCGCTTAGTTTCAGAAGTTCTTTCATCAAACGGCTCTTCTTCAATGGCGTCTGTTTGCGGTTCAACACTTGCACTTATGGACGGTGGCGTTCCAATCAAGCGCCCAGTTGCTGGAATTGCTATGGGTCTTATCAAAGACGAAAAATCTGGCAAAGTTGCTGTGCTTTCTGACATTCAAGGTCTTGAAGACTTCCTTGGCGATATGGACTTCAAAGTGACAGGAACTGAAAAAGGTATCACTGCAATCCAAATGGATATCAAAATTAAGGGAATTGACAAGAAAATCCTCACAACAGCTCTTAAACAAGCAAAAGAGGGCAGAATGTTCATTATGGGCAAGTTGCTTGAAGAAATCAAAGCACCTAGGGCAGAACTAAGCAAATATGCTCCAAA
Organism: uncultured Eubacteriales bacterium; assembly: GCA_948607205.1. GTDB lineage: Bacteria > Bacillota > Clostridia > Christensenellales > UBA1242 > Caccovivens. Next base: position 37,841 of record CAPERS010000007.1, on the reverse strand, counting down.
AATCATTACTTTCAATATTGACCCTGACAAAATCAAAGATGTTATCGGCTCTGGCGGAAAAACTATCAACAAGATTATCGACGAAACAGGCGTTAAAATTGACATCGAAGACGACGGAAAAGTTTTCATTGCATCTCAAGATAGCGAAATGGCTGATAAGGCAAAGAAAATCATTCTTGGAATCGTTGAAGAGATGGAAGTTGGCGATGTTTATGACGGAAAGGTTGTTCGCATTATGAACTTTGGCGCTTTCGTTGAACTTGCAAATGGCAAGGAAGGAATGATTCATATTTCAAAACTTTCAAACAAACGTGTTGAAAAGGTTGAAGATGTTGTCAAAATTGGTGACGAAGTTGAAGTTGAAGTTATCAAAATTGACGAAAAGGGCAGAATTGACCTTAAACGTATCCTTCCAAAAGAAGAGAAACAAGCAGACAAGAAAGAAGACAAATCTAAGAAATCAGACAAAAAGGCAGAAAAAGCTGATAAGAAAAAAGCAAAATAATTATATTTTGTAAATAAAAGAAAAGTCCTATAAACAAATAGGCCTTTTTTTTGTTTTTAAAGCTATTTTCTTGACAAATTTTATTGAAAGATATAATATATTTAAAACTAAGGAGAAATTTATGAAAGGAACAGTTGAACTTTATTTTGTCGTAGCAAGAATTATTTCTCTCATTATTGGTATATTAGCTTGCATAACAATTGTTGGGGCAATTATCGGTATTCCACTTATCATAGGAAGCAATAAATTTAAAGAAGCGTCAAGCATGACTGATGAAGAACTTGTCAGAAATCGTGGTTCAATTCTGGGCTGGGGAATATTCACTGCAATTATTCTTTCGCCAACAATTATTGGACTTATTATTCTTCTTTGCATGACAATGATGGTTGATAATTATATTAAAAATATTGAGCAGGGGAACTTTGCAAAAAATCAACAAAGTTTTTCAGAAACTGTTGAAAGTGGTGTAACGAACGCGGTTGATGGAATCAAAAACACTTTCTCAAAAAGCGACATTGATAAGCAAAAGAATGAACTTTTGAAACTTGATAAATTGCGTGATGAAGGGCTTATCACTTCTGATGAATATGACAAGATGCGCAAGAAAATTTTGGGAATAGATGATTAAGAATAAAAATCGGAATTTGATTATTCCGATTTTTTTATTGAATTAAAATAGGTATCAGTTTTATTAAAAGATAAAAGGCTGGTTAAATAACTGCGCTCGGGAAACCGACCAGTTTCAACACGAGTTGAAAATGGTCGAAGGTTGTTTGCTCGCCGTTTTGCCGGCGCAAACAACTCGTCATGCGCGCCCTTCTTGGCGCGCATGACGCTTCCCGAGCGCGTGAAAGAAGAATATCACTCGTTCACTTGAATTTTGTTCTTCCTTATTATCGTCTTAACAGCACCAATCAATCTCTGCACATCTGTGAAAGTGTTGAAATATGATATTGAAACTCGCACCGCACCGCTTTCAAGCGTTCCGAGCGCCTTGTGCTTCATTGGCGCGCAGTGATATCCACCACGCACACAAATCTCCCAGTGCTCATTGAGCATGGTTGCAACTTCGTTTGATGAGAGGCTTGGAATATTGAATGCAATTACGCCATGAGAATTTTCAGGCTGAGTGTAAACATCGACACCCAGTTTTCGAAGTTCATAGTTGACAAAGGTCGTCAAATCGTCAATCTTATTTTGAATTTCAGCAAAATGACTTTCAACAAAGTCTATTCCTGCATTAAGGCCGGCAATCGCAGGCGTAGGCAAAGTTCCACTTTCAAGACGCTCTGGATAAATGTCAGGCTGAAAAAGTTCAAGTGAGTTTGTTCCAGTTCCGCCAAATAATAATGGCTCAGGCATATTTTCACAGTTTACAACCAGTGCACCAATTCCTTGCGGTGAATAAAAACCTTTGTGTCCAGCAATGGCAAGCATGGAAATATTATTTTCTTCCATGTCGATTATCTCATGCCCAGCACTTTGTGCGCAGTCTAAAACAAATATCAAGCCATGCTGTTTGCAAAATTCTCCGATTGACTTGATGTCTGCTTTGTCACCATTGACATTTGAAATATGATTGCAAATAACCATGTATGTGTTAGGCTGTAAACAGGCTTTAATTGAACTTTCATCAATGCAATTTTTTTCACCTTGAAATGCAATTGAATAATCAATCTTGCCATGCGTTTTTAAGTGCTCAAGTGGTCTTAAAACTGAATTATGCTCGTTCTCAGTGCATATAACATGACCGCCAGAACGTGCAAGTCCAAGAATTGCTGTGTTAAGCGCCTGAGTGCAATTGACGGTGAAAATGACATGACTTGGGTCTTTGCATCCAAAATGCTTTGCAACTTTCTCGCGCGTTTCTTCCACAAGCATAGCAGTCCTTATGCTCGCATTGTGTCCGCTTCTTCCGGGATTGGCTGAGAAGTGAAGAAGAGATTCTTCAACCGCTTTGATGACCTCTCTTGGCTTAATAAAAGTTGACGCGCTGTTATCTAAATATATCATTGTTTTAACACTTTCCTTTTTACTATTAAATATAGTGTTAAAGAGGGCAATGTGTGCATCAATGGAGGAGAGTATGCAATATGGAATATGCGTGTTCCGTTCAAGAAATGAAACTCTATTATTTTCCAATTTTTTGAGAAATAACGGAATTTCCACTGCCATTGTCAATACGCCAAAAGAGGCAGGTCAGGCATGTGGAATTTCAGTAAAGTTCAACCTTGCAAATCTTTCAATAGTAAAAAGTATGCTCGCCCTGCGTAAATACCCAAGCTTTGCTGGCATATATAAGATAACAAGCATGGGTCTTAGAATCTCATGTGAAAGACTTTAAAGTTGACTGTTGAGAAAATATGGCTTGACAATTAAATAAACTTAAAAAAGTTAGGTCAAAAAATTAAAAAATTTTCGACTTACAAAAAACAAAGTATCTTTTTGAAAATACTCCATACAATTATGTTATGAAGTATTTTTTTTCAATCTTATCACTTGCAATAGTGGCTATTTTGCTGGCTTTTACTATCAATTGCTTCAATGGCTATTTTTATCCAATCAAATATAAAGAAATAATCATTGAAAGCGGAAATGAATTTTCTGTTGATAGTGCGCTGATAGCCTCAATTGCAAACGCTGAAAGCGGATATCGCACAAACGCGCTTTCGCAAAAAGGCGCGGTTGGAATTATGCAAATCCTGCCTTCGACTGCTGAATGGATTGCTGAAAAACTGAATGAAGATTTTGAAATTGAAAAATTGTCAGAACCACAGTGCAATATCAGATATGGCAGTTATTATCTATCCTATCTTTTTGATATGTTTAACGACAGAGATTTGGTTATATGCGCATATAATGCAGGCCAAAATAATGTTAAATCTTGGCTTGCAAACAAGGAGTATTCTCAAGATAAAATCAAACTTGATAAAATACCTTTTCCTGAAACAGAAAAATATCTTAATAAAGTGCTAAAAAATCTGCGTCATTACGAAAAACGATATAAATAATTTGACAAATTTTCTCTTTTGTGATAAGTTATTTCAAAAAGGAGAAATAAATGGCAGAAATACAAAATTTGGCTAGCGAAGTTGATGTTAGACGTGCAAAAATTAACACTCTCAGAGAAATGGGCGAAATCCCTTATAAAGCAAAGTTTGAAAGAACGGCAACAATTGCTGAGGCTCGCGAAATGGTTGGTAAACGCGTTAAAGTTGCAGGACGTGTTGTTTTCAAACGCGTTATGGGTAAGTTCGGTTTTATTCAAATCAGAGATATCAACGCAAAAATTCAAGTTTCGGTTGGCAGAAATGAACTTGACGAAGAGGCGTATGATTTCTATAAAAAGATGATTGATATCGCTGACTTTGTCGGCATTGAAGGTGAGGTTTATCTCACTCAAACAGGCGAAGTGACTGTAAAGGCAGAAAAGGTCACACTTTTGTCAAAGACACTTAGACCTCTTCCAGAAAAATTCCATGGCCTGACTGACACCGAAACAAAATATCGTCAACGCTATCTTGACCTCGTTGTCAATGAAGACGCGAGAAAGGTCTTCTTGACAAGAAGCAAGATTGTGTCTTTCATCAGACGTTATCTCGAAGACCACGGCTTCCTCGACGTTGAAACACCAATCATTCAAACAAGCGTTTCTGGCGCGTCAGCAAAGCCATTCTACACTCATCATAATGCGCTCGACCTCGACTGCAATCTCAGAATTGCAACTGAAACTTGGCTTAAACAATGTATTGCAGGTGGTTTTGACCGTGTTTACGAACTTGGTAAAGATTTCCGTAATGAAGGAATGGACCCTTCACACCTTCAAGAGTTCACTCAAATTGAGTGGTATGCGTCATACTGGGATTTTGAAGATAACATGAAATTCTTTAAAACTCTTTGCGTTGACCTCCTCAAAAATGTGCTTGGAACAACCAAAGTGACCTATCAAGGTCAAGAAATTGAGTTCGACGGTGAGTGGGCAAAGATAAATTATGTTGAAAAAATGCGTGAAATCCTTGGTTTTGACTTCCTTGGCGAAACTGACGTTGATGCTTTCAAGAAAAAAGTTGTTGAAAGCGGACTTTTTGGCTATACTGAACTCGAAGAGTGCAAAACAATAAGAACGCTCGTTGACTATATTTATAAGAGAAAGATTAGGGCAGGTATTGTAAATCCTACAATTATCTTTAATTATCCAGAAGTTCTCATTCCGCTTGCACGTAGAAATGATGATGACAGTAGGATTATTGATGTTTTCCAAGTTGTTGCCGGTGGCGCAGAACTTGTTAAAGCATATTCAGAACTTGTTGACCCAATCATTCAAAGAGAAAACCTTGAAAAACAACTCGCTGAAAAACTTGCTGGTGACGAAGAAACTATGGACGTGGATGAAGATTTCCTTCTTGCAATGGAACACGGCATGCCACCAATCTCTGGCTTAGGCTTTGGTATTGATAGATTTGTTCAATTTATCTTTGACCTTCCAAACATTCGTGACGCAGTTTTGTTCCCACTTATGAAATAGTGAAAAATAGGGGAGAATAAGAATGAAAGCAAATGAAGTTTTGGAAAATCTTGAAAAGCTTTTTCCAGACCCAAAGTGCGAACTTGACTATCAAACGCCATATCAACTGCTTGTTGCTGTGATTTTGTCAGCGCAATGCACTGATAAGCGCGTCTGCATGGTCACGGGGGAACTGTTCAAAAATTATGGCACGCCTGAGAAAATGTTGACTCTTTCTCAAGAGGAACTTGAAGAGAAAATTCGTTCATGCGGATTTTATCACAATAAAGCCAAAAATATTTTGGCAATGACCAAGGATTTGGTCGATAAGTTTGGCAGTGTTGTGCCAAATGACATTGACAAACTTCAAACGCTTGCTGGCGTTGGAAGAAAAACTGCAAATGTCGTCATCTCTGAAGCCTTCAAGGGTGATGCGATTGCTGTTGATACGCATGTTTTGAGAGTTTCAAACAGACTTGGTTTTGCGCAAACTTCCGACCCTAACAAATGTGAAGAAGAACTTATGAAAATCTTCCCAAAGGAAACTTGGGGGAAACTTCATCTTCAACTTGTGCATTTCGGAAGATATATCTGCAAATCGCAAAAACCAGAATGTGCAAATTGCCTATTTTCAGAAATCTGTAAGAAATAGCACATTTTGTGCCTATTATGTCAGACATAACACAATAACTTGTGCTAGTATGCAAAATAACAGAAATAGAAATCTGATTAACACAAAATAGAAATCAGAATAAACGCAATATAAATTCTATAAAAATGAGGAGAACCTATGTTTTTAGATAGAGTTAAAATTATGGTCAAGGCTGGCAATGGCGGAAATGGTTCTGCCTCTTTTTTGCGTAACGCTCAAACAATGAAAGGTGGACCAGACGGCGGAGAAGGTGGCAATGGCGGAAATGTCATTTTTAAAGCCACTCGTATGCTGAACACTCTATATAACTTTCGTTTCAAAAAGAAATTTGTTGCTGGCGATGGCGAGAATGGCTCAAAAAAACTTAAAACTGGCGCAACAGGCAATGATATGATAATCGAAGTGCCTTGCGGAACGGTTTTGATTGATGCTGAAACTGGCAAAATTATTGCCGACCTTCACAAAGACGGAATGACTTTTCTTGCTTTAAAGGGCGGACTTGGCGGACATGGAAACGCATACTATAAATCATCAATTAAACAAGCTCCAACTTATTCTCAAACTGGCGAAATAACCAAGATGCGAGAGGTTATTTTGGAACTTAAAACAATTGCAGATGTTGGGCTTGTGGGTTTTCCAAATGTTGGCAAATCAACACTTCTTTCATGCATTTCAAATGCCAATCCAAAGATAGCCAACTATCCTTTCACAACCCTCTATCCAAATCTTGGCGTCTGCGAAACAAAGGGTCAAACTTTTGTGGTTGCTGACATTCCGGGGCTTATTGAAGGCGCAAGCGAAGGTCAAGGTCTTGGTCACTATTTCCTCAAACACGTCGAGCGTGTCAGGCTTATAATTCACCTTATTGATGTTTCTGAGAGTGAGGGAAGAAATTTTATTGATGACTATTATAAAATCAATTCGGAACTTGAAAAATATAGCGCTAGCCTTGCAAAAACACCTCAAATTGTGGCTTTTTCAAAGGTCGACCTCATCGATGAGGAAACTTTGAAAGAACGCAAAAACGCTTTCAAAAAGAAAACTGGAATTGACGCACTTGAACTTTCTGGCGCAACATTTAAAGGCGTGGAAGAACTCAAAAATTTGACACTTGAAAAACTCTCAAAAATAGAAATCAAGCCACCTCTTGAAGTTGAAGAACATAACTTCGATAAGCGCGATAACGACTCAGTGGAAATAACTCGTGAAGACGACGGAACATTTGTTGTCAGCGGTGGAAGAATTGACAATTTCATTCGTGGAGTTATCCTTTCAGACACTCTTTCATTTGCATATTTTCAAACCCGTCTTCAAGATATGGGCATAATTGATATGCTTAAACAGCGCGGTCTTAAAAGTGGCGACAGTGTCAAAATCAAAGATATTGTTTTTGAGTATATGGATTGATAAATTTGATAAAATCGAAAACTTATAAAAATAGTTTTTGAAAATAAAAAATCAATAATGAAAAAATAAAAATTTAAAAGGATTTAAATAGATGATAACAACAAAACAAAGGGCTTTTTTGAGAGGACTTGGCAATGCGCTTGACCCAGTTATGCAAGTTGGAAAGGATGGACTTGGCGAAAATTCATATATTGCCATTCGTGAACTTTTGGATGCGCGCGAACTTATCAAAATCAAAGTTTTAAAAAATTCTTCAACCTCAGCAAAGGAGATTTGTGAGATGATTTGCAAGGAACTTGATGCTGATGCCGTGCAGGTGATTGGCTCAATGGTTATTCTTTATAAAAAATCAACAAAAAAAGATTTTAAACATATTGAACTGCCTTAAAATTCTTGACTTTTTGTCAGGAATATTTTATACTTTTATTTGAAGGTGATTTTCTCTCAAATGAGTTTGAAAATTTTACATTTTGTTTAAAAAGTCAATGTTGATTTTTGATAAAAATTGGAGGGGTTGTGAAAAAGTTAAAAGTTTTGTTGATAATCTTGGGCTCTTTGGCAATTATTGCAGGCGTTGTTTGCGCAATTGTTTTCTCATTGCCAAAAGGTGATAACAATGAAGGTGAAAAAGATGGAACTGAGTTGCTTGTTAAAGCACCAATAAATAACGACACTTGGATATCAGACGGAAACTTTGCAACAAAGATTGACGGAAAAAATATTTCAGGTCGTGGAATTTATTCAGACCCTTACAAAGTTTACACGGCAGAAGGACTCGCATATTTTTCATACATAACAAATGCAGGAAATTATATTTCAAGCAGCACTTATATTGAAATTATGAACGACATTGATTTGTCTGCACATTATTGGGTGCCAATTTCTGCGAAAAATATAAACAATCAATCAATTTTTATGGGCAGTTTGAACGGAAATGGTCATAAAATCTATGGGATGTTTGTCGGTCAACAATCAAGTTCGCACGAATATACAGGTCTGATAGGCTATACTTCAACTGGTGCAAATATTGAAAACTTATCAATCATGACAGGAGAGATAAAAAATGACATGACTGTTATTGCAAGTGGCGGTGTTGTCGGCAAAATGGAGATGGGAACACTTAAAAATGTTCACAGTTACATAAATATCAGCAAAAAAGCACCAGAAGATATAGCAATGGGTGGTGTTGTCGGCGATATTTCATCTTGTTCAGTTATAAATTGCTCAAATTATGGCAATATCAAAAATAGTTCAGGAAAATTTGATTTCAATGCTGTCGGCGGATTAATTGGTGCTGCAAGAGGCGACAATCAAGTCAGGTCTTCATATAATTTTGGAAATTTGGAGTCATACTCTAATGTTGGCGGACTTATTGGTCAAATTGACAAATTAAACAGAATTTCAGGAACAACTTTGATTGTTGATTGCTTCAATCTTGGCAACATAAACTCAATTGCAGTTTCAAGCGGTTTGGTTGGAGTTTGTGAGGATAACTTGACAATCAATCAAAGTTATAACGGCGGAAAAATCGTCGGCAATAGGGCAAATGGAATTGCAGGTGTTCGCTACACAACTGAAACTTCAATCAAACTTGTTGACGTGTTAAATTTTGGTGAAGTTCAAGGCTCGCAAGCTTCAGACAAAAGTTCTTTTGGGATTTTGTCTATCTCAAGTTCAGAAGGCACAACTGGAAATGCTCTCATCAAAAATTGCTATTTTGGCAATGCGGACATTAACGCATCAAGCCTTGTAACAACTGGAGCAATAAGAAAATTGAACTTGAGGTCAGAAGTTCTTGGTCAGACATTTTTGAATGAAGATGCCAATTGGTCAATGAGCAACGCATGGGCACATTTCAAAATTTCAGAGGCATATTTTCCAATTCCAAACAACAATGTGCCAAACAACTGGCAATATTATGCTGTGAAATTCAGCGGTGACGGAAGTGAAAAAAATCCATATCAAATTGCTTCAGCACAAAACCTTGCATATCTTGCAGGTATATCAAATGTTAATAACGAAAACTTTGCTGGCAAATATTTTGTTTTGACTGGAAATATCGATTTGTCTGCTCACGAATGGTCACCAATAGCGCAAGAAAATGCCTTTGCTGGCTACTTAAACGGCAGAAACAATGAGATAACAAATTTGAATGTTTTTGCGAAATATTCAAATGTTGGACTTTTTGCTAAAATTGGCAAGTTTGAAAATGTTAGTGCCAGAATTGAAAATTTGGCTCTGAAGAATGTCAATATAATCGGTCAAGAAAATGTTGGCGGAATAAGCGGATATAATAATGGCGGAAAAATTGTTAATTGCAAAGTTGACGGCAAAATTGTGGCAAACAATATTGCTGGCGGATTTATAGGCAATCAAATTGCAGGCGAAATTGAGAAATCAAAATCAAAAATTCAATTGTTGTCTGTTTCAGGTGAGTGCCTTGGCGGACTTATCGGAAAAGCAAGTTCAGGAACTGTTTTGTCAAGCGAAAGTGATGCTGAAATCTCTTCTTATGGAAACAAAATTGGTGGATTGATTGGTAGTGCAAACAATTTCACAATTGATAAATCTTTTGCAAGTGTGAAGATTTTTGGTCAAGAAAATTTGGGTGGTTTTGCTGGAGAAATCACTGGCGAAAGTGAAATCACAGGCAGTGTTGTTAAAGGCAAAATTAAAACAACTTCAAAAAACAAAGTTGCAGGTCTTGTTGGCTCTGTCAGCGAGAACACCAAACTCACAAAAAATGTCATAATCGCTGAAATTCAGGTCGCAAACAAAATTGATATCAATGTTGGCGTTGTTTATAGCGGTGAAATAGATGTAAGCACTGTTGAAGGAACTTATGCAAATGTTGTTCTCCTTGATGAAAAAGGAAATCGTATAGGCAAAGATATCAAGTATATCTACGTTAAAGAAGACACAAATCAAGAAGAACTTTTCAAAGACTATTTCGCTTTTGATAAGATTGACAATTTGCCAGCGCCTGCTGGAGTTATTGGAGAAGGAATCCATTCAGAAAGGGTGAATGTTTTGCAAATTCTTATTAATAAAAACTTCGATATGTTGATTGTTTAATTTAAAAAAATATTAGAAAAAAATATTTTAAAGAAGAATAATTTTTCAACAACAAAACTCTTAAAAATAACAAAAAAAACAGTCTTGAAAATAGGCTGTTTTTTGTTGTGTGAACAATAGGAAATATCTTTAAAGAATTTCACTTGAAGTTTTTATGTTGTATCGCGGATTGGAGTATGATATAACTGCAAACACAACAAGCAGTGATGCGACAACGCAGTAGTATATGCTCGGCCTGATTATAAGACTTGAAAATAGGAGAATGAGCGCTGAAAAAAGATATCCTTTCGTGCGCGCTCTGTTGAAAGAAAAGGCAATAAGTTCCTTTAAGGCAAGCGATTTTTCTTTTTTGTATTTCAGTGTTTTTTCAGGAAACATTTGATATTCTTTATATAAATTCATGTAAGTGGAAAACTTGTCAAGCAGTGTTATTTTCAAATCAAAATTCTTGGCAAAAGAGGGTGCAGTTTTGTCAATTTCCCCACAAACAATAACAAGTTTTTGGCATTTCTCTTTTTGAATTGCGTTAACAATCTGAGCAATGTCGTTGGCATTTATTGGCGCGAAAGAAAGAAATGGATACAAAATGACCTTTCCATCTTCGCCATGGTCGATGAGAATATAACTTTTTTTCTTAACTGCATTTTCATGTCTGGTCTTTGTCAACTTCAGAAAAAAATCAAGTGGTTTTTCTTGTGTCGCAATTGACAGAAAAATGTCTTCGGCTTCCTCTTTTTCTTGTATTTTCATTTCCTTATGTTTATTGATTTTTTTGAAGATGAGCCTTGTTGCAAAATCAATGACAAAGGTTATGGCAAGAGCGACCAAAATTGACAGCCAAAGTTCTTTTATAAGATATCTTGCCCAAATAAAAACAGCAAGAAAAATCAGCAAAAATTTTATGACAACTTGGAAAACAAATAAGAATTTTTTCATATCACAATTGTTGCCAGATTTTTGAAAAATAAACTTATGTTAATTTTAAAATCAATTTTTCTTTTTTTGAAAATAATTATTTTTTCTTTGACAACAATATCGCTTGACATTTATTTTGTTATATTTTAATATATAATATAAAGTGAGGCAAAATGGAAGAGAAAATAAATTCAATTCTCGAGTTCTTTGAAGGACAAAAATGCAAAGATGTGCGTGTCTATGATTTATCTAAGGAAAAACGATTGGCAAAGATAATGATAATTATAACAAGCCCAAATTTTCTTGAAAACAAAAAACTTGCAAGTGATTTTGTTGAATTTGCAGGAATTGATTGTCAGCCAGAAGGCTTCAATAAAGGAGAATGGATTATTTTTGACCTGAACGAAATTGTTGTTCACAGTTTTATTCCAATTGCGCGAGAAAAATATAATCTTGATAAATTATGGCAAAAAAATCAAATTAAGAATATAAATGAAGCAAAACAAGGTAAAAAATCTAAAAAATAAAGTTTTTACTTTGTTTTTTTTTAATATTATGCTAATATTAAATCATGGAGTGACAGATGATTAAAATTTGTTTCATTTGCACTGGCAACACTTGTCGGTCAATCATGGCTGAGCGAATTGCCAAGAAAAAAGCAAAACAATTAAAAGAAAAACAATTCACTTTTTCTTCAAAAGGGTTGAGAGCGCAGGGCGATAACATTACAGAAAATGCAAAAATCGTTCTCAAAGAAATGGGTGCACTTTCTTCAAATCGCAAAAGTGTGGCAGTGAAAAAACTGGAAAATGGCACACTCTATGTCACAATGACCGATTCGCAGAAGGAAAATTTGAAGGGCGGAAAAGTTATCTCCTTTTCGTCGCTCATTGGCAGAGAAATCTCTGACCCTTATGGGCAGAGCCTTGAAGTCTATAGGCAAACGGCAAGAGAGATTGAAAGGGGAATTGACATTCTTTTAAACAAAATTTTAAATTGGAGAAATGAATTATGATAATTTTAGCAAGCGACCATGCAGGATATCTTCTCAAAGAGGAAGTTAAAAAATTTTTAAATAAAGAAAACATTATCGCAATCGATGTTGGGTCATACAGCCGTGAACAACTTGATGATTATCCTGATTTTGCCAAAGCAGGAAATGCCAAGGTTGCAGAAGACCCAAGAAATGTTGGTATATATATTTGTGGCTCAGGAATTGGAATGTGCATGGCTGCCAATCGCAATCCAAAAATTCGCGCCAGCGTTTGTGAATCAGTCAAATATGCAACACTTTCACGTATGCACAACGATGCAAATGTGCTGTGTTTGCCAGGCAGATTTATGAAACCACGCAAAGCAATCAAAATCATCAAGGCTTTCTTGACCACCGACTTTGAAGGCGGACGACACGCAAGACGCATCAAAAAATTTTAATTGCTGAATTTTATAAATTTTTAAAATAGAGAATAGGAGGAAAGAGGAATATGACAAACCTCATAATTCCAATAACAGAAAATGTTGAAGGTTATCTTGCTGGCATAAACAAAATTGCTCTCAACAGTGACGCCAAAATTTTTATTGGAATAACTGAAAATTTGGCTGAAAAGTTGAACTTGAATTTCCCAAATGTTGATATAACCGTTTATGAAAAAAACAGCAAGAAAGAAGAAATTCTCAATGCCATGAAAACCTTGCTTCCAAGCGGAAAGGTTATCATTTGCAGACGTCCAATTTCGTTTGAAGAATTTAATGACCTCAAAAATTCTTCTGCGCAAATAACTTATTGCGAAAATCAGAAGAGCGGTCGCATTATCAAATATTTGAAAGATTTTTGGCAGTTGATAACAAAAGCTATTTTTGGAGTGAAAACTTTTCAAGGCGACAATTCTTTGATTGCTTTTGATGACGATATTGCAGAGGTTCTCTCAAACGCTGAAAACTTTTCTTTTGCAACAAGAGTTGACCGCTGGAAAGGTTGCTCACAAGACAAAGTTTCTGCCAAAGGCGCACCAGCAAAGGTTGAACAGAATAAAAAATATAATGCCATGCTTATGCTTGCAATCTTTCTTCCGCTTGCCGTTGGCGCGATTTTGACAACTTGCCTTGCGCTTTTTGTGAAGATTTCAATAATCGCTGGATTATTTTTGGCTTGTTTTGATTTTATCTGTCTTGGAATTGCATTTTTTTGCTTATTGTTGTTAATATTCAGTTTAACGATAGGGCAGAAAAACCATAAAACTGCAATCGAAATTGTGAAGGAGAATGAAAATGAAAAAAGTTAAAATTGGAATAAATGGTTTTGGAAGAATTGGCAGGCTTGTTTTAAGAGTTTGTGCAAATCGTGACGATGTGGTCGTTGTCGCTGTTAATGACCCTTTTATTGACCTTGAATATGGTCAATATCTTTTCACTCATGACACCATTCACGGCAAGTTCGAAGGAACAACAGCTGTCAAAGACGGCAAACTTTATGTCAATAAAAAACCGATTGTTTTCTTCGCTGAAAAAGAACCTCAATCAATCAATTGGGCAAGCGCTAATGTTGATGTCGTGATTGAAGCGACAGGAAAATTCACAAAATATGAAGATGCAGTCAAGCACCTTGATGGTGGCGCAAAAAAGGTTGTTGTTTCAGCACCGGGCAAAAATATGCCTATGTTTGTTATGGGTGTGAACAACCACGAATATAAAGGCGAAAAAGTTGTTTCAAATGCCTCATGCACAACAAACTGCCTTGCTCCACTTGCAAAAGTCATTCATGAAAACTTTGGAATTGAGGAAGGAATCATGACGACTGTCCATTCGGTCACAGCCACACAACTCACTGTTGATGGACCTTCAAAAAAAGATTGGAGAGGTGGAAGAGCGGCTTCATACAACATTATTCCATCTTCAACAGGGGCGGCCAAAGCAGTTGGAGAAGTTCTTCCAATGCTTAAAGGCAAACTGACAGGAAAGAGTATGCGTGTTCCAACACTTAACGTTTCAGCAGTCGACCTCACTGTCAAATTGTCAAAGCCAACCACTTATGAAAACATCGTTAAGGCAATCAAGAAAGCGTCAAAAGAGGAACTTAATGGCATTCTCGGCTGGACGGAAGATGATGTTGTTTCAAGTGATTTTATCGGCGACCCAAGAACTTCCATCTTTGATGTCAAGGCGGGAATCATGTCAAGCCCAACTTTTGTTCAACTTGTGGCTTGGTATGACAACGAATGGGGTTACTCAAACAAGACTGTCGATCTTGCATGGCAAATTTGTCAAAAATAGGGAGGGAAAATGGAAGAAAAAGACCTTCAAAAGATTGAAGATTCTTCAAAAAATGCGAAAAACAAAGGCAAAGCGTTGGTGTCAAACAAAATTCTTTCTTTCTGCGCATATGTGGGAATCGCTTGCATCGCTATCGCACTGCTTTTGTCTGCTTGTTTTAAAGGTAACACTAATGTTGAAAAAGTTTTTCGCTCAATAGGTGAAGTGATTGCATACATTCTTGCAATGATTCTTGCTTTTTATTGGGTTAAAAGCCATAAACATATCGCTTGGCTGGTTTGTTATATAATCTTTGTTGTAACAATTGCCGTGCTTTATATTTTGGTTGTTATTTGAGTGTAAGTTTAAATCAAATTCAAAAATTTAAATATAAAAAATAAAACAAAAGAAAATAAAATTATGAAAAGAAAGTGGATTATCTCAACAATACTCGTGTTGGCAGTTGTGCTTTTTGCGCTACTTAAAGATGTTTTTAGTGCAAGCGTTTATATTTCACTTTCTTTTCTTATTTGTTTGTCTGCTTACTGGTCAGTCGAATTTATTTATGAATATGTCCTTCAATATCACATTAAATTTGAAGACAGATACCAACAGCATATCATACTTCTTATAAACTCTTCAGATTTAACAAGCGAAGATGCAGAACTTGGTCAGGAAAGCCTGAAAAAGAACTTTAAAAAGTCTTTAAGAAAGGAAAAAATAGTTGAAATAGGAAAGATTTTATTTTCGCTTGCAATTATTATATCAACAATAGTGATTTTAATTCGACAATAAGAAAGGGAATGTGTCAATATTATTTGGCACATTATTTATTTTTGCTTGCATAAAAAGCCAGAATATGTTATTATGATAAAGTCGAAAAAAGGAGAAAAACATGTATACATACGAAAAGAAACAAAATGAAGGACAACTTAAAGTAACTATTTCCAAAGAGGAATGGGAAAAGGCAGTCGAAAGTGCTTATCAAAACACAAAAGGCAAATATAACGTTCAAGGTTTCCGCAAAGGAAAAGCGCCAAGAAGAGTTATTGAACAAACTTATGGCGACACTGTTTTCTTTGATGACGCTTTTGAAGAAGTTGTTTCAGGCGAATATTCACGCTTTTTGCTTGAAAACGCTGAGGTTAAGCCTGCTGAATCTCCAAGAGTTGAAATGAACTCTTTCACAGTTGATAAGGGGATTGAAGCAACTCTCACTTTTGCACTTATGCCAGAAGTGACTCTTGGAAGTTTGACAGGTCTTAAAGCAAAAGTTAAAGCAGAAAAAGTTGACGAAAAAGCAATCAAAGCAGAAATGGAAAGATTCCAAGAAGCGCATGCTCGCTATGAAGAAAGCGAAGAGGAAGTTAAAAATGGCGACTTCGCAACAATTGACTTCTCAGGCTCAGTTGATGGCGTGAAATTTGAAGGTGGCACTGCAAAAGATTATCGCCTTGAAATTGGCTCTCACACTTTTATTGAAGGCTTTGAAGAGCAAATTGTTGGGCTCAAAAAAGGTGAAAGTAAGGATATTAATGTCACTTTCCCAACATCTTATCAAGCAGAAGAACTTGCAGGCAAGCCAGCAGTTTTTGCTATCACTGTCAAAAAAGTTGAAAGAAAAATTTTGCCAAAAATTGACGATAAATTTATCTCAGATACAACAGAATTTGAGACCGTTGATGAATATAAGGCAAGCGTTAAGGATACACTTGAAAAGAGGGCAAACGAAAAAGCAGAAAAAGATTATGAAATGGCACTCATTGAAGAAGTGGTTGAAAACAGCAAGGTTGAAATTCCTCACAGCATGACTCACCACGAAGTTCACCATATCTTGCATGACTTTGAACATAGACTTGCTCACCAAGGCATGACACTCAAAGGTTATCTCGAATATATCGGAAAGACTGAAGAAGAGTTCGAGGCTGAAAGAATGCCTGACGCTGAAAAGAACGTTAAAACTCGTCTTGTTCTTCAAAAAATTATTGAAGAAAACAAACTTGAGGTCAGTGAAGATGAACTTAACAAAGAAATCGAGGCTTATGCTCAACAGTTTAAAGTTAACCTTGATGACATTAAAGCATCTCTTTCTCAAGATGACATCGCCTACTTTGAAAATCAAGCACTTATGAATAAACTTGTTTCATTTATAAAAGATAAAAACAAGAAAGCATAAAAAGAATTATTTTAGGGAGGATAATTATGTTAATTCCTATGGTCGTTGACCAAAACGGTGCGTCTGAAAGGTCTTATGACATCTATTCAAGACTGCTTGAAGACAGAATCGTCTTTTTGAACGGTGAGGTGACTGATGAGAGTGCAAACATTATTGTTGCGCAACTCATCTATCTTGAAGGCAAAAATCCGGGCAAGGATATTTCACTCTATATCAATAGTCCGGGTGGAAGCGTTTCAGCAGGCCTTGCAATTTATGACACAATGAAATATATCAAGTGCGATGTTTCAACAATTTGCGTTGGTCGTGCCGCGTCAATGGGCGCTTTTCTTCTTGCAGGCGGAACAAAGGGCAAAAGATTTGCTCTTCCAAACAGTGAAATCATGATTCATCAGCCACTAGGCGGTGCGCAAGGTCAGGCAAGCGATATCGCAATCCAAGCAAATCATATCCAAAAAATCAAGAAGGATTTGAACAGAATGCTCAGCGAAAACACTGGCAAAAGCATTGAAATAATCGAAAAAGACACTGACCGTGACAACTATATGAGCGCACAAGAAGCAAAAGAATACGGCGTTATTGACGATATATTCGTTTCTAGGAAAAAATAATCTATTTCACAAAGGAAAATTCTTAGAGATAAAAGTATAAATATTTAAGGAGGCTTTTTAAGTGGACGGAATTGAATGTAAATGCTCATTTTGCGGAAAGGCTCAGAAAGATGCAAAAAAACTTATTGCCAGTCCAAGCGGTGATAGTTATATTTGCGACGAATGTGTGGCAATCTGCAAGGATATCATGAGCGAAGTTGACAAAAGTTCAAGTTTTGAAAATATTGAACTTCCAACTCCACAAGAGATAAAGGCAAAACTTGATGAATATATCATTGGTCAAGATGACGCAAAAAAAATTCTTGCCGTTGCGGTGTATAATCACTATAAACGTCTTAACTATAACTTTGGAACTGCCAAAAATGACGACGATGTTGAACTTGAAAAAAGCAATATTCTCATGATTGGACCAACTGGAACAGGAAAAACTTTGCTTGCAAAAACGCTAGCAAGAATTTTGAAAGTTCCTTTCGCAACTGCTGATGCGACAACTTTGACAGAGGCTGGCTATGTCGGAGACGACGTTGAAAATATTCTTTTGAAACTTATCCAAAATGCTGACTATGACATCGCAAAAGCACAACGCGGAATTATCTATATCGACGAAATCGATAAGATTGCCAAAAAAACTCAAAATGTTTCAATCACAAGGGATGTGGCTGGCGAGGGTGTTCAACAAGCACTCCTCAAAATCATTGAAAGCACAGTTGCTTCCGTTCCACCACAAGGCGGAAGAAAACATCCTCATCAAGAAATGCTCCAAATTGACACAACAAACATTCTTTTCATTTGCGGTGGTGCATTTGTTGGGCTTGATAAAATCGTTGAAAGCAGAAAGGAAAACACAACTCTTGGCTTTAACGCTCAAATCAAAAGTGAAGAAGAAAAGGAAACAAGCGGATTTTTCAAAGAAATTCAGCCTGATGACCTTATCAAATTCGGTCTTATTCCAGAGTTTGTCGGACGTCTTCCAGTCATGGTAGGGCTTGATAACCTCGACGAACAAGCGCTTGTTCACATTTTGACCGAGCCAAAAAATTCAATTGTGAAACAATATAAACTGATGTTCAAAATGGATGGAATTGAAATTGAATTTTCTGAAGACGCAGTCAAGGCTATTGCAAAGAAATCAATGGAACTCAAAACTGGAGCAAGAGGACTTCGAACAATCCTTGAAAGCAAAATGAATAAACTTATGTTCGATATGCCGGGCAATAAAGATATTCAAAAAATCATAGTCACAGACAAGTTTATTGAACTGGAAAATGGCGAACCTGAAATAATAAAAATAGTCCAAAATAAAAAAGAAGAGGTATGTTAACCTCTTTTTTTTGATTTTAGTCAGTTAAAAGTTCTGAAAAGAAATCACTTTTTTTCTCGATTTTTTCGTTATCTTTGCGCAACTGTGCTTGCTCATTCACTATTTTTTTCATAGTTAAATATTCTTCTTTTGGCATAACCATTTCGTCGCTTACTTTTCCATATTTGTCGACCCATTCTTTATGATTTTGATAATATTCAAAAAGTCTAACATCTTTCCACATTTTGTGAAGTTTGCCCAAAGAAATCATATCTTCATTTTCGTTTACTTTAAAAGTTGTTTCCTTATCAAAAGCGATTTCCATATATTTATCTCGCCACAGGTCTGAATATTTTTCAAGACCTTCATTAACAACTTCTTCGTCCATGCCTATCATTGTGAGCATGTTCACAACAACATTTCTGAAGTTGAGGTCAGCGTCTTTGATGTTAATTCCATGCAGGTGATAGCATTCTTGTGCTTCCCAATTCCAGTTGCGAACGGGGTCTGATTTTTTGGTTGTGTGATGTGTTATTTTATAAAAATACGTTATGCCGAAAAAATGACGACATTTATAATTATTAAATTTATCTACATCACTTATTTTAGGGTCATTAATTTCTTTTATCCATTGTTCTTCTGAAATTTCCTTTACTGTGTCCCATTCTTTCCAACTTTGTGTTATTATGCCTTTTTTCTTCTTGCCAAAAATATCTTTGTCTGGAAAATAGAAAGCCCTTCCATAAATGTCTTTGCATTCGTTCATAAACTCAATTTGCTTTTTAACAATTCGAAGTTCATATTCATGGCGTTGCTTTTCAAAATAGTCTGAATTTTTAACATAGTTAAGAACTGCCAAATATGGCACGAATTTCTTATTCTTCAAAAGTTCAAACTGCATAAGGCGAGCCATCCATGCATTATTGCGAAGATGACATGGCATATTACTTACTGTGTGTCTTTTGGGTCTATCAAAGCAAGCTGAATCCCAATTCCCATAAAGGTCAAAAAGCTTTTTTGTTCCGTTGTCAAGAATATTTCTTAAGAAACTTTGCTTTGGCAACTTTACTTGTTTATTTTTTAATAATTCTTTTTCTTTTAAAATTGATTGCATGTTTTCTCCTTTAAGTTAATTATACATATCGGGGGGGGAATTTGTCAATATGAATTTTAAAATTATTTAAAATAATTAAACAAAAGTTAATTGTCTGAAAATTTATAGAAAATTATTAAAATTTTGCAATTTTATTGTCAATTTTGCTTGACAAATATGTATAGATTTAATATAATAGTCGAGTAGCATATAAAAGTATGTTAAAAATGATATAAAAATTTATCCCTTGCTTTGACTTTATGGTTAACAAAAATCACATGCGGGCGTGGCGGAATGGCAGACGCGCACGTTTAAGGGGCGTGTTCGAAAGAGTGTGGGTTCAAGTCCCACCGCCCGCACCACTCAAAAAAACTGGCTAATTGTTTTCAACTTTTGTAAACAAAAGTTTGCAACCTAAGCGCCAGTTTTTTTCGTTTCCGACCAGACGAAAATCTAACGATTTTGTCGGACTCTCGTGCGAAGCGGAAATTCTAAGTTTTTAAGGTAAGAAGTGAGACTTTATGCAAAGTTTACTCTTTGCATGTTTGCAATAGCAAACGAACCCACATTGTTATTTTTCAAATATCACAACATATAACTTAAAAACTTTTTCATTCTTCACAAAATCTATTTCGTCTATAATCTTTCCTCCCATTTTTTCATAAAAGTTTATAGCAGGGTTTCCTTTTAAAACATTGAGCATAAATCTTTTGTTTTTGATATTTTCAAATGCTTTTTCAAAAAGTTTTCTTCCAATGCCTTGTTTGTGATATTCATCTAAAATGTATATAGAACCAACTTCGCCATAGTCTTTAAATTGTTCGTTTCTAGACACTTGGAAAATGTCAATATATCCAACCAATTTCCCGTTGACTTCTGCGACAAAAGCGCAACAATCTTTTTCGTTAATGTGTTCTCTCCACCATGCTATATTTTTGTCACGATTTAGGCGTTTCTTTTCAAAAGTGGATTGGTCGAAAAAGTTTTTGTATGTGCTTTCATATACATTAATGTTTATATCAACAATTTGTGCTTCATCACCAATTTTCGCTTTTCTTATTATAACTCTCATATTTAAATTATAACTCTTAAAAAACATATAGTCAAGTTTTTAAAATATAAAAACTTTATTTTGAAATTAAATTATTTTATGATATAATCTATAAATAGGAGGAACTTTTGAAACTCATCATAAACGCTGACGATTTTGGTCTAAGCAAAAGTATCACTGACGGCATAATAAGCGGAATAATCGGGGGGGGGATAACAAGCACCTCGATAATGGCAAATATGCCATACGCGAAATATGCGCTTGAAGAGGCGGTCAAAAATAATATCAACTGCATTGGCTTGCATGTGAATTTGACTGTTGGCAAACCAATTTTAAAGAATGAAAATCTAACAGATGAGAATGGCGTGTTTTATTATAACAAATCTCAAATAAACAATGAAAAACTGACTTATCAAGATGCTTACAATGAAATCATGGCGCAGTTTGAATTTGTTACAAGAGAAAGCGGAGGTCAAATCAAAGTTGATCACATTGACACTCACCACCATTTGCGAGAAAATTCTGAAATTAGGCGCGCAATTAATGATATTTGTAAGAAGTTTGATTTGCCCATTCGAAAAGATAAAAATGATAGTGATTTAAAATCGCCTGACTATCTCTTTCATAATTTCACCATTGAGAATGTGAACATTGAAACGCTGAAAAGTTTTGTTGAAGCCTATAAGTCAACCGATAAAATTTTTGAGATTGTGACGCATCCCGGCTACATAGATGACTACACAAAAACAGTGACAAGTTATCTTGACAGAGATAAGGAACTGGCCGTTCTTAAAGAGGCGTTTGCGTTAGGTGTTTATGAGGGAGTTCAGTTAATAAGTTACAGAGAATTTTAGTTTCGCAAAAGTCATATAAAACTCATATTAAATTATAGGAGGAAAAAGATGAAAAAGTTTTTTGAAATTTCAAAAATGCCATTGATAACTGCTTTCTTGGCTGGAATTTTATTTTGCGTAGACGCACTGATTGCGCCAAATATTGTTGCAGGTAGCAGTTTTCTTTGGGTTGCTTTTATTTCGTGGACAATAACAACTCCATTCACATTAAAGGAAAAGGCAAAAGCGCTTATCGGTGTTGTAATAGGCTTCCTTTTTGCTGTGGGGATGTTCTATTTCGGTCAGTTATTCAGTGCAAGTGTGATAGGTATCAGCATTGCAAGCCTTCTCGGAGTGATTGTTTTCAATTTTATTATTATGTATTTTGACAACTTCAAGAAGGTGTGGCTTAACTCAATAAGCGGAATTTTTATGGGAGTTGGGCTGGTCTTCTCAGGACTTGGTGTAGGTCTTTCGCCAAACACTTGGGCAAATGCTGGAATTATGCTTGGCGTGATTGTGCTTTATGCAATCTTAGGCATGATATGCGCTTTTTCATCTGGCTGGCTTATTAATGCTTGGACTAAGCCTAAAAAGTTCTCATCTGAAAATGATGAAAAAACACGAAAAATTGATAAAAATGTTTAAAAATTGAATTGACAAAAAGTTTGCTAAATGATATAATTTCCCTGTTGTAAAAAAAGGAGAAATTATGAAAGCAGCATATATTGGCTATGAAGAATTGAAGATGTTAAAAGACGATGCGGAATTGCGTATAAGTGAAAGACTTATCTATGCAAGAATTTCAGCGTTAAATACGATTGCTTGTTCTTGGCGCAAACTTACTGACAGTGAAGAGGAAAGCAGTAACTGTCTTACAACAGCTCTTGCAAAAATTAACGAGAAGAAAGCAAGTGGAAAGACTGTGTTTGGCTATGGAATGTTGGCAAAAGAAGCTCGTCGTTATTTCACTAAGGAAGAAATTGAAAATGTTCAGAACGGAATATTTTATATGAACCCAAATGACGATGAAGACGAAAAAGAAGGACAAGTTGCTGAATAAGGCTTTTAGGAGGGATGATGGATTTCAAAATTGATTGTGCTGGGAAAAATGACCTTAGAGGTTGCTGAGTAAAGATAAATGCGGTTCCATTTAAAGAATATAACTGTAAATGAATATGAAAAGGAGAAAATGTGACAAGCAAAGCGATTAGTTATAAGGCAAAAAAACATATAATAAATTATTACAACTGGGAAGAATTGCAACAAATGAATGATGATGAAAAAGTTTTGGTATCAAGAATTTTAATTAATACCAAAATTGCTAGTTTGCAACTAAAACAGTCATTGTCAGAACAGGAAAATGAAACTTATTCAGTTTTGATTCATGCACAAAATGAAATTTTAAATAATGATATTCAAGAGTTTAACGGTCATGAAATTTTTGTTACAACTTTTGGAGCTGAATTATCAGTTGCTCAGGTTAAGAAAATTTTTTCTCAGAAAGATATTGACAGGGGATGCGATATAAGACCTGTAAAACATAATAGGAATCAATTAGAGGGCATACAAAACTTCAAAACGGAAGAATATATTTTGAGTTAATGGAGGACCTATGAATTGTGTTATATCACAAGCCGAAAGAAGTGATTTGCAATTTTGCGCTAAACTTTTAATGGATATTTATAACAATAATGAGCTTAATGAAGGCTGGACGTAAGAAAGCGCCATAAAAACTTGTGAGTTTTTCTTTAATTTAAATCCTGACCTATTTTTAGTTGCTAAAAATGAAACGGGGGGGATCGGGTTCACTTACTCCTTCATTAAGCCTTGGGCAGACGGAAATTGGCTTATGATTGAGGAAATATCAGTTGATAAAAAGTATCGAAAGAAAGGAATTGCAAAATCACTTTTGCAAAATTTAATTTTGCTTGCAAAAGAAAAATATGACGTGACAAAATTGAGTGGTGCAACTTATTTAGGTGAAAATAATATGCCATATGCGTGGTATGAGAGAATAAAATTTAAAAGAGTTGATGATTTATTTCTGATTGAAGGTGATGCAGAAGAGGTTTTGAATAGTTTGAACTAATGAAAAAGTTATATCTAGAAAGATATAACTTTTTTTAATGTTATATTTAATTTACAAAAAAGTCGTCAGGCAAAGGCGTTGAAACTGAAATCAACTCTTTTTTAAACTCATGATAAAATCTAACTTTTCCGCAGTGAAGGGCTGTGCGCGAAATCAGGTCACTTTTCTGTCCATAAAGTCTATCGCCAACTAGTGCATGACCTATGTGTGCCAAATGCACTCGAATTTGATGCGTCCTTCCATGTTCAAGTTTGATTTCAAGCAGTGTGTGAATCCCATCATTTTTAATTGGCTTAATAAAAGTTTTTGCATCTTTTCCAAGAGGTGAAATTATGCGCTTTATTTGATTGATTCCATTCTCATTTATTGTTAAAATTTTTTCGTCAATAATAATCTCACTTTCAATCACACCTTCGCAAAGGGCATAGTATGTTTTTTGCGCATTAAGAGATTTAAGTGCAATGCTATCCTTTGCCACAATGACAATCCCAGAGGTTTCTTTGTCGAGACGGTTGGCAATTCGAAGCACAAAATTTTCATCTTTTTCTTTCATATAACTGCAAATTGCGCCTGCAAGATTGTTTGAGTAGTGTGACCTATTTGGCATGGTTGAAATTCCGCTTGGTTTATTAATTAGTAGGTAGTATTCGTCTTCATATACAATATCTAGTGGTAGTATGCAATGCATAATAGTTGTTTTTGTGTTTGGGCTTGAGTTTATTTCAAGTTTGTCGTTTGTGTTAAGTGGTTTTCTTATGTTGACAACTTCGCCATTCACAACAAAATTTCCCCAAGTTTTCCTGAGGTTTGAAATATAATTTTCTGAAAAGCCTTTGTCTTTGAGGAAATAATAGATTGAGTTGTATGACCTTTCAATGATAAAAGTGTAGAATTTCATAAAGACATTTTATCATGTTTAACTTTATAGCGCAAACAAAAAATTGAAATTCAAACAAAATTTAATGTAAGGCTGGAAATTTAGTTGACAATAATTTATTATTAATATATAATTTAGACATTAAAAAGCGATAATGAAAGATAAGTAGGATATAATTTAATTTCACAGAGAGTCTTTAACTGCTGAGAAAAAGATAAATTGGTTATATTTGAATTCACTTTCTAGCTGTGCTTGCGAACGAGCGAAAATAAAAACGCTTTAATAGTTTGCGCCGTGAACCTGCGTGAAAGGAAATGAAGGCTTAAATTTTTGTTTGTTTTGCACATTTAAAAACAGAAGTTTTTAAAGAAAGTTTAAAAAACTTAAAAATTGCAATTTTCTAAATGAAATTTAGGTGAAATTAGGTGGTAACGCGAAGAACTCTCTTTCGCCCTAAGCGGTGAGGGAGAGTTTTTGTTTTTTATAGGAGAGAGATATGATTGAAAAATTAAAAGAAATCAAAGAAAAGGCACTTGTTGAAATTCAGAACATTTCAGATAAGAAATCGCTCAACGAAATCAAAGTTAAGTATCTCGGTAAGCAAGGTGAGCTTACTGCAATTTTGCGTGGTATGCGTGACGTTTCGCCAGAAGATAGACCAAAGGTTGGAGCGCTTGTCAACGAAGTGAGAAG
Organism: uncultured Eubacteriales bacterium; assembly: GCA_948607205.1. Classification (GTDB taxonomy): domain Bacteria; phylum Bacillota; class Clostridia; order Christensenellales; family UBA1242; genus Caccovivens. The sequence continues at coordinate 12,808 of CAPERS010000007.1, read as the reverse complement.
TGAAATCGAAAGCCGAATTGAAGAGAAAGAAAATAGATTTGATGAAGAAGAACTTGCGAAATCACTTGCGAGTGAGAAAATTGACATCACAGAGCCAAGCAAGTTTATCTCAAAAGGTGCAATTCACGCCGTTCCAATGATAACCGACAAACTTATTGACATTTGCGTTGACATGGGATTCACTGTTGTTGACGGCCCTGAGGTTGAAACTGATTATTATAACTTTGAAGCGATGAATATTCCAAAAAACCATCCTTCAAGAGATATGCAAGATTCGTTCTATATAACAGATAACATATTGCTTAGAACTCAAACCTCAGCAGTTCAATCTCGTGAACTGGAAACAAGAAAACCGCCTTTCAAAATTATTTCACCGGGAAAAACTTACAGAAATGACAGCGACTCAACTCACTCACCAGTTTTCCATCAGTGCGAAGGTCTTGTGATTGACGAAAACGTGTCTATGGCGGACCTTAAAATTATGCTATCTGAAATGATGAAAAGGCTTTATGGCGAGGGGACAAAGGTTCGTTTCAGACCTTCTTTCTTCCCATTCACAGAGCCAAGTATTGAAGTTGATGTTTCTTGCCCTAACTGCAAGGGCGATGGTTGTAAAACATGTAAGGGAACTGGCTTTTTGGAAATTCTTGGTGCTGGCGTGGTTAATCCAAAAGTGCTTGACATTGCAGGAATTGACAGCAAAAAGTTTACAGGCTTTGCTTTCGGTATGGGAATTGAAAGAACGTCAATGGTGCTTAACACAATTCCTGACCTTAGAACAATGTATAAAAACGATATAAGATTTTTAAGTCAATTAAAATAAAAAAAATAAATTTTGGAGATGAAAAATGAAGGTAACTTATAAATGGATTAAAGATTTTGTCGACATTCATGAAAAGCCAGAAGAAGTGGCTAAACGCCTGACAAGTGCAGGTATGGAAGTTGAGGAAATAATCTATCAAAATGAACATTTGCATGATGTGGTTGTTGGCAAGATTGTTAAAATTGAAAAACATCCTCAGGCTGATAAACTTGTGGTTTGCCAAGTTGATATTGGTGAAAAATTAACTCAAATCGTCACATCTGCAACCAATGTGTTTGAAGGCGCGACTGTTCCTGTGTCTTTGCCGGGTGCGGACCTTGTCAACGGCGTTAAAATTCAGCCATCAAAATTCCGTGGAGTTGATTCTTTCGGTATGTTTTGCTCTGGTGAAGAAATTGGAATTGATGAAAACTATTTTGAAGGCGCAGGAATAAACGGAATTCTCATTCTTCCTGATGAAATGAAAGCGGGGACTCCGATTGAAAAGGCGCTTGAACTTGATGATGTGATTTTTGATATTGGAGTGACTCCAAATCGTGCCGATTGCCTCAGTATTGTGGGAATCGCTCGCGAAGTGAGCGCGATTTTTGGCATTCCTATGCGCAAAATCAACCTCAGTTATCCTATTGATATCTATTCAAAGGACACTGTTCGCAATTATGTTAATGTTGAGGTGGAAACAAAAAACTGTAAGCGCTATATGGCAGGTGCAGTCACTGATGTTAAACTTTCACGCTCTCCACTTTGGATGAGGGCAAGGCTTAACGCCGTTGGGATTAAACCAATAAACACTATTGTTGACATAACAAACTATGTTCTTGTCGAAATCGGTCAGCCACTTCATGCATTTGATCAAACACTTATTGGTGGCAACAAAATTGTTGTTCGCCAAGCGAAAGCAGGTGAAAAAATCGAGGCGCTCAATCATAACACTTATGAACTTGATAAAGAAACAATGGTTATTGCCGACCAAGAAAAACCTATGGTTATTGCTGGTGTAATTGGTGGAACAAATTCTTGTATTAACGATGAAACAAAAACAGTCATTTTCGAAGGTGCAAACTTTGACCTTAAATGTATCAGGCTCACAAGCAGACGCTTTGGTGTTATGACTGATTCGGCTCAACGTTATTCAAAAGGCGTCAATGTTGCAAATGCTGAAATTGGACTTTTGCGCGCACTTCATCTTGTTGATAAACTTGGTTGTGGCAAGGTTGCGCGTGGTATCATTGATATCGCCAGCGAGAAAAATGAGGCTAGGCTTGTTCGCGGTTCGGTTAGTGCAATAAACAAAATTCTTGGAATTGAAATCAAGAGCGAAACTATCAAAAATATTCTGAACAATCTTGGAATTAAAACGGTCATCAATGGCGACCGAATTGAGTGTGAAGTTCCGCCTTACAGAGAAGATATTGCAAATAATAATGACCTTGCAGAAGAGGTTATAAGAATTTATGGCTATGATTGCTATGATAATATTGAAAAAGCGCTTTTTGAAAGTGCATCAGTGACAGAAGGTCAGGTCAACAAAAGAATGGCTATCGAAAGAAAACTTAGAAATATGCTTGTCGACTATGGATTTTTTGAAACTGTCAATTATTCGCTTTGTCCATCAAATATCTGTGAAAAACTTCTTATAAAAGATGAAAGAACAAAGATGGTCAAGATAATAAATCCTATCAGTGAAGAGATTTCTTGCCTTCGCACAGCAATGGCGTATTCGCTTTTCAATTGTTTGTCATATAACAACAGTGTTGGAAATAAAGAGGCAAGACTGTTTGAATGCGGAAGAACATATATTCCAAAAGAACTTCCTATCAAAGAACTTCCTATTGAAGAGAATTTTATAGCCTTTGTTGTAAGTGAGAATGGTTTTGATTTCTTCCATATGAAAGGAGTGGTTGAAAACTTATTGGCGCTTGCGTCAGTTGACTTTAAACTTGTGCCATCAACTCAGTCATATCTCCATCCTGGAATTTCGGCTGATATTGTTTGTGGCGAAAAGGTTGTTGGACATTTCGGTCAAGTTCATCCAACGGTTGCGAAGAATTTTGATATAAGTTCAAAAACAATCTATGGAGAAATTAACAGCGATTTCCTTGCAACGATGCCAGAAAAAAGATTTGTTGTTAAGGCTGTTCCAAAATATCCAGTTGTTGAACGTGACCTTGCAGTTGTGGTTGATGAAAAGGTTTCAACTGAAGAACTTATTGAAGCGATAAAATCTGCTTGCGGTAAACTCTTGTTTGGTGTGAAACTCTTTGATATATACAGAAGTTCAAACTTGGGTGAGGGCAAAAAGAGTATGGCTTTCAATATCAAACTTTCTGATGAAAGCAAAACTTTAACAGATGAGGAAGTTTCCAAGGTTATTAACAAAGCCTTAAAATCACTTGCGTTTAGATTTGGTGCAAATTTGAGATAATTGTGGCTATAATGCATAGACTACGCACAATATGTTGTGGTTGTATGCAAAATAATGAAGGTAAAAGATGATTTATTTGGATAATGGTGCGACAACAAAAATGTTTGAAGAATGCATAAGCGAATATAAAAAATATGCTTGTGATTCTTTTTTCAATCCTTCAACAAACTATATTCATGGCGTTAACATATCTAAAAAACTTGAAGAAGTGAGGTTGGGGCTGTTGTCTAAACTAGGCGCTAAGAAAGGTGATATAATTTTCACAGGCGGTGCAACTGAAAGCAACAATCTTGCTGTTCGTGGCAGTTTGCGCAAAGGTTGGGAACATATTTTTTCTGTTGGTGAACATCCAAGTGTATATAACGTCGCAAAAGATATTGAGGCAAATTCAGATTGCGTTGTCAAATTTGCGCCTTTATCTAAAAACGGACAGGTGGATTATCTTGAACTTGAAAAACTTTTGACGCCAAAAACAAGACTTATTTCTCTTATGCATGTCAGCAATGAAACTGGTGCGATAAATGACATAAAAAAGGTCGGTAAATTGCGAGATAAAATTTGTCCGAAAGCGCTTTTGCATGTTGATGGTGTGCAGGCATTTTGCAAAATAAATTTTTCGCTTGATGAAATTGGCGTTGATTTATACACAATTTCTGCGCATAAATTCCATGGGCCAAAAGGCGTGGGTGCTTTGTATGTTCGAAATAAACAATCGCTTAAAAATATAGTATTTGGCGGTGGTCAAGAGTTTGGACTGCGCTCAGGCACAGAAAATGTGGCTGGAATTATGGCTATGGCTTGCGCGTTTAATATGATAGATGTGAATGCAAATTATCAAAAAGTGACCAAACTTAATAAAATTTTTGTTGAAAGAATGAACAAGATTGAAGGTGTCACAATTTTAAATGAAAATAAATCTGAAAATGAAAGCGAAACTGTTGAAAATTATAGCCCATATATTGTTTCGCTGTCGTTTGAAGGTGTTAATGGTGAAACGCTTATGCGCGCTCTTGAAAATGACGTCGTTGTCGGTATGGGTAGTGCTTGCTCGGCGAAAAAGTCAGGAAATCGCGTGCTTGAAAATATGGGTTACGATAAAGCAAAAATAAAGTCTGCGCTCAGGGTTTCGTTTAATGCTTATTTGAGTGAAACTGAGGTTGAAGAATCTGCAGACATAATTGCGAAGAGATACAAAGAAGTTTGGGAGAAAGTTAAATGAAAGTTTTGTTACTAAGGTTTGGTGAATTATATTTAAAAGGCAACAATCGAAATCTTTTTGAGGCGCAACTTATAAACAATATAAAAGAAATGCTGGCAGGCGAAGAATATAAATTTTCAAAAACCTTTGGCAGATATGTGATTTCCAATTATAAAGTTGAACGCGAAGATGATATTGTCGCAAAACTTGGCAGGGTTTTTGGACTGCATAGTTTTTCAAGGGCTGAAGAAGTTGATGCGACGCCAGAAATTATACAAAGCGAAGTTGAGAAAATTGACCTTGACGGCAAATCCTTCAAAGTGATTGTTAAACGCGCTGACAAAAATTTTCCAATTAAATCAATGGATTTTGCAGCCTCTTTGGGTGGTGTTATGCTGAAAAAATATCCTTCTTCGCGCGTTGACCTTTATGATTATGATGTTGAAATCAATGTTGATATAAGAGTGAACGGCAAAGCTTATGTTTATACTTCTTCTATAAAAGGTCAAGGCGGGTTGCCACTTAAAACAGCAGGGAAAGGCTTGCTTCTTTTGTCGGGCGGGATTGACAGCCCTGTTGCATGTTATTTAATGGCAAAAAGAGGCATGACAATGGAGGCTGTGCATTTTCATAGTTATCCATACACCTCAGAAAGAGCGAAAGAGAAAGTGCTTTCGCTTGCCAAAATTCTGTCTGGTTATGTTGGACAGATAAAGTTGCATGTGGTGTCTTTCACTAAAATTCAGGAGTCAATTCATGTTCACTGCAAGCCTGAGTTTATGATAACAATCATGAGACGAATTATGATGCGAATTGCTGAAAAACTTTGTGAGCAAAATGGGCTTGGCGCAATCGTGACGGGCGAAAGTTTAGGTCAAGTTGCTAGCCAGACTATGCAAAGCATGACTGTGACGGGCAGTGTTATAAACTCTCTTCCTGTTTTTAGACCTTGCATTGCCATGGATAAGGAAGAAATTATGGCAATCGCCAACAAGATTGATACTTATGAAACTTCCATTTTGCCATACGAAGACTGTTGCACTGTGTTCTTGCCAAAAAATCCTGTTATTAAGCCAACAATTGAAAAGGCAGAGAAAGAAGAACGCGGTCTTGATATTGATGCGCTTGTCAAGGAAGCGTTAGCAACAGAAGAAATAATATATATAAAGTAAAATATTAAAAAAGCATACCAAAAGTTAGGTATGTTTTTTTTGTAGGTTAAAGCTATGAGATGAAATTTTTTATCTTGAAATTTCTGGTTGGTATTTGTCAACTTTGCCGTCTGAAATAATATAGATATCTCCATAAAATTTCACGTTGTTATGGTTGTCTATCATGATATAACTTTCATTGGTTAAGCCTAAGAATTTTTTGCCGTCAGACATTGGAAGGATATAATCATTTATTACATCAACTTCGTCACATGGAATTTGATAGGTGAGTGTTTCGCCGTCAAAATGAGGGATGATTATTTGGTCATAAAATCCTAAGCCTTGAAACCAGCGTGGCTCATCAAGGTCAACGAGTTCTTCTGGAAAGTTTGCTATGGTATCACACAAATTCATTGCGCCTGCCGAACCGCCAACAACAACTCCATCGAAGTTTGAAAGAATAGCTTTAAGATTTATAGATCTGAAAAACTCCATTTGCTGTAAACATTTTCCGCCTTGCAAAAATATAAAATCAGCGTCTTTTAAAATTGATTCAGCTTTATCCATATTTCTGTTATCAAGCAAAATTTTCTCTTGAAATTTATCTTTGCCAAAAGTTAAAGTTATGCTCTCAAAAAGTTGTCTTGCGCGTTCATCGTTCTCTTCGAAAGAGATAGGGTTGTTTGCAACTGAAACAAAGCGGGTGGTCTTTTTAAGGCTATTCTTAATGTTGGTTAACATTCCGTTTGTGTCCTCGATTGGAATGGGGATGTGATTGCCTTCTTCATCTTTGATGCGCGACTTTAATAAACTTGTTAAAATTATTGTCATTTTTTCCTCATTTACTTTTTTAAGAAATCTTAATGATTTTATTATATTTGGATGGGAGGATTTTGTCAAGTCAAAATGAGAGAAATTATATTTTGAATAAAATGTATAAAAGGTTATAATTATAAAAATGAAATTTGTAAAAATGCATAAAGTTAAATTTATATAAAAAATTCATGAATAAATATACAAAAAGTGCTTGCATAAATATAAAAAATGTTGTATAATAATCAAAACGGCGTGAATAAACATAAATTTATAATTATGCAAAATCGCTACAACCCTTTAAAATAAAGGAGAATAGCCGTTAAGGAGAGGATAAATGGCAAGGAGTGCAAGACAGTCCAAAATCTTGGAAATTATCTCAACCAAAGAGATTGAAACCCAAGACGAACTGGCAAGAGAGTTAAAAAATGCAGATTTTGATATCACCCAAGCAACTATTTCAAGGGATATCAAAGAGCTTGGCTTGACCAAAATTTTGTCAAGTTCAGGCAAATATAAATACACTTTTGTTGGCTCTGAGGAGCAAGCGATTTCCAATAAATACATAGTCATTTTCAGAGAGGCGGTCATTTCAGTTAAGTCTGCCCTCAACCTTGTCGTGCTTAGAACTGTCAAAGGTATGGGTGCTGGCGTTTGCAGTTTTGTTGATAAACTCAACCTTACTGACCTTATGGGTGCAGTTTGTGGTGATGACACTGTTATGCTTATCTTCCCAACAACGACTGTTGCTTCTTCAAGCGTTTTGACGCTTTCTGATTTGTTAAAATAAGGGAGTGGAAATGTTATGCTTAAAACTTTAACTATAAAAAATGTAGCCCTTATAAAAGACCTTTCTATTGACTTTTCTGAGGGCTTTAATGTTCTGATTGGTGAAACCGGTGCGGGCAAAAGTATTATTTTTGACTCGCTTGATTTTGTTCTTGGTGGCAAGGCTGACAAAAGTCTTTTAAGAAGTGGAGAAAGTGCTATGCGAGTTGATGCGCTTTTCTCAAATACTAGTTCTGCGGTGAATGAGTTTTTGCAAGAAATTGGCGTTGATGAATGTGAAGAGATTTTGATTTCTCGTCAACTCAGCGTTGACGGCAAAGGTTCATTGCGTGTGAATGGAATGCCTATGACTGTTGCTCTTGTCAAGAGGCTTGGCGCTTTGCTTGTGGACAGTTACTCTCAGCATGAGGGCACTGCGCTCCTTAATAGCAAAAATCATTTATATATGCTTGATAAATTTGGTGGAGATGAAGTCGATGAACTTAAAAACTTAGTCAGTGCCGAATTTTCAAAACTTAACGACTTAAAAAGAAAACTTAACGAACTTGGCGGTGATAAGTTCGAACGTGAACGCACAAAGGCACTTCTCGAGTATCAAATTGAAGAGATTGAAAATGCTGAACTTCAAGTGGGAGAAGACGAAGAGATAAAAGAAAGAATTCATCTGATTTCTAACGCTGAAAAGATATATGAAGGCTTAACCTCAGTTTTGCAACTATTAAAAGATAGTTCGTCATCAACGCTCAGTTCTCTTCAGGAGAGCGAGTCGGTGCTTGGCGGATTAATCTCTTTTTCAAACGAGATTGAGTCTTGCAAAGATAGATTGACAAGCGCAAGGTATGAACTTGATGACATTGTTGACACGCTTAAAGGCGTTCAAGAAAACCTTTCCTTTGACGAACGTGAATTTGACAGGCTTGACAGACGATATGACCTTATAAAACTATTGACCAAAAAGTATGGTGGCTCGGTTGAGAAGTGCTTAGAGTTTTACAATGACGCTAAAGCCAAGTTTGACAATCTTTGCGACGCTGACGGACTTATTGAAAAATATGAAAGCGAAATCAAAAGTGTTGGCGCGATGCTTGAAAATTATGCTCAAAAACTTAGCCAATTGCGTAAGAATATTGCTGGCAAGATTGAAGAAAAGATAGTCTGTGAACTGAGGCAACTTGGCATGAAGTCGACAATATTCAAGGTCAACTTTGCGGATAAAGAAATTTCTTCGAACGGAATGGATGATGTTGAATTTGTTTTCTCTGCAAACAAAGGTCAAGAAGTCAAAGCCCTCTCAAAAACGGCGTCAGGCGGTGAGATGAGCAGGTTTATGTTGGCGATGAAGAATATCTTTGCCGAAATCGGCAGTGCAAGAACGCTTATATTTGATGAAATTGACAGTGGAATAAGTGGCGAAACCGGAAATATAGTTGGGGCGAAAATCAATGCGCTCACAAGTTTTGCTCAGGTTATCTGCATAACTCACTTGCCACAAGTGGCGTGCTATGGCGATTGCTTCCACTTTGTTTCAAAGAAGGAGGACGAAAAAAGCACTTACACACAGGTTAAAACTTTGGACGAGAGCGAGATAGTTTATCAGATAGCTCGAATGACTGGTGGTGATGAGGTTTCAGAGCTTGCTTTGTCGCATGCACGTGAAATGAGGGCGAAGATTGGGAAATAAAACCAAGTTAGGTTGACAATTTCACTCATAAAATTTAAAAAACAGAGTAGACTAACTCATTAGATGGGTTAGTCTTTTTTTTAGGAGGAATAAATGACGAAGCGTGATAGATTAGCATTGTTTGTTATGGTTTTTGTGATTTTTTCAATGACCTTTATTTCTAATGTGGATTTTAAGCAGATTTACTCTTTGCCTGACGGATTTATGGCTAGTTTTGGTGATGTTGATAAGGTGAACGAGAATGCCTCTTTTGGTGGATTTATCAAAACTTGTCTTGAAGAGGATGAAACAAATGTGGGAACAAATAAGGATAAATCAGGAAGGATTGTTTTTAAACTTTTTGGTTTTATTCCTATTCGAAAAGTTAGTGTGACTATGCTTCCAGAAGAGGAAGTTTACATTGGCGGTGTTCCGATAGGGCTTACAGTTCAATCGGAAGGTGCGATTGTTATAAGTGACACTTCATATGAGTCTGAAAATGGTAAAGTTGAAATGGTTAAGAATGATTATTTTAAAGCAGGTGATATTCTTAAACGCATAAATGGCCAAGAAATAAGCAACGTTGATCAAGTTGAAGATATATTGTCTGGAAGCGAAAATGGGGTTGTGAAAATTGAGTATTTAAGAAACAACAATCTCAAATCTGTCGAAGTTAAGTTGGTGAAAAATAAGGAAGGGAAATATAAACTTGGGCTTTGGGCGAGAGATGATATGTCTGGAATTGGAACGCTCACATTTGTTAACAAAAACACGCACCATTACTGCGCGCTTGGTCATGCAATAACTGATGGGCATAGTGAGAATATTATTCCTGTTAGCAAAGGTAAGGTTTTCGATTGTTCGCTGATAGGAATAAATAAAGGCAAGAAGAATGCGCCTGGTGAACTTAAAGGTCTTTTTATGCAAAATGACGCGAAGGGCACGATAGATAAAAATTGTAAGTTTGGAATAAGTGGAAAACTTGATGAGCTTGACGGACTTGTTGACAGTAACTTAACAGCAAAGGTGGGCGGAAGACTTTCTGTCAGACCAGGTAAGGCAAAGATTGTGTCAAGTGTGAGCGGAATTCGTGAGGAATATGAAATTGAGATTATAAAAGCCTCATATCAAGCCAAACAAGCTGACAAGAGCATGGTGTTTAGGGTGAAAGATAAAAGACTCATTGAACTCACTGGCGGTATTGTTCAAGGCATGAGCGGTTCGCCAATTATTCAAGACGGAAAGATTATTGGTGCAGTGACACATGTGTTCTTGTCAGATGCAACCAAAGGTTATGGCGTTTATAGCGACTGGATGCTTGAGGAAGGTGTATGAAAATATTTTAAAAGATGAATTAAGATAAGGGCTGAGATTGCAGTCCTTATTTTAAATAATAAAAAGGTATGATATTTGGAAATGTTCGTCTGGGCAAGGAAGCAAAAAGCCACCACAACTGACCAAAAAAAATTGGTCAAGTGTGGTGGCTTTTTTAACCCAACACGCAATGTTTTGCGGTTGGGTTGTGTTTTATTAAAACACGCTTCCTTGCAATTTTATAGTTCTTTATATATTTGCTCACATAAAGGTGTTACTCTTGATGCGTTTTCAATGAATTTGAATTCGTCGAGATTTCTGTATATATTGATATCATTGAAACCTTTTCTTTTTAATAAATTTATATCGGTATCCTTAAATGCAGGACAAGGGAGTATTTGTCCATCATATCTAATATCAATTTTATCAAAACCTGCTGTGCATTTATGATTGTTTTGATTTTGAAGGGGAATGCCTATTTTGAGTTTTGTGGTATCAGATTTAATTGCAGAGCAACTTTTCAAAAATTCTGACAATTCATCGTTTGTTAATTGTAGGTCTTCTTTATTCTCTTTTCCTCTTCCTTGTGGCACAAATTTCAAGACTCTGACTTCGTCTATTCCCGCAATTTCTGCCAACTCAAAAACATCTTTAAATTGATGGCAATTTACTTTGTTTGGTATAAAATGAATAGAAGTTGCAAAATTAAATTTTGAAGCGTTAAGCATAGATTTGAGTAAACTTGTAAAATTGTTTTTAGTTCCCATAAGGGCGTTGTATTCATCAACTTCTGACGCTTGCATATCAAAAACAACTTTATTTAGTCCTGCTTGATTTAATTTTGAAAATGTTTCAATTGAAATTTCAGAAAAAATCCTTTTGTTATATTGGTTTAAAATTTTTTCAAAGTGTGGATTTGCTGATAAAGCATTAGATGTATTCCTGACTATTCCACTGGTATAGACTGTTGTAAAAATTCCATAGTTGTGGCAATACTCAATTATTTCAAATATGTTTGGATGAAGTAAAGGCTCTCCACCAGACAATGAAATTTCTTTTATCCCTCCATTTTTAACAAAAAAGTCTATTGTTCTCTTAATGGTGGCAAAATCAATTATGTTATCTTTTTGATAATTGCTGTTAGAAGAACAAAATATACAATTATTAGGGCACTTCTGTATAATTTCAAAACACAAATCTTTTATCATGTAAAAATTATAGCATATTCTTGCAAAAATTGGAATACCTTTTTTTATTTTCTTCTTTGTGGTGTCTTAATTTTTTTATAACAACTCTTTTAAAAACTTTTATTTTTTTCAAAGGTGCGAGTTTGAATAATTTTTTAAATTTTATTTAGAAGTGTGTATCATGCGTAAAGATTCCTAATGCATAAAAAAAGAAGTCGTCTTTAATAACAGATGACTTCTTTCTTTTCATGTGAAGCATATCTCCTTCACGCTATTATTGTGTGCAGGCAGGGAGATATTATTCATTAAAAATAAATAAAATTCAAAATTTTTTCTCTCAAATATTTAAGAAGTTGTATAACTTTAAATCTGGTTTCTAAGTTTTTTATAAGATTATGGCGAGTTAATCCTTTCTTAAAGTGATTTTGTCAGCAACGCTTTTTCGCATATCTTCGCTGATAGCAGCGTAGTGTCTTTTTGTTGTATTGACATCTTTGTGGCCGAGAACATCAGCAACGATGTAAATGTCTTTGGTTTCGCGATAGAGATTTGTGCCAAAGGTGCTACGCAGTTTATGTGGTGAAATTTTTTTAAGCGGTGAAGCCTCTTTTGCAAATTTCTTAACCAAATTTTCAACCGCACGAACAGAAATACGTTTATTTTGCAAGGAAATAAACATCGCTTGCTCGTTTGTATCAAGTTCCAAAGTTGAACGTTTTTCAAGCCATGTCTTAAGCGCCATTGCAACCTCGTTTGAAAAGTATAAAGTGCTTTGATTGCCACCTTTGCGTGTGACAATAAAAGCATTTTGCGAGAAATCGAAACTGCTCGTGTTAAGTCCAACAAGTTCGGAAATACGAATTCCTGTGCCTAAAAATAGGGTGATGATGGCGTTATCACGTTCAAAGGTGTTTTTGTTGTAACTTGCCTGCCTTGCGGTGAAAGTTGTTGGATTTTCAACAGCGCCCAGCATTTTTTCAATTTCTGTTGGGTCGAGTCTAATTATTTCCTTGTTGTGAAGTTTTGGTGTTTCAATTTTGCTTGCTATATTTGCAGAAATCATATCATGATTGAAGAGATATTTGAATAGTGAGCGAATAGATGCCAACTTTCTTGCCTTTCCACGCTCTCCATTTTTGTTTGCTTTGCCGTCCTTGTCATAGAAAGAGAGATAAGATAAATATTGCTCTATGTTTCTTGACCTTAAGTCTTCAAGGTCATCCAGTGTGATGCTTGCTTTGTCTTTTTTGAAAACATAATTTCCAAGATAGTCAAAAAAGACTGACAAGTCCATAGCATAGTTATAGCGGGTGAGTGAAGATGTGTTATTTTCAATTCCAACCAAAAAATCATAACAAAACTCAGGCAGGTTTTCAATATATTTGCCAGTTTTTAATCGGTTTTGCATGTCACGTTTTTCATAAAAAGAAATTGCCATAGTTAAATTA
>CAPERS010000006.1 GCA_948607205.1 uncultured Eubacteriales bacterium | reverse complement strand
TTACATTTTTTAGCCAATTTTACCGCTTTATTATGACTTTTTGTGAAAAATAAAAATAATTTCATAAAAATCTATTTCAAAATTTATTTGCATTTTAATTTACTTTTTTCTAAATATTTTAATAAATTTTTATTTAAAAAAGTTTTTCTAATAAGAGTAAAATCAATTTTTATGTTTATATTATATAATATATATTTATTATATATATTTTGCCAAAATATTTTGAATTTCGACCAATTTATGATAAAATTAAATTGACATTTTAAAAGAGAGGTCATTATGAAAAAGTTGAAGAAAGTTATTGGCTCAGTCGCATTTTCTTTTTTAATCATGGGAGCAGTTGGCTCATCCATGCTTTTATCAGTTGAAAAGTCAAATTTCGCTAATGTCGCCGATGCTGAAATCAATTCGATAATCCATAACGAAATGCCAGAATATTGGGCAACGCCTGAACTTAATGGCTCAAACAACTCTATCGAAAAGTTCGGCGACAGTGGCAATGAAAACCTTTTTCTTGTTGAGAACTTTTCTTCAACTTTCAATCTTTCAATTGGAAATGACACAATCACAAGAGAAGTTGAAATTATAAATAACGACGGCTCAAAAAACACGGCAGAGAGAACAAACTATGCTTACATTCCAAACAAGAACAATGTTGAAGCAGGGAAAGAAAAGGAATACTTTTATTTTACATATCTGAACAACGTGTCACTTTACTATAACGTTTCTAGAGATGAGGCAATGCAAACAACTGGGCTTACCAACCTTTTGGCAAAAGCACCTATTGATAACTTTGCAAAATCGCACGAAAATTCTTTCGCAATCGAACAAGACATCCGTTCAACTCCACAAGGATTTAACATTTCTTTTGGTCTTGGCTCTGATTTTGGATTCAGTAAGAGCCCAACCGCAACCGACTCACACAAAGTCACATTGAAAGAGGAAGGGCTTTACACTCTTGTTATTGAACCAATGGTTCACCGCACAACAAATGACGGATTCAGTTATACATCAACTCCTGAAAAACTTTACTATTCATTCTATATCTTCAATTCAAATGTATACTTTGACTCTTTAACAAAAATTCCAACCATCAAGACCGAACATGTTAGAACTGCAAACGTGGCAAACAATCTTTATTCGCAATATTACTTTTACAACTACACAGATGACATCCCAAAATTTTCATACAACAAAAACAAATTCCAACTTACTGTAAGTTACAGCGACATCGACAACATCACAAATGTTGCAACCGTTTATGTTGACGACAACGACCAAATCATCTTGCAAGACAGTCAAGGCAATGTTATTGAAAATGATAATATTTTCAAATTTAAATATATTTCTGGTGACGAAGTTATACTTTACTTCAACGACCTCGGAACTTATGAAATTGAATATTCTTTCCTTTACACTGTTCCTGAAGTCAAAGATGAAGCAGGAAATGTCGTTTCATCAAAAAAACAATATTACCTTCCACTCAACAACCTCAAAGGTGACAACACCACAAAGTTTAAATCACAAAATCAGCGTTTGTTCATTTATGGATTTCAAACCTTCCACACCGATTATAACAACCCTGACCTTGTGACAGGAACAAACAAAATTTCTGAATTCAAAAGTTTTGAAGGTTCAAATGAATCTGGCTACACAATTGACGAAAGCGCAGACATCACAAGAAAGTTAATAAAGCCAATTAACACAACTCCGCAAAATAGCTATTGGTCTGAATTAAAAAAAGTTGAAATTGAAAGTAATAGCGATAATTTTGTTGAAAACATTAAAACTCAAATAAATAGCCTCACTCCAGTTAAGACCAATCAACCACCGATTAAATTTTTAAATCTTGCAAAGGTTGACAATGAACGCAGTGCAATTTTGCAAGTGACCAAAGTTAACGGCGAAATCAAACTTGAACACTTAAGCAAATTCAACGGATTTAACCAAAACAGCACAGGAACTTATTTGTATATTTTGCAATATCAATTTGAAAACCTTGTTTCAGGTTCTGGCTCAGGACAATCAACTTTCTATAACCTTCAAGTTTTATATTTCACAATTGAAAACACCACGCCTGCTGTCAACGTTAAAACAGATGAAGGCGAAAATGGCAAAGATGTTTACGCAAAAGACTTCACAAACAAGTCGGTTGTTATCACTGACCTTTCTTCAGTTTCTGCATTTGATGCGAATGTGACAATCAACTTGACAATTCGTCAAACAAACGCTCAAGGTCAAATTTTGCTTGAAAAAACAAACATCAACAATTTGCCAGCAAGCGAAAGAAATGATATACGCATTGAGAACATAGACGGCACAAGAAAAGTTTATATCTCAAATGCGGGCAGATACAAAAACTCACATGTGACAATCGAAATTTATTCTGCCTCTTCAAATGAGCCAAACGTTCGAACTTTCACAATTGACACAACTGAAATTGGAAAAATTTCAGCCAGAAATGTCAGCGCTGAAAGTTCAACCAGATATGACATTGCAAACACCGCCCTTTCAACCCCATTGACAAATCAGCCACTTATCTTCTCTTGGCAAAACAAAGACAGTGGCGCTCAAACTTATGGTTATTATAAATTCTTCCCTATCAAAGAATTAACATATTTTTCAGAAACTTCTCAAACAGGCTTTTTGACTGAGTTGATTGAAAAACAAATGCTTCCAACAAATGCTATGCTTGACCTTTCTAGCCAAACTGGTGCATCTGACTGGACTTCTTACTCAAACTCAGTTGACTTCAATCAAACAATTGATGCAAGTTATGTCAGAAGTTCTGCAGGGCTTTATATCTTCGAAGTTTACGACCAAGCAGGGAATGTGAATTTTGACGCTTACTTCATTGACAACACAAAACCAACTTTTGTTCTCAACTCATATAACAAAGAATCGGGCGTAAATTCAAAATCAGTTCTCACTGCCAACTATTCGCTTTCAGTGAACGAGGTATATGACTATCACGTTCAATGGGCTGAGAACAAGGCAATTTATGTTAAATATCCATCTGGAAGTGGAATGGAAGATTTCTTTGAAAATGTCAAACAGAATGCTTTCAACGAGAGTGACAAACTTGACTCAGTGCTCAGAACTTTCTTCAGCGAAAATTCAAAGAAACTCACAACCACAGCAACTCCACCAAATCCAGAAATTTCAAGTTATTCATCAGACTATATTACAGTAAAAATTTTGGACGATGTTTACGTTAAAGAAGCAACGGAAAGTCAATTCAAACTGAAAGGCACAGATTCAAATCAACAGAAGAATGAATATTATATCGACTTATTCAAAATTGATAACGGCGAAACAGTTGCAAGCGAAGGCACTCACCAAGTTATTTTGAGAGATATGTCAAACACACTTCTCTCTGCCGATTCTGTTTATGGCTATCTCAATGCACCAAGTGCATTTGTGACAATCAATGTCACATCAGACTCTTCTGCATTAAAAATTGTTTACGCAGACAATAAAGACCAAGAACTCAACAAGTCAAACTTTGAATACACTGGCTTATTGTATGTTAACGAAGATGGAACACAAACTTCAACAAACAAACAAGATGGCTTT
Organism: uncultured Eubacteriales bacterium; assembly: GCA_948607205.1. Taxonomy (GTDB): domain Bacteria; phylum Bacillota; class Clostridia; order Christensenellales; family UBA1242; genus Caccovivens. The sequence goes on along the minus strand of CAPERS010000006.1, from coordinate 64,006 downwards.
GACCTTTCAAGCAATCTTAACTATAAACTCAGCTTTTTGACACCTATTTCAGTTAATGAAAAGCAAATTCTTCTCTCATTTAAGCCTGCAAATGAAGGCGCAATTGTTGAAAGCGTTTCAATGACTTATTATGCTTTCACCAAAAAGAGTGATACTTTTGAAGGAAACGTTGGAAAAAAAGATGAAAACAACGACTTAAACAACATTGCTCACTTCTACACTCTTGAAGAAGAGCCTTCAATAAACAATCACAATGTGTTCAAATATGACGCACAAGTTCACTATGACGACATCATCGAACTTCCAATTTCAACTGTTGGCAAATATGCCGAACCTGGCAAGTATATCTTCACAAGAAGATATCGCACTATGCCGAACAGCAACAAGTATGACTACTTTGAACGCCAAATAACCATGATTGTTGACAACTTCAATGTTATTTCTTCGCAAGAACAAGTTTCAAATAAAGTCGATGGAGACACTTATAGTTCAGCCGAAAGTTATGTTGGTGGCGATATCCTGCTTTCAATGTATAGCAATCCTGGTCAGTCATCACTTGAAATATCATTCCCAAGATATAATGCTGAAGGTTTAAACCAAGGTTCATTCTATAAACAACAAAATGGCGATACTCCAACTTTCTCTGTTGAAACAAACAAACTTCCACTCACCCTCAACATTCCAACTGATAAATACACAACTCACTATTCCTACGACGCAAAAACAAACACTTACACTGTTTATAGCAACAGTGAACTTTCAAACTATGGCGGTGCGAAATATACAATTGATAAGGAAGGCAAAATAACAGCATATATTAATGACGTTGAAATTTCTTGCAAAAACGAACAAGAGGCAAGAGAATTTATTCAAAGAGCTTCCATTGCCGAATATAAACTTTATGCTCAAATAACTTTCACAGATGCTTTTGGAAACAAAAAACTTTATAAAACAAATGGAAATTCAGTTAATGGATATTTAAGCATTTATCAAGTTTCTGCTTTTGACAAAGATGTTGACCAAAATGCTCAACCTGTTCAATTCACTTCACCAGGAAGTTATGTTGTTGAACTTTTCCAAGCATCAAACAGCGTGGATGACAGCATCAGAAAGTCATATAAGTTTTCATTTGAAATTGAAAGCAACAAACCTGAATTTGATATTCTTGATTCAAGAAACATGAAACTGGAATCAGAAAAAAACAGTAACCAAGAAGAAACAGGAAACCATTTCACAAATTCACAAACACTTGTGATAAGATGGACAGACACTGATAACAAATACTTGGCAAATATTGACAAAGAAGCAATTCGATATTCAATTTACAGCGCAAGTGGCGGAACTTTACATAGAGAAACAGTCACTAAAATTAATTCAAACAATAAAGTCAACACTTTTGACATTGACCTTAAAGACTATTGGCAGAACGGCAATTATGTTGACATCACAATGCAATTTGAAGGACACGAAGGCAACGAAGAATACTACAGCACAACAACAAAACGTGTGTATATTGACTTCACTGCACCAACCCAAACACTTTCTTCACTTATGAACAATGTGACAAATGCAGTTCCAAATTTCACCAAAGCATTCCTTGAAAGTTATACTCGTGACCTCTATAATGCTCAAAATGAAAAAGTTGAACACACTGACATGAACACCGTAAGTTATTCTTACACCAAAAATGAAGGTCAGTTTAAGAACTATTCTTACATGGTTAATATAAACTTCTTCTCAGACATGAAACAAAAAATTTCTCAGAATGACAACTTTGGGACAAAGTTTGCCTTCTATCGCAAAATAGAAGATTTGACAACTTATGTTCAAGTGACAAAAGACAACTTCTCAAACAATTCATCAAGTCATACAAGTTTTGAATTTTTGTATTTAAATTCTCTTGAAAATAACAAATACTATGAAATCGTTGAACGCGACATGGCAGGCAACATGGTCGTTTATCTGGTTAAACTGATTGATTCAAATGCAATTGCATCAGAAAAAGCAATCACTTACACAAACGACCTTTTGGAAAGTTTAACTGATGAAGAAAAAAGCAAATCACTCACAAATGAGGAGGCTATCAAAGGCGTAAATATCTATTCTTCCACAGGCCTTAAATTCCAATCACTTCAATTTTTAAACGATGACTGGGCAGTTTATATCACAACCGCTCAAAACAATACTGTAGCATTTATGACAAGCCCTAACCTCGACAAAGGACGAATTTATAAAATTTCAATCCTTTCAAATGGCACTCTTGGCTTTGAAGAAGTTGGCATTGAAACACTATTCTTTGGCGTAGCGTCATCAAATGTTAAACACAACTTGCAAATTGCAAACAGACTTGAAGGCAAAAACAGCAATGTCAAAGTTTCAATCATGAATGCAAGCCTCAGAACAGAAACTGGAAACGATAATGGTGACCCTTATCTTAAAATAGCTCATCCAACAAATGAACAAGTTGAAAGCAATGAGCAAAGCCATATCTTCCCAGTTGCAATCACAATTGAACAACTCACTCAAATTGATTCAACCAAAAGCGAGTGGAGCACACTTAAAGCGTTCACAAACGCAAGTGGCAATCCAAACGGTTGGGAATCAACTGAAACAGTCATCTTCAACTATAGCGCGAACGGGTATCTGTATATCTACATCAGACTTGGCGCAAACAATCAGCCAATCAGATACACAATCATCGATAACTTTGGAAACAAAACCATTGTTCATCAAAAGGCAAACAGTGAAAACTTTGACGAAATAACTGGCGATGCAAACATTTATCAAAAGGTTGACTCGCTTGGCGACATCACCTACATTTCGAGCAAATCGATAATCCTCACCTATCAAGATTCTCTCTTCAATGTCAGAATATCTCAATATAACAATAATGACACTTGGGAACCTGTCACATTGAAATCTGAATCTAAGCCAAATTCAAAAGACCTGTTCACAATCAGATTTGATAGGTCGGACATTGTTTACAGAGTTCAACTTGTTGATAAAGTTGACACAAACACAATTGCAAAAACAATGTATATCAAAGTCTATGACAAACTGCCAAAATTCAGCGACAAGAAAACTGGCAATTATATAACTTTCAAAGATGCAAGTTCTGAATATATTGGTCTTGCTGACACACAACAAAACCTTAGAGTTGAATTTGACGGAAAAACATATATGGCCAATGCATCAGTGATTTCAACTTTCTCAAACAATGTTGTGCTTTCAGCATATCCAAGCGTGAGCGCAAACACAAATGAACAAAAACCTTATCTCAATCAATATAAATATTCTTTGCATATTTCAAAAGATGATGGAAAAACTTGGGAAGAAATAAAAAATCCAAATAGTTACATTATTTCAGGCGTTGGCGACTATTTAATTCTCGCCAAATATGATAGTGAAGATGTTTTGACTAACGAATGTTCTCTTTTCATTCTTCAAATCAATGATTCATCAAAAGTCTTCTACACAATTTATGTTGATGGCAAAAAAGTTGAAAAATCAGACATTGTCTACACTGCTCCAAACGGCAAGCAATATGACACAAACTATATGGTCAACATGCGCTATTCAGACAAAGTTCCTGCAAAGCCAGGCGACAGCAGTGTTATTCCAAAGCCTAACATCATTCCAAATGACGAACTTGGTGTGCAAATAACATTGGTGGAAGAGGGAATTGCAACTGGAACAGATGTTATGATTGATATCTATCAATATAGAAGTGATGTTTCAAGCGGATATTTCACAATCATATATATTCCAAAAAGTTCTTCATTCCTCAAACAACTATATTACACCAATGAATCAGGTGTTCGCAAGGAACTGATTGACAAAAATTCAGAAAGTATCATCGTTGAGAAAAACAAATCAAACTTCTCTGAAGTGAAACTTTCTTGGACAAGTCATTATGGAATCAAAGAAAACAAAATTGAGATTGAAATTTCAAAACTTTATCAAGGCAGATATGTTCTGCTTGAAGACATGCCTGTTTATTATGACCAAGCAAGTGACACAAATTATGTTTACTTGACTCGTGCAGGAAGTTATCAAATCAAATTCCACGACTCAACCGAGCCAGAAAACAATGTTCATAAGTTTGGAAGCGGAGATTATTTCTCACTTATCTTCCTCAACACTTCACCTTTTGTTGTCACCTACACCGACCCAATTTCGCTTGAAGCCAAAACGACTGAGCCAATCAATCATGCAATTTATAACGGTGCTGTTCAACTTTCACTTGTTGACCTTAACACCTACTTCACGACAGCGGGCTATCCTCAAATCCACGTGACAAAAAATGGAAAAGAATACACTGGTTTCACTCTTGCAAACTATGTTTACACTTTCACTGAACCGGGCTACTACAAAGTCACATTCTCAGCACAGGATAAGTCAAGCTCAACTGCAATTCGCGAAGAGGAATATGTTTTCACTATTTTAAATCCAAAAGAATCAGTTCTCTCATATGAAATCACACCTTACAAAAACTACTACATCGAAAAAATTGAGAAATACAATTCTAAGATTGAAGAAAGAGTTGACATAACTGACGAACTTGTTAAAATTATTGGCAATAACCTTTTGACAATCAATGATAAAGATTATTTAACAAGAGTTCTTCTTTCATTCTCGGATGAGTTGACTGGTCAAGGCAGATATATTATCACAATAAACACAAATGATAAATCTTACAGTCCAATCACCGAAAGCAAATTCACTTTCATGCTTTGGATAAATTCACAAGTTCCACCTATTGCTGTTTCAATCGCTGATGGCGGAAGCACGGACGGAATCATTAACATTGATTTCAATGCAAAAAATATCTATGAAACAATCGGCGACTGCTACATTCAAATTGGCTCTTCAAGATTTGACATCAATGAAGAAACACTTGAAAACTATGGCGGTGGCTTGAGCATAACTGAATCTGGAACTTACTACATTCAGGTGTTCACTCAAAGCGGAGTCCTTCTCTACTCCTACAAAGTGACCAAAACAACACCTCTTAACGCTTGGGCAATCATTGCAATTGTGATTGCAGTTATGGCTGCTGTTGCAATAATTATCATCACAATTAAACTTCGAAAGAAACCAAAAGTTAAGTAAAAAACAAAAGTAAGACTTATAATAGTTTATGTGATAACAAATACTTAGTTTTGACTCTTGCATTAAAAAAAGATTAGGAATTTTCCTAATCTTTTTCTTTTTCAATAGCCGAATTGAATGCCAAGTTGTGAACACTAAGAGATTGGTCAATTTCTTTCATTATCACACTGCCAACTTTCATAGCAAGTTCATCATGGTCTAACTGCAGAAATTCACAAAGAGTGAAATTATCATATCTTTCTTTATTGCCATCGCAAAGAATATAGCGCAATATTTTATGAATAATAAAATTGAATTCTGAATCTGGCGAAATCCTATAAAGTTTGAATTTTAATTCCTCAGGTCTGAAAATTTTAAATCCATATTTGAGTTTCTTTTGCTCATGCTTAGGCATTTCTACATCAAAGCCATATCGAATTAATGTTTCTTTGATTGCCAAAACTTTTTTTGTGTTTTTGTAGTATGAAAGGAAATTTATGTTGTTAATCTTCTCATACAATTCACCAAGTGTAATTTGTGACATACTATTTAAGAATTTTTGTCTTACATTCTTGTCTAATGAAAATCTTTTATCGTAGGCTTGGTATATAATGCTATAAACCATTTTTCTTGCCAGAGTGTCAATCGTTGGAGAATCGCTGAATCTGACTTGATTAACAAGCAAAGCCTTTGGATTCTCACAATCTTCTGGCTCAACAACACTAAATTTATCAGAATCATCAATGATAGACAAGCCATAACTCTTCAAAGTGTCTGATATAACGGACACTTGTTTATCAGCCAAATTGAAACAAGTCAAAAGTTGTGACTTTTTCAAACTGGTTAAATCACCAAGTTTTTTACCTAAGATTGAATTTTCCTTTAACACTTTTTGGATGTTATAATTAACTACACCTTCTCCAAACTTAACTTGTTTATATAAAATTTCTTTTGCGTCTTGATAATTATCAGTTGGGGAAATCATTGGGCACTCTTCTATAAGTTCATTAAGTCCAAAACTCTTTAAGGTATCATTTATATCTTTAACGCATATATTGCCTAATTTTTGAAAACTTAAAATTGTTTCTTTACTTAACTTGCTGAGGTCGCCTAAATTAGAGGCTCTTGAAAAAATTGCGTTTTTAATAAAAGTATCCTTAGGAACATTCGGCGTGAAATTCACTCGCATAACAGAAATATTTTCAGGTTCCTTTATTTTGTCTGAAGGCGAAAAATAAACATGAAATCCATTAAGTTCTAAGGCTTTATAAATTTTATTTAAATCCTTTATGTCAAACTTACTCATCCACAACTTTTCAAAATTTGGTTTATTTATCAAAACATAAAGTTCGCCAAGCGTGTTACAACATCTCAACAAAAAATCACAAACATCTTGATTTTTCTGTTTGTTATTGAAAAACTTTACTTCAGTTATTGAAATATCTTTATTTTTCATATCGTTCATAATTAATAATAACTTAAAAATTGCACTTTGTCAAGATAATTTTTTTCGCCTATTCTTATTATCTTAAATAAAAATTTTTGGTTTTAATTCGAGTTGTTGATAAAAAGTGACTAAGGCACATGAACGGTTATAATTTAAGTTTTGATAAAAATTGATGATAATGAGTGCCTAAGGCACATGAACGAATATAGATTATTTTCAAATTGTGCTTGTTGATAAAAAGTGCTTAAAGCACAAAACACCGACCAAAAATGTCGGTGTTTTGATTTAGATATTTATTTACGCATTAACTGAAATCTTTATTCCAGGTCCCATAGAAGATGCGATTGTCACGCTCTTTAAGTATGTTCCCTTTGCAGCTGCAGGCTTAGCCTTAACAAGTGCTTCAATAACAGTGTTGAAGTTGTCAACAAGTTTGTCTTTTCCGAAAGATACCTTTCCGATAATAACGTGAACATTGTTGTTCTTGTCAAGTCTGTATTCAACTTTACCAGCCTTAGCATCACTGATTGCCTTTTTAACGTCCATTGTAACAGTTCCGCTCTTTGGGTTTGGCATCAAACCTTTTGGTCCGAGAACTCTTGCAACTCTTCCTACAACGCCCATCATGTCAGGAGTTGTGATACAAACGTCAAAGTCAATCCATCCGCCTTGGATTTTTGCAACGATGTCTTCTGCGCCAACATAGTCAGCACCAGCTTTAACAGCGTCATCAGCCTTGTCACCTTTGGCAATAACCAAAACTTTAAGGCTCTTACCAGTTCCGTGAGGCAAAATACATACGCCACGAACTTGTTGGTCAGCATTTCTTCCGTCAACGCCAAGACGAACGTGAAGTTCAACTGTTTCGTCAAACTTGGCTTTAGGAAGTGCGAGAAGTGATTCAACGCCACTAGCGATGTCTTTAGCGCCAGGTGTGAGCATTGAGAGAGTTTGTTTTTGTTTCTTAGTTTGTTTCATGCTTGCCCTCCTTAGTCTTCCACAACTGTAACGCCCATACTTCTTGCTGCGCCTTCAATCATAGACATTGCAGACTCAATTGATGTGCAGTTGAGGTCTGGCAATTTTGTTTCAGCAATTTGTTTAATTTGCGATTTTGTGATTTTTCCGACTTTTGTTTTGTTTGGTGCGGCTGAACCTGTTTCCAAACCGATTGCCTTCTTGATAAGAACGGCTGCTGGTGGAGTTTTCAGCACGAATGTGAAACTTCTATCTGCATAGATAGTTATCACAACAGGGATGATAAGCCCTGCTTGAGAAGCTGTCTTCTCATTGAATTCTTTGGTAAAACCAGCGATATTGATACCGTGAGGTCCAAGTGATGAACCAACTGGTGGTCCTGGTGTGGCTTTACCTGCTGGCAATTGGAGTTTAACCATTGCAGCAACTTTTTTCTCTGCCATTTTTTCCTCCTTATTAAGTGGTGCATTGACGGGTTGCAGTTCCCATCTCCCACAAAAAAACGCCGAAACATAGTTTCAACGCTTTTATTATACTCGCTTTAACCTTAATTGTCAAGCATTATTGAAGAAATTTTTGATTATCTTCCCATTTCCTCAACAGCAATTTCCTTGCGGTCAGCACGAACATATTTTCCGTTCATGTAAACAAAACCAGCTTTTTCAGCCTGCTCATTAATTTCTGTTCTCTTGTTTACTTCCTCTTCAACTGATTTTTTTACTTCAAATGTGTTTGACATAATTTTATTCCTCCTTTGATGACTATATTTTATCACACTTAATCAAAAAAGTCAATACCCTATTTTTGATATTGACTCAACTTTTTTAATTTAATTATTTACCTTGCGAACTTGTGCAAATTGAAGGTCAACCGCAGTTTCTCTTCCAAACATTTCAACAAGTGCAGTAAGAGTTCCGTTTTCGCTGTCAACTGATTGAATTTTGCCAATCATGCCATTGAGTGCGCCTTCGATAACTTCGATTGTGTCACCAACAGCAAGGTCAACTTCAACTTTGATTTTTTCAAGGCGAAGTTTGATAACTTCTTCTTCAGTAAGTGCAAGTGGTCTACCTTTTGGACCAACAAAGCCAGTGATTCCGCGTGTGAGAGTCACATTGTGCCAGAGGTCATCAGCGTATTTCATTTTGACAAGGATATAGCAAGGCATAGCCTTTCTTTGAACAAGTTTTTTCTTGCCATTTTTCTCTTCAACCACATCTTCCATTGGAATGACAATATCAAAAATTCTGTCGTGAAGATTAAACTTATCCACAACCGTTTCAAGATTTTCTTTTGCTACATTTTCATATCCTGAAAATGTGTGAAGCACATACCATTTTTCTTCAAGTTTTGAAACATCAACATTTTTGCGCTTTGACTCTTCTGGTATAACCTGAGAATTTTCACTATTAAAATTTTCTTCCATAATCCACCTTTATTTAAAGAATCCAAAAATAAATTCAAACAAAACATCAATTCCAAAAAGAATAACCGCGAAGATAAGAACAACTGCAAGAACGACACCAGTTCTGCGAACGACCTCAGAGAAACTTGGCCATGTCACTTTTTTAAGTTCAGACGCTGTGCCTTTTGCATTCTCTTTGATATTGAGTTTATTCTTCTTTTCTTTCTTCTTTTTAAACTTTTTGTTTTTGTCAGCATTCTTGTCGGCTTTTTTATCAGCCTTCTTGTCTGAATTGTTTGAAACTTTTTCTTCTTGTGTAGGGACTTTTTTCTCTTCTGTCACAACTTGTGACTCTTTGTTTTTCTTTGACATTGATTCCCCCGAAAATTTGATTATTTTGTTTCTTTGTGAACAGTTCTCTTTCCGCAACGAGCACAGAATTTTGTGATTTCAATTCTTTCTGGATTTGCTGTTGAGTTTTTGCTTGTTGCATAATTTCTCTCTTGGCATTCAGTGCAAGCAAGAGTGATGTTTTTGCGTTTTGGTGCTGCCATAATTCATTTCTCCTAACATAAAAACTAACACCCCAAGTGGAAGTGTTAGTTTATTCTAACATATTGCATCTATATTGTCAACAATTTTGTTTTACTTTCGCAAAAAATATTTTATTTTAAGTCTTTTTTTGTCAAAATGGCGTCAACGAGCATAACAACGTCGTCCTTTCGGCAAGAGCCTTTAACTTTTTCAAATGAAGAAGGGAAGTTATAATCAAAATCATATTTCTCAGTTTGTATGAAATAACCTTTCAGTGCCTCTTTTGCATAAAGGAAAGCCTCTTCCATGAAAAAACCATCTGTTGTGAGTTCAAGATCTGGAAAAAGCACTTTGACCATATCATCATCTTTAAAGAAAATCGCTGGATAGATGTGTCTTTGCATTTCAACTCCTAAATTTATAGATTTATTTTATCACAAAAAAACATCATTTCAAAACAAAAATGAGGTGTTTTTACAGAATTTTGCTATTTTTGATAAAATTCATTCTAAAATATTTTCTCTTTTGAAAAGTGGAGAAGCGAAAAATTCCTCTAAACTTATTTCAAAGCCTTCACATATCCAATATAATGTTATAAGCTTAATCGACCCACTCCTTTTCTTTTTTATAGATGTCAAAGTTGTTTGCGGAACACCGCTAGCTTTGAATAAATCATACTTAGTCATCTTTTTGTCTAGGCAAAGCTGTTCAATACGCAAAATTATTGCGTCTTCAAGTTTCATTTATCACCTCTCATTGTTAGAGCCAGTATATAAATTACAAAAATCAAAATACTGCTAAGTTTAGCATTTTTAAAAAATAGATAAATTATTCAAAAATTTGATCCCTGTCAAAAATTGGATCTGAAAAAAATTCTTGAAGACTAATATTGAACCCTTCACAAATTTCAAATAAAGTTATTACTTTAAGTGATTTACATCTTTTCTTATAAATTGAAGTTAATGTGCTTTGAGGCACTCCGCTTTTCATCGATAATTTATATTTTGACCAATTTTTCACCTTTCTTAAACTTTCTATCTTGATGATTATTGCTTCTTGTAAATTCATATATACCTCCTGATTTGTGGAGAGTATATAATTTTAAAAAATATTTTTACTGCTAAGTTTAGCATTTAATTGATTTTATTTAAAAAATATGCTAAACTTAGCATATGGTTGTTACATTTTGTGGTCATTCCAATTTCGATAGTGATGACGGAATAAAGAAAAAGTTTATTGAAATATTAGAAAAAGAAGTGGGAGATAATGCCACACATTTTTATTTTGGCGACTATGGAGGTTTCGACAGATTTTCAAAATCTGTATGTTATCAATATAAAAAGACCCATCCTAATTGTAAACTTTATTTTGTTTCGCCTTATAACGATAGAAATTATATCAAACACCGCTTGTATTATATCGAAGGATATGATTCATCAATTATACCTGACTTAAAGTGTTTTAAAAAGTTCGGTGTCCTTGAACGAAATCGATGGATGGTAGACCAAGCGGACTTAGTTATTGCTTTTGTTGAGCACTCATGGGGTGGAGCAAGCAAAACGCTTAATTATGCTTACAAAAAAAATAAGAGGGTTATAAATATCGCCTCCTATTTTAAAGATTAAATCCCTCAAAAAGTCAAGCATCTTGTATATTATCTTGTATATTATTCCCTATATTTTTGGCATACAAGATAAAAAACATCACAAATTTGTGATGTTTTTTGTTATTCTGCCTTTTCTTTCCCACAGCAATTTTTGTATTTAAGTCCGCTTCCGCATGGGCAGGCTTCATTGCGTCCAACCTTTCTTTCGGTGCGAACATCGGTTTTTTGAACAAAAGGTTTTGTTTTTTGTTTTGCGCGTTCCTCTGGCGTGAGTTCTTTGCCAGTGACAACCACGTTATATGTTGGTTGTGCTTGTGGCTTTGGTGGCGCTTCAACCTTAACGCTTAACAGCACATTGACAGTCATTTCCTTTATCTTGTCAATCATGCTGTCAAACATTTCAAAGCCGTCTTTTTTGTAAGCAAGAACAGGGTCTTGATTGCCAAATCCACGAGCAAAAATTTCATTTTTCATGATTTGCATATCTTCGATATGCCCCATCCAGTTGAGGTCAACCATTCGGAGAAGAACGGCTCTTTCGAGATTTTCAAAAGGATAGCCACTTTCTTCAATTGTCTTCATTTGATTTTTAAGTCTTTCATCAACAACTTTCAAAATCTTTTCGGCAAGTTCACTTGCGTCACAGCCTTCGATAAATTTTTCGTCAACAAGGTTTGTGCCTTTTTCGATAAGTCCTTTTTCAAGTGCTGAATTGATTTCTGAAATATCCCATTCAAAGAATGGTTTGTCGTCGTCCACACACTTGTATACTATCTTTTCAACTTGCTCTGGAATCATACGCTCAATCTGGTCATGGACTGGAAGACCTTCAAGCACTTTATTTCGCTCTTCATAGATAATCTCTCTTTGCTTGTTGAGAACGTCGTCGAATTTAATAACTGTTTTTCTTTGAGAGAAGTTTTGCAGTTCGATTTTCTTTTGCGCGCTTTCAATTTGCTTTGAAAGTATGCCAAGTTGAATTGGAGTTGAGTCGTCAAGTTTGAACATTGTGGCAATTTTTTTGAGTCTGTCGCCACCAAAGCGTCTAATGAGGTCATCTTCAAGCGAAAGGAAGAAAACTGAACTTCCCGGGTCGCCTTGACGCCCTGCACGACCGCGAAGCTGATTGTCGATACGTCTTGATTCATGACGCTCAGTTCCAACAATATGAAGTCCGCCAAGCGCTTTGACCTCTGCTTTTTCTTTATCGGTTACAACTTTATAGTCCTTGTAAAGTTCATTGAATCTCTCTCTTGCCTTATTAAGCCTTTCATCATCAACAGTGTTGAAAGCGGTTGCATAGGAAATTTCTTCCTCTGTGAAGTTTTCCGCTCTCATGCGTTTTGTTGCCATAAATTCTGGGTTACCGCCAAGAAGAATGTCAGTTCCACGACCTGCCATATTGGTTGCAATTGTGACCGAGCCTTTTCTGCCCGCCTGAGCCACGATTTCACTTTCTTGTTCATGATTTTTGGCGTTCAAAACGGTGTGAGCAATCTTTGCGCCTTTAAGCGCTTTGGAGATAAGTTCACTCTTCTCAATTGTCACAGTGCCCACAAGCACAGGTTGTCCTGTTTTTGCGCATTCCTTGATTTCTTCAACGATAGCCTTAATCTTGCCCTCTTCCGTCACATAAACAATGTCCGGTTCGTCAATTCTCTTCTTTGGCAGATTGACTGGAATGGTTACAACGTCAAGGTTGTATATCGTTCTGAACTCACCCTCTTCGGTTTTGGCAGTTCCTGTCATGCCTGAAAGTTTTTTATAAAGTCTGAAATAGTTTTGGAAAGTTATTGTTGCAAGCGTTTGGTTTTCATCCTTGATTTCAACGCCCTCTTTGGCTTCAATCGCTTGATGAAGACCAGCGTTAAAGCGTCTGCCAGGCATAACACGACCAGTGAACTCATCAACAATCAAAATTTCACCGTCTTTGATGATATAGTTGTCATCTTTGTGCATAATGTAGTTTGCTCTTATTGCATTATTGATATAGTGGTTAAGTTCAATATTTGAAATATCAGAAAGGCTTTCAACGCCAAAAAACTTCTCAGCCTTTTCAATTCCGCTTTCGGTAAGGTTGAGTTGCTTGGTTTTTTCATCAATTTCAACATCTTTTTCACGATTCAAGCCTTTAACAAACTTTTGCGCTTTAACATAGCCTTCGCTTGATTTGTTTCCTCGACCACTGATGATAAGTGGCGTTCTTGCCTCGTCAATGAGAATACTATCCACTTCGTCAACGATTGCAAAATTGCGCCCTCTTTGAACGCGTTGATTTTTATTGACTGCCATGTTATCACGAAGATAGTCAAAGCCAAGTTCGTTGTTTGTGCAATAAGTGATGTCTGCGTCATAAGCCATTTTTTTGAGTCTTTCGTTCTGACCTGAAAGAGTCACTCCAACAGTCAGTCCCAAAAACTTGAAAATCTTTCCCATCCACTCAGCGTCACGCTTAGCAAGATATTCATTGACAGTCACGATATGCACGCCTTCGCCAGTGAGCGCATTTAAATATGCTGGCAAGGTTTCAACAAGTGTTTTACCTTCACCTGTTGCCATTTCTGCGATACGACCTTGATGAAGAGCAATTCCGCCCAAAATTTGAACGTAGTAGTGCCTCATATTCAAAACTCTTGTTGACGCCTCTCTTACAACAGCAAAAGCCTCTGGCAAAAGTGAATTTAAACTTTCCCCAGTTTTATATCTATTTTTAAATTCATCAGTGCAAGCACGAAGTTGCTCGTTTGAGTATCCAGCAAAGCGGTCTTCGAGCGCAATGACCTTGTCTGCAATTTTTTTAAGTTTTTTAACTTGACTTGCGTTATCGCTTCCAAAAAGTCCCATTTTCACTCCTATTTTTCTCTATTCTAGCAAACTTTAAACAAAATTACAAATTTTTTGGACAAATTATATGCGAAATATAGCCATTTTGGAGAATTTTATCAACATTTTTCGGCAAATAACTCACCATATAATTTTGCACAAAAAATTTATGACTAAAACCCCACTCCCTTGACAATAAGATAAATATATGCTATTATATATTTATATTAAATTATAACGAGGTGAAATTTTTATGTTGGAAAGAAAAGATAAAAGTTATTTTGAAGAAAAGTTTAGTGTTAAATTTAATTTTCTTAGCGAAAAAGGTAAAGAAATCTTTGCTAAAATTTATCAAGCAATGCAAGAAGCAACTGAACTTGATGAATTTAAGAACAAAAAAGAGTCTCAACAAGAGAACTACATTTATAGCGCTGGAAAAAATGCACTAAATCGTGTAGACGTTGATGAAGCCACTCGCTACAAAATTTCAAAATCAAAAGGAGAAATGAATTCTCTTCTTGATGATGCTTCAAAAGATATATACCGAGAATATATACAAAAGCAAATAAAAGAGAGCAAAAAGAAAGCCCAAGAAAAGCCTACTGAAAAAATAGAGCCATTGGAACAAGAAAAGATAAAACTTGAAGCAATGGAATTAGCAATGAAAAAATTCAGAGAACTTGAAGAATCGCAAGAACAGCCTTCATCTGAACCTGAAAGAAACCCAAACGAATTGAAAAAGGCGTCAGAAAATTTTAACAACAATCTCGAACAGTTGCTGGCACAGGCAGAGGCGCAAGCAAAAGCACGGACCTTGCCTAAACTTGAAAGGCTTTCAGGTGCTCAAACTCAGTCAATTAACAACAACGTTAATGTCGGCGAAGTTAATCATAAACAAACTTTGGCTATGGTCAATGATAACAACCTTTTGATTGCCTTTTCACAAGATGACAAGGATTTATTCCGTTTAGAGCAAGAAGGCGATAATGTTTTTGTTAAATTTCCAAAAGCACTTTTTGAAGGTCTTGATATTCAATCAGAAAATGGCATTGCAAAACTTGAAGTAAAGCCTAACGATGCTAAATCTCCAATAACACTCACCTCAACAAACAATTCACTCACCTTAAATGTGGAATCGTCTGACGGAACTGTTAAGGAATACACCCTTGAAGTTGGACCACTCGGCGCAAAACTTTCTTGCGAAGGCAAGGAATATTCTTTCGTTGCACAAAATATGGATGGTTCACAAGCAATATTGAATCCAACCGTTTCAACAGGTCTTGTTGAAAGGCTGTTCTCAAAAAACGACAGTTATGTTGCCACTAAATCTTTAAATATGGGAACAAATGGAAGCGGACTTAGAGATGCATATTTAAATCAACTTGTTCTTCTTTATGCAAATATCAAAAACAATGAAAAAGAAGAAACAAAAGAACAAGAATTTTTGCAAGAGTTTGCAATCACTTCAAACAAAGCTGGACAAGCCACTTCTTCCATTTCAGTTCTTAATATTGCAGACGCCAATGGAGATATTCAAAAATATTTTCTTACAAAGACCAATGGCAAATGTTATATTAACTTGGGCGCAAAAGATAGTGCAAAGCAAGGTTCTTGGGCAGAGTTAAAGGATTATAAACGCATGTTCAGAGATGGAGTTTTCAGCCTTGTTTTCCAAGCAAACAAAACTCAATACTCAATCCCAATTGGCAAAATTGAAAACTGGTCTTCAAAGTCAAAACAAGAAAGAACTGCTGACTTAAAAGATTTTAAATTTGATGAGGCAAGACTTAAAGTCTTTAAATCATTTGAAGATTTTTTGGGCAATCCAAACATCACCGCACTTCAATCAACAAACAGTTATGGAACGCTTGAAAACTTCAATTTTGTTGTTGAAGATGCTGATTCTCGTGACCTTCACGATTTTACTCCTCAAGAAATTAAGCCTATCACCTTCAACATTGCTTCTAAGCCACAGGCACAAGAAGAACAAGTTGATGAAAAGCCACAAGAGCAAGAAGATATTGAACAACCAGAAGAAACTGAAACTCCTGCTGGTGATGGAGGTGACGGAAACAATGGGAACGACAAAAAGGAACAAGAGGAGCAACCTCAAAACGAAGAAAAAGCACTGAAGCCTATTGTTGACAATTTCACTCAAACCGAGCGCGAAACCGAAGAGATTGACCGCACAAAAAGAAAATTTCAAGAAACTCCTGCCGATATTATGATAATTTTCGGCCTTGCACTTTTGTTGATTGCCCCACTGCTTGGACTTGGCGCAGTTGCTGCCGTTGTTGTCAGCGCAGTTGCCGTTGCTTCCACAGTTGGCGGTATGGCTTATGCTGCAAGCATTGACAAACTCAAAAATCCACTTATCAAAACATACACTCGCTATCTTGACCCACTCACTGAACTTGAACGCGAAATTGAAAATCAACAAGAACAATTCTGGGAACAAGAAAAAAATCTTGACACTGCAATTGAAAACCACGCAAAAGTGGAAAATGAAATGGCTGAGAATGTTCAAACTGACCCATTCTATAATGAATTTATCATGCAAGCAATTGAGGATGGAATGATTCCAGAAGTGAACTCAATGGAACAGTTTATGGATGAACAGCACATGGAACTTCGCATGGACATGCTTTCAGACATGAGAAAAATGAACAGCTTTGGTGTTACAGCCGAAATTCAAAATGAATTCGTTGATAAATATTTCCGCACATCATCATTTGACGAAAATAACAAACTTATCTCAAAAGATATTTTGCTTAACGATGAACAACGCAAAAAAGTTATGAATGGCGTCAAATCTTTCTGCCCTAGCGCAACAAACTTTGTTAATTTTGCAATTGCAAATGGCGCTTTCCCTGAAATTGACCCTACAAAATTTTCAAACGCACAAGAACTTCAGAAAGAATATATCAAAGTTTATGGCGCAAACGGAAACAACAAGAATGCTAAGATTATTGAAGATATCAAAAAAATCAATGACCACAGCAACCAAAAAGATATTGATGAAATTATCAATAAGCATTTCTCAGAAGCAAACAGTGAGATAAAAGCAAAACTCAGTGAACAACTTGGCGCTCATGCAAGAACAAAAAATACTCTTGACAAACTCAGCCAATATAACGGCTCACAAGCCAAAGTTCAACAAGCAAAAAAAGCAAACGACGAAATGATAATCAACGGAAGTGAAATTTTTGTTAAACGCATCTTGACAGGTGAAAACCTTAGCGAAAACGGAAAAAGAGAAGCAACTTTCAACGATGCTCAAATTCTCCAAATGGTTGAAAAGCATAAAAATGCGATTGCTCAACACTATGCTTTTTCGGAACAACACAATCCTCAAGTTGTTGACAATTTCTATTCTATCTTTTCAGAAAACATTCACGGCCAAGTTTGCTCATTGGTTGCAGATGGCGTGAAAGACATTGAAAGTGCACAACAACGAGCATACGAACTTGGACAATATCAGAAAAAACGTGATATCGACAGCCAGCAACGTGAAGCCTTTGCAGAAGCAATGAACTTCACAACAAAAGTTATGGCAACTGAAAATCAGCCAGTCTGCCCTACTAAACAAGATATTGTCAACATGACAAAACAATATGCCTATGCAAGCGCAGTGGCAAATCTTCAAGACGCCGAAAACTATTTTGAAAAATATGGCAAGTTTGCAGGAGCAACTGAAAATTCATTATCTCAAATAACAGACGGAGCAGAAACAAGCATGTTTGGAAATGGTGGCGACAACGGCTTTATTTTCGGCAGAAAAGTTTTCACAACCGAACTTATGTCAGTGCAAAGTCATGCAAAAAGCAACAACATTAAAGAACTCTTGCAAAAGCGAAATCATCTCCTTGAGCAAACTGATTTCTTTGAATCACTTTCACAACAATTCAATCCAACTGCATTGAAATCAAATTTCTCAATCGTTCCATTCTCTGCAAAACTCACTGAGCCAATCATGAACTTTGAAAGAGAAATTGAAAAATATATCAGACAAGTCCTCATTTCAAAAGTCAAGAGCCAAGCAAATAAGGAAATGCTAAGCAAACTTGAACTTGATGAAATCCTTAAAAACAAAGAAATTATGGCTTTAACGGGTGACAATTTATCTGATGATAATGAAATCAAAACTTTGATTTCTCTTCATGATGCAAACAAAAATATTGAAGAAAATATTGACAAACAAGTTGAAACTCTCTTCAAGCAACTTCCTAAAAAGACAGCAGAACTTATCAAAAACAAAAATTTTGACCCAAAAGATGTCAAAGATTATGAAAAGAATGTTAAAAACATTCTTAAGTCAAACAATATGGAAGTGAACGCAGAGCAAGAAAAACTGCTTATCAACCTTGTTACGCTTTCAAACGATGATACTCTAAGCGAAGATAACAGCACAAAAATTCTTACACTTGCAAACGCTCTTGCAAATGGCGAAATCAGAAGTTATATTAAATTTAATATTTTGAACGATATGTATATGAATCAAGTCAAAAACCTTGACGAACTTCAAACTGAAAGTGAAGAAGATGATTTCTCTGCAAAAGAATATGCTGTAAGTGCAAAGCACGGAATCGAAAATGCTTACGCTCAACAAAATGAATTTATTAAAAAAATTATCACTCCTGCTCTTGAAAAATTTGCTCCTGTAATTTGTGACAAAATCAAGAACGATGTTAAAAATGGTGACATTCAAAATGCAAGCGAACTTCAAGAAAAATTGATTGAACACTGCAAGTCAAGCAAACGCCTTGATGGCAGAAACCTTGGCGAAGACGCAATCAAAAAGATGATTGAATCAACCAAGTTTTCACCAGACGACCCAAGACTTGAAGAAAAGTTAAATTCAATTATATCAATTGTCAATAATGAAGTGAAAAAGCAAGATAGAAACACACCTATCTTTGAAACTGATACACAAATTTTTGCAGACATTGTGCTTCAAGTGAAAGCAAACCTCAAAAATGATAGTTCAACAAAAGATATGACCCCTATTTTAAGACAAGCAATTTTTGACAAATTTAAAACAATGAAAAATGAAATAGCAATGGAAAATTTGACTTATGTTAATGCATTTGACAAGATTCTCACTGATGAATTCTTGATTGCATGCACAACTCTTGATGAAAAAGACATCAAAAAAATGATTAAAGGCAGTGAAATTGCAGGACTTCAAGACACAACAAGAAACCTCAGAGCGCTTGAACAAAAAGTGACTAAAGAAAGTGCTAAGGCACATTTCAGGGCTGGAAGAGAAACACTCAAAAAGTCTTCAACTGAGCAAAATATCTCAGATAAAGAAAACAAAGCGATAACCGCTTACACCAAAAATTCAGCGCTTCAAGAAATGACTGATATGATAAACAAAGTCAACAAAGAATTTTCCGCCCAAAACTTCCAGACAGGAGATGAAGGCCTTCTTAGAGATAAACTTTTCGAACTGACAAAGAGTGAGAAATTTCAAGCATGCCTTAAAGCGCTCAATGTTGACCCAAAAACTTTTGCAAGTTCAAACAAAGACTTTTCAATTGAATCGTTCAATGCATCAATTGGCAAAATGTCAAATGAAAAGAGCGTGAAGTCGTCTAAGAGCGAAAAAGCCTTCAAAAAAGTTATTTCAAAATTTTCAAAGAATGTGACCGATAAAGGCAAAACAAACTCAACTTTCGTTTTTAGAATCAAAAGCAAAGATGTCAAAGAAAAAGATGAGGACGAGAAAAAGAAACAACTTGATGAAGAAAAGAAAAAGGAACTTGAACGCAAGAAAGAACAAGGCATTTTAAATGAGGAAGAGAAAAAAGCTTTCGAAGAACTCTTGCAAAACAACGAAATACCTCAAATTAAAACAGAAAAAAATGAAAATGAAGACGGAAAACAATAAAAGGAAATAATATGAAAATTGGCGTAGTAGGACTCCCAAACGTTGGAAAAAGCACTCTCTTTAATGCTATCACAGAAGCAGGCGCAGAGAGTGCCAACTATCCATTTTGCACAATTGAACCAAATGTTGGCATTGTTGATGTGCCAGATGAAAGACTCATTGTGCTTGGAAAAATGTATAACACACAAAAAATCACACCTGCATCCATTGAATTTGTGGATATCGCAGGGCTTGTCGCAGGCGCAAGCAAAGGCGAAGGGCTTGGAAACAAATTTTTAAGCCATATTCGCGAAGTTGATGCCATTGTGCATGTGGTCAGATGCTTTGAAAATGAAAAAATCATTCATGTAAGTGGCAAAATTGACCCAATTGCTGATATTGAAGTTATCAATCTTGAACTGGCGCTTGCAGACCTTGAACAAGTGACAAAAAAACTTGAAAAAGATGCAAAACTTGTTAAAACAGGCGATAAAAGTTTGATTGCAAGCGTGGAACTTATGAAAAAGGTTAAAGAGGCGCTTGAAAACAATCAAATGGCAAGAACGCTTGAATATGATGAAGAAGAAAAATTGATACTTAAAAATCTTCAACTTCTCACAGCAAAACCACTTATTTACGTGGCAAACGTTGGCGAAGATGACCTTGGCAAAAGCGAAAACGAACATGTCAAACGCGTTAGAGATTATGCTTCAAAAGAAAATGCAAAAGTTATCTCTCTTTGCGCAAAGATTGAAGAAGAACTTATTTCTCTTCCAGAAGAAGAGCGTCAAGTTTTCAAAGATGAACTCGGCATCAAAGAAAGCGGACTTGAAAAATTGGTTTCAGCAAGTTATGACCTGCTTGGCCTTATGAGTTATTTAACAGCCGGCGAAAAAGAAGTGCGTGCTTGGACAATCAAAAAAGGCACAAAAGCACCTCAGGCTGCCGGAAAAATTCACTCCGATTTCGAAAAAGGTTTCATAAAAGCAGAAATAGTTTCTTATGGTGACCTTGTTGAGTGCGGAAGTTTTGTCAAAGCAAAAGAAAAAGGCAAAGTGCGCATTGAAGGAAAGGACTATGTTTTTGTTGACGGCGATGTTGTTTTGTTCCGTTTTAACGTTTAAAGCGAGGCATTTGTGACAAAACAAGAACTTCTTCAAAAACTCAAATTAGAAAATCTTCTCTCGCTTGCCTTTCTTGGTGACAGCATTCACACCAACTTTGTTCGTGAATATGTTTTGATGCAATATTGTGGCAAGATGGACGATTTCCATGGAAAAGCATCTGCGCTATGCAAAGCCTCTGCGCAGGCAAAAGTTTTGGAAAGACTTCTCCCCTCTCTCAGTGAAGAGGAAAGTGAAATCGTTCGCCGAGCACGCAATGCAAAGCCAAAACATCAGGCAAAAAATGCAAGCATAAAGGACTACTCCTATGCAACAGCGTTTGAAGCACTTATTGGTTTTCTATACCTGAGTGAAAATACTGAGAGACTCAATGAAATTCTCGAATTCTCAGTGAAAAAAGATTAATGATTTTTTACATAAAATCAATACACAACCAAATTTAAAAGGCAAAAATAAATGTTAATTGAAGGCAAAAATGCAATAAGGGAGGCTTTTAAAAGCAACACAACCATAAACAAAATCATGGTTGACAAAAACTTTCAAGGAAGACGTGATGAAATCTTGGCACTTGCAAGTTTTAACAAGGTTAAAGTTGAATATCTCCCAAGGCAAATTCTAGACAAAAAATCAAAAACAGCACATCATCAAGGCTATATTGCCGAATGTGTTGATTTTGTCTATGCGTCGGTTGATGAAATTTTGGCAAAAGCCAAAGAAAAACATGAAGACCCTTTCATTGTTCTTCTCGATGGCATTGAAGACCCTCACAATTTTGGCGCAATCATTCGTTCATGCGAATGTGCAGGCGTGCATGGAATTATCATTCCAAAAAACCGCGCCTGTCAAGTTAACGAAACTGTCATTCGTTCAAGCACCGGCGCAATAAGCAATATGATGATAGCAAAAGTGACAAATCTTAAAGACGCAATTTCTGTTTTAAAAGACAATGGCGTTTGGATTTATGGTGCAGAAGCATCAGGCGAAAACATTTTCAACAAAACTTTCTGCGGTGGAACTGCTGTCATAATTGGTTCAGAAGGCAAAGGAATCAAGCCAAGCATTCTTACCGAATGCGACAGTGTGCTTGCCCTATCAATGAAAGGCAAAGTCAATTCGCTAAACGCAAGCGTTGCATGCGGAATTATCCTTTTTGAAATTTTGAGAGGAAAAAGATAAGGAGGCATGAAATGACAGATGAAGAATTGGCGCTACAAGCCAGACAAGGCGACACAAAGGCACTCAATGACATTTTCGGCAAATACAAAAACATTGTCAACAAAATTTCTCGAAGTTATTTTCTTCTTGGTGGTGAATTTGAAGACATAATCCAAGAAGGAATGATTGGCTTATATAAAGCAATTCAAAACTTCTCAGATAATAAAAATGCATCTTTCAAGACTTTTGCGAGCATGTGCATAAAACATCAGATTATTTCAGCAATCAAAGTTGCTTCTTCGCAAAAAAACATGGTGTTGTCAAGTGCATTACCAATCTCTGAGCAAAATGATGAGGAAGATGACTCTCTTGAAATCATCTTGCCTTCCTCTCTGCCACAACCAGACCAAACAGTTTTTGAAAAAGAGAGCATAGCAGAACTTCAAGAGAAAATCAAAAAAACATTGAGCGCACTTGAAATCAAAGTGTTATCGCTTTATCTTAAAGGCTTTTCATATAATGAAATATCGGAAAAAGCAAACATGTCAAAAAAAAGCATTGACAACGCCCTAACCCGAATAAAAAGCAAACTGCAATTTATTAAAAATTCTTAAACATTAACTTATAAAATAAAGGAATTAAATTTATGGAAAATTTTGTAAGACCAAGACCTGAATGTCCCAAAAAAGCAATTATAACAAGCGGAATGCCTTATGGAAACAAACTTTTGCACTATGGTCATGTTGGAATGACCGTTCGTGCTGACTTTTTTGCACGTTTTATGCGTGACCGAATTGGCAAAGAAAATGTTATTTTCGTTTCTGGAACTGACTGTTATGGCTCACCTGCCTATGAGTCTTTTCGCGCACTTCAAGAAAAAGGCACGCTTGACAAAAATTCAAAGATTGAAGATTATGTCAAATCAAATCACTTAAAACAAAAGGAAATCTTTGAAAATTTTGAAATTGGCTTCAATCTTTTTTCTGCATCTGCTTTTGGAAGGTCTGGCGAAATTCACAAAGATGTCAGCCGTGAATTTATCGAAAAGCTGAACGAAGTGGGCATGGTTTCAAAACGCGCATCATGGCAATTTTATGATAAAGCACATGGTTGCCTATTGAACGGACGTCAGGTGATTGGAAAATGTCCTGTTGAAGGATGTCAAAGTGAAAAAGGTTATGCTGACGAATGCGACCTTGGTCATCAATATTTGCCACAAGACCTTATCGACCCAGTCAGCACACTTAGTGGAAAAAAACCAGAACTTGTCAAAATTGAAAACCTATATTTCAAACTTGAAGATTGCAATGAAATTCTCTCTGAATGGATATCTTCAATTGAAAGACGCAGTGACACCCCTTCTTTCATGGTGAAAGAGATAAAAGAATTTTTTAAAAAACCAGAACTGTATATAAAAAGAGAATTCTTTGAAAAATTTAATGATATTAAAGGCACCTTACCAAAATTCACCGAACTTGAAAGACATGAAAAAGCACCAAGTATGACCATAACTTTTGATAAACTTGAAGAGCGCGAAAAGGCATGTGAGATTCTGGCACAAAATGGAATACGTTATCGCACTGGCAAAACGCTCACACCTTTCCGTCTTACTGGTGATATTGCTTGGGGCGTGCCTTGTCCTGAAATTCAGGGGCTTAAAAATCAAACTTTCTATGTTTGGCCTGAAAGCCTTTGGGCGCCTATTACATTCACAAAAACATATCTTGAAAGCATTGGAAAAGATGAAAACGAGTGGAAAAAATATTGGTGTTCGCCAGACGCGCAAGTTTATCAATTTATGGGCGAAGATAACCTCTATTTTTATGGCCCAGCACAGCAAGCACTTTTTCTTTCAATGCAAGGCAAAAATCCTGAACTTAAAAAGAAAAATGCATTGCAGATAACTCGCATTTGCCCTATCAAGTCAATTTTGTATATGAATTCAAAAGCAAGTTCATCAGGTGCAGTTAAGCCACCTATGGCAGAAGAATTTTTGAAGTTTTACACACCTGAGCAGTTCCGCATGCACTTCCTTGGCATGAATCTTGCAAATAACAATGTCAGCCTTTCACCAAAAGCATTTGACCCAAATGCTGACAGCGAAGCCATAGACCCAATGGTCAAAGAAGGCAACCTTTTGACGAACGTCTTTAACCGAATTTTGAGAACACTTTTCTACTCAACTCAAAACAATTTCCAAGGTATCTTGCCAAAGGTTAAAATTGACGAGAGCGTTATGAAAGATTGCGAAAAGGTTATCCTTGATGTTGAACGCTTTATGTTTGACAAAAAATTTCACCAAGTTTACAACGCACTTGATGTGTTTGTGAGAAATATCAATAAATATTGGGTTAAAGAAATTGCGCTTGCAACTGACAAAGAAAAACTTGAAAAACTCACCGCCAACACTGCACAAATGATTTTTGTTGCAAACACTCTACTTCACCCTATCGCGCCTTCTGGAACAGAAAATGTGGCTAAGTATTTTGGTTTCGACCTAGAAAAATGCTTTGATTGGAAAAATATTTTTAACGAATTTTACAGCGTTTTAAAAAACGTTGACCGAAAACTTAAAACTCTTTATGAAAAAGAAGACTTTTTCAAACGTCACAAAGTTCAACTTGAAGAACTTGAAAAGCGTAATAATGAAAAAAAAGATTGAAATATTAATTAAAAATAAGATAGAGAATTCTATCTTTTTTTAAACAATTCGCTTTGATATTTTTTAATTTTAGGTTAAAATATATTCATGATACTTGTCGCATTTATTCTTATGACAATCGTCAGTGTCATTCTAGGAGCTTTCTATACGCTGACAAAATGGGATTCAAAATGGCAAAACATTCTTGTGAAGTGTTTGGCACTTTTGTCATGTCTTGCGCTTGCTTTAACTTCGGCAAATCTCAATTCTGCATATGGCGCTTACACCCTTCTTATCTCTCTTGGCATGGCAGTTCTCATATGCTTTGAGGCATTCAAATGCACAACCGCTGGCAAAGCGAGCGTTTATATTTTGCCAAGCGCAAACTTAGTTGCCCTTCTTCTTTTCCTTTGCGCTGGCGTAAGCCAAACAAACTTCTCTCTTTGGGCGCTACTTTCAGGATTATTCTTTGGCGCAGGGATTGCTTTCATTGTCAAAATTGTCAAAAAAGACTTTACTTGGCAAACCAATCTTATGATTAGCTTCAACCTTTCTCTTCTTCTTGCGTTCTTCATGCAATCGGTTGCTGTCATATTGACAACAAAAACAATTGTTCCTGCAATACTCTATCTGTTCTCTGCACTCTTTATGAGCGTGCATACACTTCTGGAAATATTTGCCACAAAAAACAAAACGACAACCATTATTTCAAACATTTTAAGGATTTTATCACTGTTAATTTTATCTGCGTCAATTTATTTTGTATAAATTTGCAAAAAACTCTTGACAAACGAGAGAAACATGCATATACTTAATATTGTTGACGCGGGATAGAGCAGCTCGGAAGCTCGTCGGGCTCATAACCCGAAGGTCGTTGGTTCAAATCCAACTCCCGCAACCAAATGAAAAAACTGCACTCTGTGCTCGTTTTTGAACAAGTTCAAAAAGCATCGCTTTTGAGCTTGTTTTTTCATTTCACGACCAAACGCAATTCGCACTTCGTTGGCGAATTGGTCGTGACTTTTTTAAAGATAAAGAGGCAAACTAATTTGAACAATTTAGGATTAAATTTTAAAGATATAACTCATTTTAGAAGTGATTCAATAAAAGCTTCCGCAACAGTGGCGTTGTCTTATTTTTTTAAAGGACTGTTAAACCATGCTTGAAAGTCTGTTTCAGTAACTCTTCCAGCAAAACCAGTGATATCAGAGATTGTTTTAATTGCTATTATAATTCCACGTGCCTTACTTTCGCCACAATGAAACATCTGCATAATATCTATGTAGTCCAGCATATAATTTCCTTGCATTTTTACCTCCTTTTAAAAGATTCTAGTTTTGTCAATAATAAATTAAAACTAGGCAATTAGCCTAGTTTTCTACTCCATAACCAAAAATGCTTTGTTTGCGCGATGCGCCTCATATATATCCACTTTGGAAGATATTTCCCATGGTGCGTGCATATTGAGAAGTGCACAACCGCCATCAATAACATTCATGCCATAATTTCCCGCAATGTATGCGATTGTTCCGCCACCACCTTGGTCAATCTTGCCCATCTCGGTGAATTGATAGCCTATATCTTCTTTATCAAAAGTTTGTCGCAGTTTTGCAATGTATTCTGGACTCGCGTCATTTGCATCACTTTTGCCTTTTGAGCCAGTATATTTGCAAAATGCAACGCCTTTGCCAAGATGGGCATCATTATTCTTATTGTAGACCGACTCATAATTTGGGTCAAAACCAGCAGTAACGTCATTTGAAAGCATGAGAGAGTTTCTAAGGCATCTTCTGATAGCCAAAATTGAATTATCACCAGTGAGAGCAATAATCTCAGCAACAGTGTCCTCAAAAAATCTACTCTGCATACCGCTTGCACCAACCGAGCCTATCTCCTCCTTATCCACAAAAATTGCGCCAGTCGTGAACTTCGGATTTTCAGTTTCTATTATGGCAGTTAGCGCTGTGTAGGCGCATATGCGGTCATCTTGACCATAGCCAAGCACGAAACTGCGGTCAAGCCCCATATCGCGTGCCTTGCCGGCAGGCACAATTTCGATTTCTGCTGAAATGAAATCGTCCTCTTCGATACCGTAGCCAGAAAGTATTTTCAAAACATTCTTTTTTACAGGCTCTTTTTCCTCATTTTCAAGAGGAATTCCGCCAATGAGCATATCAAGGTTCTCGCCATTTACCATGTGCTTTCCTTCTTCAGCAAATTTAGGGTCTAGGTGTGGCAAAAGGTCAGAAATGCAGAAAACTGGATCGTCATCTTTTTCACCGATATTAAGATAAACTTTTGAGCCGTCTTTCTTGCAAACAACGCCATGAAGAGCAAGTGGAATTGCTGTCCATTGATATTTTTTGATTCCTCCATAATAGTGAGTGTCAATCATTGCAAGGTCTGCACTTTCATAAAGCGGAATTGGCTTAAAGTCAATTCTTGGCGAGTCAATATGCGCGCATAAAAGCCTCAAGCCACTTTGCATAGGCTGTTTGCCAACTGTGAAAAGCATAATGCACTTGTCGATATTGATTGCATAGACCTTATCACCTGCACTCAGTTTCTTGTTCTCTTTTATTGCATCATTGAGATTGATAAAGCCATGCTTTTCTGCCATTTTTCTGATTGAAATAACGCACTCTCTTTCAGTTTTGTTTTCAGAAATGAAAGATTTATAACCCTCTGCAAATTCAAATATCTTTTTCTTATCCTTGTTTTGCCAAGACTTTTTCATAACAACGCCTCCTCATTTTTCTTAATATATCATATTGCTACAAAAATGCAAAATTTTTTAATACTTTTTATGTGTTTACACAAAATAAAATATGCAATTTTTTAAAAACCTTCTGTTATATATCTCTGCTTTCGTGCCAATGTATTGGCTTATCTTTATCAAACTTGTGGTGGAGATTGCAAACAATAACCTTTCATTCAACATTCTCAATTCAATCAACTTTGCAACCTTGCTGATTCTTATTGCCTTGGGAATTTGGGGACTTGTTTGGAATGTTTTTCTCAACACCGAAAAATCAGAAGAAATCATCATACTATCAAGCAAAAACATCACCGACCAACACTTTTTGGGCTATTTTTCACTGTTTGTCTTTTTTGCCATTCCCATTGATCTGTCCTACATGAGCGGATATTTCATCTATGTGATTATTCTCATTTTAATAGGCATTGTATACATCAATAATGGTCTATATTACATTAATCCACTGCTCAACATTCTTGGCTATAACTTTTATGACATTACTTTCAAAGAAGTCGGCAAAAATCAAACACGGCAAGCCAAAATGTTCTATAAAGGCAAACTCGAACTCAACGGCAATCCTTGCTTTGCAAAACTTAAAAACACCAATTTCACTTTTATTGACAAAAAGCATAAAAAGGTTTAAAATTTAGGTCTTGACATTCATACTTTTATGTGCTAAAATACTTTAAGCATAAAGGAGGGAATAATGCCACTTGTAACAAGAGATAATTCAATAAACAGACGCCAACTTTGCATGGCAAAGGCAAGCGTTACACGACCATTTAGACCATATAGTCAACGAAAGAGAGAAAACGCTAGCACCTTGACTTTTAGCGCACCTAGCAAAGAAGAACTTACAAAAAGCGTTAATAATAGAATCAAAAACGGCGAACTTGATATGAATTTTTAAACGAAAACCATAGTGAAAACTATGGTTTTTTATAGTAAAAAATCGACTCAAAAAAAAGTTAAAAAAAGTCGAAAAAATTTTAAAATTACCCCTTGACACACCACATGTTGTATGGTATAATGCAAACATATCAAAAATCAAAGGAGAAAAAACAATGGTAAAAAATACAAAAACAAGTGTAAAACCTGCACAACAACAAAGTTTTAATCGCAAAGTTTTAACAAATGATACAAAGGCAAAGAACAACAAAGTTGTAGAAAACGTGCAATTCGAAAACAAAGAAACTGACCAAAAAGCAAGAGAACTTCAATCAAAACTAATAAAAACTGCACCAACACCAAGACAAGTTGCAAAGAAGAGCCAAGAAAATTTTGAGATTAAAGATCTTGTTAAAACTGAAAAAAGAAAAGATGGAAAAATGACTCGTTCAAGAGAATCTTATGTTTATAATTACCTTAAAAGTAAAGATAGTCGAATCTTTGATAGAGCAAAAAAAGAACTTGAAAATTTAAACTCTAAGGACAATAAGGAAAAAGCAAAATATCAAGGTGTTTCTTTCAAACAATTCTTTTCTGATTGGAGTAGTAAGCAATCTATGGAAGAAATTAATGAAGAATTGTATGTCTTGGGTTGCGTAGAATTTGCTTCATTTTTATCTGATTCAATGTATGGAATTGAACTTGACGAAGAAACAAAACTTAGAATTGTTGATGATGTTCTCATGAATACTATTGTAAACAATGGACAAGACAAATATGAAGTTTTGGCAGAATCTGCTTATAATTTAGCAGACAATGAGATTGAAGCAATTATAGAATCACAACTTCAATAAATTTTAATTTAAAAAGCGAGGATTAATCCCCGCTTTTTTATTTATTCTGTTGATTCTTTCTCATTTCTTCAAGTTCGGCCATTTCTTTGGCGATCACATCATAATTGATCTTGCCAAGTTGACCTTTGCTCTCCTTCTTAGCTTTTTTCTCAGTTTGTTTTCTTTCGGCTTTTTCTTCCTTGCTCTCACCTTCAATTGTCACTTCTTCCTCTTTGACATTTGTGTTGATTGAATTTCTGAAAACCACAAATCTTTGCCAAATAAATTCGGTGACAAAGTTGAGAAGCATCATAAGCACTGTAACAAGCATTCCAGGCCATCCGCTCGCTTCTATTGCCTCAGCGCCAAATGTTGAAATTGGCGTAAATACACAATAATAAGCAAGCACAAGTAACATTGCAATCGGAACATTATTTGCCGATTTGAATGTGAACTTTCGATTGAAAGTAAAATTCCAAATAACAGATAAAACAAGACCTATTAAATATGAAGGCCAATAACTTAGATGAATAACTTCATTCAAAAGTGAAGTTGTTGCAAATTGAATAACGCCTGCTGAGATTGAAAAGGCTGTGAATTTAAGAATTCTAAAAAATTCTTCTTTATTAAATTTCTTTTTCTCATCTTCCATAATTAATCTTTCCCCCATGCTAATTTACAAGTGTGAGTATACAACATTTAATGCAAAATTTCAAAATAAAATTAAAAAAAATTTAATTTTTTTTGTTTTCAACAATTTTTTTGTATTTTACAAACGCTACAATCCTTTAAAATAAAGGCAAAGAGGCAAAAAAAACAAAAAATATTGATAAATCAAAAATTTTAAATCAAATATCGTCTTTTAAATTTACCTTTTGTCAAAAAACGAGTTAATTTGTGCTGTTATTTTCTCAAAAAGGTTGCTTTTTCCTTATTATTATATTATAATACAATATATATTAATATATATAAGGGGTTTAATATGGAAGAAAATAGAATTGGCGGAACTGATGAAATGAATGAAGAACTCGAAATCGGAAAATCTGTCAAGTATGACGCAACTGATATTCAAGTTCTTGAAGGACTCGAACCAGTTCGCAAAAGACCGGGCATGTATATCGGTTCAACTGACGAGCATGGTCTTCATCATCTTGTGACTGAGGTTGTTGACAACTCTATTGACGAATCTCTTGCTGGCTACTGCACTCAGATTGATGTTTGCATAAATAACGATGGCTCTTGTTCTGTGACTGATAATGGACGTGGAATTCCAACCGGCATGATTGCAAAGGAAGGTAAAAGCGCTGTTGAAGTTGTGCTCACAAAACTCCACGCAGGCGGAAAGTTCGGCGGAGAAGGCTATAAGATTTCTGGCGGTCTTCACGGCGTTGGTGTATCCTGCGTTAATGCCCTTTCAAAATATATGAGAGCCGATGTTTATCAAAATGGCAAGCATCATCAAATTGAATTTTCTCGCGGAAAGGTTACAAGCCAACTTAAAATTGTCGGCAACACTGACAAGCGCGGAACTGTTATCACCTTCCTTCCAGACGATGAGATTTTCGAAACTGTTGAATTTAAGTATGACACAATGAAAAACAGGTTTCGTGAGATTGCATTCCTTAACAAAGGTCTTGTTATCACTCTTGAAGACAAGCGCGAGGGTCAAGAAAAGAGTGAAAGATTTGAATTTAAAGGCGGTATTGTTGAGTTTGTTGACTATCTCAACAAGAACCGCGAAACCATTCTTTCAGAGCCTGTATATTTCAACAAATTCAATCGCAACTCAAAAGGCGACATTGAAAACGAAGTTGAAGTTTGTTTCCAATTTAATGACGGCTATGCCGAAACAATCAATGCATACGCAAACAACATAAACACACAAGAAGGCGGAACTCATCTTGAAGGTTTCAAAAATGGCTTAACCAAAGTTATAAACGACTATGCCATTTCAAACAAAATCATAAAAGACAACGAAAAACTTTCTGGCGAAGACTGCCGTGAAGGTATCACTGCAATCATTTCAGTCAAACTCAGAAACCCTCAGTTTGAAGGTCAGACCAAAACCAAACTTGGCAACAGTGAAATGAGGGCAATTGTCAACAAGGCAATGCAAGAGGCATTCGCTGACTATCTTGACAATCACCCAACAGAAGCGCGAAACCTGGTTTTAAAAAGCGTGAACGCACGAAAGGCTCGTGACGCTGCAAGAAACGCCAGAGATTTAACAAGGCGCAAAGGGGTTCTTGAGAACACTACCCTCCCCGGCAAACTTGCAGACTGCTCTGAAAAAGACCGCAAGGTTTGTGAAATTTACATTGTTGAGGGAGATTCCGCTGGCGGAACTGCCAAGACAGGCCGTGACAGACGTTTCCAAGCAATATTGCCACTTAGAGGAAAAATCTTAAACGTTGAAAAGGCAAGACTTAATCGCGTGCTTGAAAATGCAGAAATTAAAAGTATGATAACCGCTTTTGGAACTGGAATTGGAAGCGAATTCAACGAAGAAAAACTGCGCTATGACAAAATCATTTGCATGACCGATGCCGACGTTGACGGAGCGCATATCAGAATTCTTCTTCTCACATTCTTCTATCGTTTTATGAAACCACTCCTTGAACACGGACATGTCTATGCAGCCAAGCCACCTCTTTATAAAGTGACAAAGAACAAAGAAGACTACTATTTCTATTCAGACGATGAACTTGAAACATGGTATAATGAAAACGGACGAAAAGGCTGTGCGCAACAGCGCTACAAAGGTCTTGGTGAAATGAATGCTGAACAACTTTGGGAAACAACCATGAACCCTGAGCACCGCATACTCATTCAGTTGACAATGGACGATGCAGTTGAGGCTGAAAAGATGTTCAATGACCTCATGGGTGAAGACCCTAACCTGCGTCGTCAATTCATCGAAGCAAACGCAACTCTCGTTACCGACCTTGACGTCTAAGTGCATTATGCACATCTTGGACGAAACATAAAAATGCTTCGATTGATATAATTCAGTCGAAAAGCACTTTCCGGACGGACATAATAAATACTTCGATTAAAACAATTCGTCGAACATTGACTGTTAGTGAATGGAGAACAAATGAAAACATCATATTATGCAAAATTAAAAAATATTGACACAACAAAATATCTTCCAATCGCAATTTCTGGCGATGAAGGCAAACTTGTTGGCTTTCAAGGTCGAGCTGAAAGGAAACTTTCCCCCTATTCATTCTTTAAAAGTTGGAAAGCAAGAGAAAATGAAATTGAGGAAATGAAAGATTACATTTCGCAAAACGAATACAAAAGACTTAAAGAAGAAAATCAAGACGACTATATAGAAAAATTTTACAACAAAGTTTTAAAACCTCTTGACCCTGCCGAAATTTATAATTTTCTTGGCGATAATGCAGTCCTCTTATGTTTTGAAAAGCCAACCGAATTTTGCCATCGGTTCTTGGTTGCAAGTTGGCTTGAAATGGAACTCGGCGTTGAAATAGACGAACTTGGATTTGAAAACGATATTGCTGTTAAAGCAAACAAAGAACACTTAAAAGAAAAACTAAAATCTGTGATTGAAAAAACAAAAGATAAGGAGTTCGAATGAAAGTTGTCACCATTTGCGGAAGCATGCGCTTTGAAAAGGAAATGATGGAAATTTCCAGAGAACTTGAAATGAAAGATATTTGTGTTTTGCAGTGCGTTTATGGTTTTAAAAACCTTAGTGAAGAAGAAATATCAAAGCTGGCGCGATTGCACTATAAAAAAATCGACATTTCAGATGGAATTTATGTTGTCAATATTGGCGGATACATTGGAGAAAGCGTTAAAAAAGAAATAGCCTATGCAAAAGAGCATGGGAAAGAAATTATCTATCATGAAAACTGATAGAGCAAGGAGAAAAAAAATGAGTAAATTTGAAAGTAAAAAGCCTCTCGAAGAAATTTTAAAGGACACGAAAATTGAAAAGGTTGACACAGTCGACAACCTCAAAAAGTCATTCATTTCATACGCAATGGCTGTCAATGTTTCGCGTGCCATTCCTGATGTGCGTGACGGACTTAAACCGGTTCACAGACGCATACTTTACGCAATGGGCGAAATGAACAATTTCTACGACAAGCCAACCAAGAAATGTGCGCGTATTGTCGGTGACGTTATGGGTAAATATCACCCACACGGCGACAGTTCTGTTTACGACGCTATGGTTCGCCTTGCTCAAGATTTCTCTATTCGCTACCCTCTCGTTGACGGTCAAGGTAACTTTGGCTCTGTTGACGGCGACCCACCTGCTGCTATGCGTTACACCGAGGCACGCCTTTCTAAAATCGCTGGGCTTATGCTTGAAGACATCGACAAAGACACTGTTGACTTTATTCCAAACTTCGACAACACCGAAGTTCAGCCAGTTGTACTTCCTGCAAAGATTCCAAATCTCCTTGTAAACGGCTCAGACGGCATTGCTGTCGGCATGGCGACAAATATTCCACCTCACAATCTTACCGAAGTTTTAAACGGCTTACAAGCGATGATAGACAACCCTGACATCGACATTGACGAACTTATCAAGATTATTCCAGCGCCTGATTTCCCAACTGGCGGTATCATCATGGGCAGAACGGCGATTAAGCACGCCTATAAAACAGGTCGTGGCGGAATAATCGTTCGCGGTAAAACCGACATCGAAGAAATGCCAAACGGCAAAAGCAGAATTATTATCACAGAGCTTCCTTATCAAGTCAACAAAGCACAGTTTATCATTCAAATGGCAGACCTTGTCAAGAACAAGCGCCTTGAAGGAATCAGTGATATTAAAGAAGAATCTGACCGACAAGGTATGCGGGTTGTGGTTGAAGTCAAGAAAGATTTTAACGCACAAGTGGTTTTAAATTCTCTATACAAACACACTCAACTTCAAAAAGGTTCAGGAATAATTTTCCTTGCCCTTGTTGAAAATCAACCAAGAATACTCAATCTCAAAGAGATGCTCTACTACTATCTCGAACACCAGAAAGAAGTTCTTGTCAGACGCACCAAATTCAATCTTGCAAAAGCCGAAGAGCGTGAGCACATTGTTCGCGGACTTGTTATCGCACTTGCAAACATTGACGAAGTTATCAAAATTATCAAATCAGCAGACGACAGACAAGATGCCATTTCAAAACTTACTCAAAACTTTGAACTTGACGAAATTCAAGCGAATGCAATCCTTGACATGAGACTTTCAAAACTCACAAGTTTGGAAGTTGAAAAACTAAACGAAGAGCTCAAAAATCTTGAAGAAATGATTGCTGACTATAAAGACATCCTTGCCCGCCCTGAGCGCGTTCTTCAAATTTTGCGCGACAACTTTGAAGAAATCAAACAAGCCTATGGCGACGCAAGAAAATCAGAAATTTCTCTTGACAGTGGCGGAATTGATATTGCTGACCTTATTGAAAAAGAAGACGTTGTTATTTCTATGACAAATCAAGGCTATATCAAGCGCATGTCAACCAAGGAATACAAAGCACAAAACCGCGGTGGCGTGGGCGTGACAGCACACAAGACCAAGGAAGAAGACTTTGTCAAGAATATGTTTGTGACTTGCACTCATGACGACCTTCTCTTCTTCACAAACTTTGGCAAGGTTTACTGCATTAAAGCATATGAAGTGCCAGAAGCGCAAAGAACAGCCAAAGGCAGAGCAATTATCAATCTTCTTCAACTCTCACCTGAGGAAAAGGTTACAACAATCATTGCAAGACATGATGATGACAAAGGCAATCTTATCATGGCGACCAAGAAAGGCCTTATCAAAAAGACACCACTTTCAGAATTTGTTCTTATCAGAAAAGTGGGCAAAATCGCAATCAGACTGCTTGAAGGCGACGAACTTATCGGAGTTGAAGTTTCAAGCGGAAACGACGATATTCTCGTGGCGTCTCACAGCGGAAAATGTATCCGTTTCGCTGAGGAAGATGTTCGTGAAGTTGGAAGATCAAGCCAAGGCGTTCGCTCTATGAAGATATCAGAAGACGACTATATTGTTGATATGTGCGTTGTCAAAGAAAACAGCCAAATTGTGACAATCTCTGAAAAAGGCTATGGCAAACGCTCTAATGTTGAAGAATACCGCTTGCAAGGCCGTGGCGGAATGGGCGTCAAAGCAGGCGTATTCAATGACAAAACTGGCGCACTCGTTGCACTCAAACAATCATTTGAAGATAATGACATCTTGCTCATTGCCGATAACGGTGTTATCATCAGAACACCAGTTGACCAAATCAGCAGTCTTTCACGTGTCAGCCAAGGCGTTAAAGTTATGAAACTTAAAGATGACGCAAAAATTGTCAGTGTTGCCCTTGCAGAGAAAGCCGAGGAAGAGGAAAACTTTGAAGACAGTGAAAACGCAACTGAAAACATTTCAGAAAACCAAACCTTTGAAGCAAACGAAAATCCAACAAGTGAAGAATAACGAAAAAAAAGACCTAGATTTATAGGTCTTTTTCTTTGTCTTGTATATTATTTTTATTTTGATTATTTTCACTTGTATCTTCTTTAAGATATTCTGGCAAGCGTTCATATCCGCCACATTCAAGTTTTCTAAATTCATGATAAGGTTTCTTTTTACGTCGACAATTTTTAGAAAATATTAAGTCATCTGCAACATATTTAAGATTTCCAAAATCAGGAGTTCCACCTTTTTTAAAAATAACACTTCCTAAACAACATATATACGGACATCTATCTTGAGCTTTAAATGAAACATTACCGAATGCAATCTGCTCTTCAGCACAGTTAAAATAATTTGCGATCATTTTTGAAACTTTTTGAAGATTCTCTTTTAAACTTATAAGATTTGAATTTTGTATATGTGATTTATATTCACATGACTTATCAAAAATATCATTCATAATCAGTTCAACATCTTCTTGTTTCAAAGCAGATTCTTCGATCTTTTTATTCCACATAATAAGACGTTTGTTCCACTCTTCTTTTTTTAGCCACCTTTTGCCGTCTCTGACACTTTTATTCTTTTTAAGAAATTCCATTGCTATCTCACGATATTCTTCTTCAAGTTCTTGCCCTTTTCTTATTCCTCTCAATTCATCAACAGTGTTTCCTGACATTTTGACTGCAATGTGTGGATTATTGCCATTATCAACAAACACATAAAAGTCGCCTTGCTTAAGTTGAGAAGAGGCAAGATGACTTGTGCACCATGGAGTATTTTTCACAAGTGCAGCAAGTTTTTTTGCATTTTGCATATATTCTGCTTTATTTGATTTCTTGCCTTCAAATTTAAGCCAAATGCCTTTACCAAATGTATTAAGCCCCTCAATATTAACTGTGTTTTTCTCTGCTGTCCTTTTGTTAGATTTTTCAAGACCTGCAAAATAGAGATTTGCAAAATTGCTATAATCTTTTGTTCCATTATATATAACTTCTAAAACATCACTGTTAAGGGTTATGTGACTTTCAATAGTTTTATGAAGCACTCGATTTTCAACAATCTTTTTATACTCGTTACCATTTTTAACTGTGCGATAAACTTTCGAAAGCGTTTCTCTAAGCATAAGTGCTTTGAAAGCTGGCTCATAAGATGTCGATATGATAAAGTCAACAATGTGCTTATATTCTGCCTGCTGCATCTCTTCAAATTGTTTTGCAATATAATCTTTGGCTTCACTCTCGTAATTACGATAATATTCAGCAGATTGCTTTTTCCCTCTTGCCTCCAAAGCTTTAAGTTCACCTTCAAAATATCTGTCAAGGTATTGATTATCATCTATGTCTATTTTAAAATACTCAATTTCATCTGCAAGAGCATAAAGTCTATCAAGCTCTTGCTCTATATCTTCCCTAACTTTCTTATATCTT
Organism: uncultured Eubacteriales bacterium; assembly: GCA_948607205.1. Taxonomy (GTDB): domain Bacteria; phylum Bacillota; class Clostridia; order Christensenellales; family UBA1242; genus Caccovivens. The sequence continues at coordinate 26,991 of CAPERS010000006.1, read as the reverse complement.
TCTTCTCCTTTTGGAATTTGACCTTGTTTATAGAAATTTGCAACAAAAAGTTTCTCCCAATCGCTCAGTTCGCTGTATCCTTTTTTAATATTCTGCCCAATAGACAAAGTAAGGTCTGCCTTTTTCTCTTTAAAAAATTCACGCTCTGCAAACCTTTTATGACCTTCTTCTTTCAGTAATCCTTTTGTTAAAACTTGATAATATTTTTCTTTTGAATAGTTATTTTTCCATTCCATGCAAATATTATATCACATAAAAATCTCCCTTTCAAGACATTTTTCTTTTTTCTTTTCAAAAACTATTGAAATTTACTTTAAAAAAGAGTATAATATAGCCACTAGAATTTTAGGAGGGACTTTTATGGCAAACATTGACCAAAAGGAAATAGATTACCTCGCAAGGACGATTAAACTCGTTCTCAAAAAGATAGACGATATTGAAGTTAGGCTTGCAAGCGTGCAAGCCGAATTTGACAAAGAAAAGAAAGCGCTTAGCGACGATTATTATTATATCGATAAGGAAGGAAGTTTAGGCAAAAGGTTCAGCGACATTTCCATGCTTGAAGAAAGCACTCAAAATCTCAGTCTTCAAAAAAGCAGACTGTTGAACCAACTTAAAAGTCCATATTTTGCACGCATAGATTTCACTCCAAAGTCGAATAAGACAACGCAAAAGATATATATAGGAATAAACAATGTCTTTGACGGCACAAAGGTGCTTGTTGCCGACTGGCGCGCGCCAATATCTTCAATGTATTATGACTATCCTCTCGGACAGGCGTCATATACAGCCGACAAGAGAAAAGTTATCGGAGAAATTTCTTTAAAGAGGCAATACAAAATTGAAAACAAAGCGCTTGAATCATATTTTGACACCGACCTCACAATAAATGACGACATTTTGAAGGATGTTTTGTCAAAAAATTCGTCAAGCAAGATGAAGCAGATTGTTGCGAGCATTCAAAAAGAGCAGAATGAAATTGTGAGAACTGAGAAGTATGACAACATTCTCGTTCAAGGCGTTGCTGGCTCAGGCAAGACCTCAATTGCACTGCACCGCGTGGCATACCTTCTTTACAAGCATCGCAAAACTCTTAAAAGCAGTGACATCATCATCATTTCGCCGAACAACATTTTCTCGAGTTACATTTCAAATGTTTTGCCAGAGCTTGGAGAAAACAACATGGCTGAAACAACTTTTGATAACATCGCTCATGTTGAACTGAAAAAACCTTTGCAATCTCGCGAAGATATGCTTGATGAAATTGCAACACTTCCAAAGCAAGAGAAATTGAATGAGATTTCATACAAGTCATCATTTGAATATCTCGACGAACTGTTAAAATTTTTGTATGGAGATTTCAGTCAAACTTTTACTCCTAAAACTTTGTCATACATTCTTGGCATCAATGAAAACAATGAAAAAGAAGAAATCGCCTTTCCAGAAGAAAAAACTCGTGAGCTTTTCTTTGATACCTACAAAGATTTACCACTATATGAGCGCATAAACAAACTTGCTTGGCAATATGCCATGGTGTTCACTGAGCGACGCAAGTATACCAAAGAACAGTTCAAAGGTCTTCGCGACCGCTTTAAGTTTATCCTATATAACTTCCTGCCTATCAAAGATATTGATAAGATTTTTGAAATCTTTTTAACGCGCAATGACATCACTTTGCCAAAAGGAAAAGTTGTTTCCTACATGGACAAAGGCGCCCTGCTTCTTATCAAGCATTTCCTATATGGTTTTGACCACGACTTCTCTGCCAAATATCTCATCATTGACGAAATGCAAGATTTCACGCCAGTTGACTTATATCTTTTCAAAAAACTTTGGTCATGTCCAAGCATAATTCTTGGCGATATAAACCAGTGCATTGAAAAGTGTCTTGGAATGGATTATCTCAACGAGATGTCGTCATTCTTGCAAACCGAACTTATTGAACTGAAAAAAACCTATCGCTCAACACGCGAAATTGCAACCTTCGCGCATGAAATGATTGGGCTTAAAGATATTGAATATGTCAACCGCAGTGGTGAAAAACCTCAAATAATCAAAGCGGAAAATCAAGCAGAAGAAATTGTCAAGATTGTCAAAGAAAACACACAGTTTGACCACATAGCAATCGTTTGCAAATGCAAAAAAGAGCGTGACGAACTTGCAAAAGAATTGAAAGGCATGCTTGATTTCAAAGTTATCAAACAACAAGAAGATTATAACAACAAAGTTCTTCTCACAACCTGCGCAACTGCAAAAGGCATAGAGTTTGACTGCGTTATCGTGCCAAATGCTGACAAAGATAACTATAAAAACAGCCTAGAAAAAAATATTTTATATGTTTCTTCAACACGCGCTTTGCATAAATTATTCTTTATTTATGCAAAAGAGAAAACAAGTTTTCTTTCTTTCTATAAAAATTAAGGCAAAAAGTTCAAAAAATCTTGAAATATTTTTAAAAATATTTGTCAAATGTTTGACTTTTCTGTCGCAAATGATTATATATATTAAGGCGCAAAAATAAACGCCAAAATAATTAGTTATATTTTTATAAACATTACCCTTTAATTGCGTTACTCAATATCAAAAACACACCATTTTGAATTAAAAATGATGTGGAAATGTGGATAACTTAAAGGTTTTGTCTTAGATTTAAGACAAAAAACCTAAAAATGTATAAAAATAAGCAGTTTTGTATAAATATTTAATTGTGGAAATGTGGATAACTCTCTGTGGGTAAATTCACAGCTTTTTGCTATATATGTTTGACTTTTTGGCTGTTTTACAATATAATTTACTTACAGTAAGGAGATTTTATGAGCAAAGATAGACTGGTTACACCACGAAAATTGTCGGGTTTTATGGAACTTACGCCTGACAAGCAGATTGTGTTTGATGAAATGATGGATAAAATCAAAAATGTGTTCAAAAGGAATTGTTTTGTTCCTATTGACACACCTGTTTTGGAACTAAGTGAAATCCTGCTTGCAAAGAGTGGCGGTGAAATTGACAAAGAACTTTATCACTTCAAAAAAGGCGACACTGACATTTGTATGCGTTATGACCTCACCGTTCCTCTTGCGCGTTATGTTGCAATGAATAGCGAAAACCTTTCATTTCCTTTCAAGCGTTATCAAATTGGCAAAGTTTATCGCGGAGAACGCGCTCAAAAAGGACGTTTTAGAGAATTCTATCAATGCGACGCAGACATAATCGGAAATGAAAATCTGCCTATTCCTGCCGACGCTGAATGTTTGAACCTTATTGATAAAGTATTCAAAGAACTTAGCATTGATGTTGTAACCCACGTTTCCAACAGGAATGTTTTGTTTGGACTTTGCGAGGCACTTGGACTTACTGAGAAAACCTCTGAAATTCTTATCATTCTGGATAAGATAAATAAAATCGGCAGAGATAACGCAAAGGCTGAACTTATTAAACTTGGAGTCAACGAAGAGAACGCATTGACACTCACAGAAATCACTCTCAAGTGCGGTGACTTTAATCAAATTTTAAAAGAAGTTGAATCTTTGACTGACAACGAGTGCTATCAAAAAGGAATCAATGAACTTAAAGAACTTTCTTCTCTTATTAAAGTTATGAAGATTGACAACTGCGCGCTGGACCTAGGTGTCATTCGTGGTCAGAACTACTATACTGGCACAGTTTTTGAGGCTGTCTGCCCTGCTCACACTGAGTTTGGAGTTGTCAGTGCTGGCGGGCGTTATGACAACCTTGCAGGTTATTTCACAGAAAAGAAACTTCCTGGTGTTGGAATGAGCATTGGACTCACTCGCCTTTTCGACCTTCTGGACAACAACGACATGCTTCCACCTCACCCTCTTTCAACAACCAAACTTTGCATTATTCCACTTGGCGAAACCCTCAATCACTGCTTTGAACTTTGTGCTTATTTTAAAGATAACGGCATAAACTGCGAAGTAAACTACTCTGACCGCTCATTCAAAGCCAAACTCAAAGATGCAAACAAGCGAGAAATACCATTCATTTTGATTGTTGGTGAAAACGAAGTCGCAAGCGGAAAATACAACCTTAAAAATATGCAAACTGGCGAGCAAGAAACTTTATCAAAAGAATCTTGCCTTGAAAGATTGAAATAACTCAAAAAAAAGTGTAACAATGTTGCACTTTTTTTATTTTGCCATTGACAAATCCCCTCCCCCGAAGTATAATTATATTGTAAAGCATAAAAAGGAGCAAACAATGTTAAAAAGAATTAGTAAAAAATTGAAATTAATGAAATATGTAAAATCCTATTTAGGCAATGATATATATAGAATTTCAAATCGTAAAAATGAAAAAAAGTGCGGACTATTAAATAAAAATGGCGAAATATTAATGGATGCTATTTATAATGAACTCTATGTTAAAGATAATTACATTTTATTATATAAAGATGATGCTTACACAATTTATGACATTTCAGCAAACAAAGAAGTTGTTTCAGATATACAAATAGATAATGATACTATCCAAAAATCAGCTCCATGGCTTATTTTAGACAATGGTGATAAAAAAGCTTTATTTAACACAGAAAATAATAATTCACAAGGGCCACAATATGAATTTGAAGAACTATCTTATTTAAATTGTGATAGCAAAAATAATGCATATTTTATCGCCAAAAAAGATGGAAAATTTGCCTTATTAAAAAATAATCAGAATGTTTTGCCTTATGAATTTGATAATATTGAAGAAGGTGCAACACCAGAAATTGTTTTAGCACAAAAGAATGACAAAAGTAATTTATATAAAGTAATTGAGTTATATAAAAACACTGGCAAAAAACTTACTGAGGATGCATTTTATGCTGTCGACAATAAATTTTTCTTTAATAATTATTTCCGTGTGTTTACAGGCGGAAGAGTTGGACTTATGGATATCAACGGAAAATATTTTGTCGATTGTAATTACACAAAAATCAAAAAATTTAAAAATTTTGATAAGAATTATCAATATCGCACTAGTAAAAGTAGCTATGGATATACTACAAGTTATCAAGTTGATTACAGCAAATATTTGGCAGTAGTTAAAGGAAATGGACTGTATGGATGCATTAATGAAAACGGAACAGAAATTATACCTTGCATCTTTGACGATATTGAAGTTGATTACGACAATATTGAAGTTGAAATTTTAGGCAAAACATTTGTGCTTAACAATAGAAACTTTGCTTCAATTATTGAAAGCATTATTTCAGCACCAGAACTTGTAAGCGCAGTCAATGTTGAAGATTGCATGAAAAAAATTCACGCTTGGGAAAATTCAAAACCTGAAAAGCAAGATAATGAAATGAAAGAATACAGAATTCTTCCTTTCCAACTTTCTTAAAACAAAAAAAAAGAAAAATGTTTGGAAAAATTAAATGTCACTTAACTAAGTGGCATTTTTTTAGGAACGCAAGAATAACACGAACGAAAGTGAGTGTTTTCTTTTTTTGCCCTATTGACAAAAGCCTTATTTCATGTTATAATTTTTCATAAACAACAGGAGAAAATATGGGAATTATAAAAAAGAAAGAAAAAAAACTTAAATACCAAAGAAAATTTATTGCAAGTGGCTATGAAGGAATTAACTTTTACGCAGTTTGGGATAAAAAGAATCCTAACGCCGTCGGCATTATGCTTTCTGGCGAGCATATCCTAAGCAAAAAACTTCCAGACAGAATAATTTGCGAAATGGAAGAAGTCCACAAGGATTACTTAAAAAAAGGTTCTTATTTGTTTATACCAACAGCTTCCTCCAAGTATGATGTTTTCAACACAAACTATGGAAGAAAACAATTTTCAGGGATTGAAATAGAAAATCTGAAAAGTAAAGAAAATATGGTCGTCATAAAAGACAACTTAGAGCGCTGTTATTTCCTTAACACTGACAATAACAGACATTCTGATTATTATGACAAAATTGAAAGAATTCCAGGTTATCGCCAATTTATTGTTTCTAAAAACAAGAAAGAAGGACTACTTGGTTACAGTTTCCATTACGGACTAACACAAATGCTCCCACTTAAAAAAGGAAAGCTTCAATGCATTACAAAAAGTGGAATGTTAATTAGACGTGAAAAAGGTTGTGTTGAAGGTTATAAACTCAGGCGCCTTAGCTCAGAAGCTTTTGAAGGCAAAGATAGAGTATTTCGAGGAGAAAAACTGGAATGGCAAGATGAAATTGAAATTGGTCGACTAAAAAACATAGGAACTGGAAAATGGGGACTTATTAATTTATATAAACCAGATAAATCGGCTTATAAAAACACTTGTATATATGAATCAATAGGAAAATTTCAAAATATAGATATTTATCACTGGATTGCAAAGGCGAAATTAAACGGCAAATATGGATACATTAACACAGACGGCACTGAATACATCCCTTGCATTTTCGACGAAATAAGCGACTTTGATGAGAAAAAAACAGCAAAAGCCAAATTCAATGGTGAAGAATTTGTTTTGGAGAAGAACAAAATTATTGTTTCACCAAAATTTTTATCAACTCATAAAATAAGTCCAAGCAAAAATGTTGAAGTTTTATGCAAAAACGACTTTGAAGAAATAAAAGATATCTAAGCCAAGATATCTTTTTTTGTTGGAATTTTGGTCGTTTTGGGGTATAATTAGGCTATGAATGAGCGAATTCGTGACAAACTGAAAGTTTTAACAACCCGCAGTGGCGTCTATGTTATGCGTGACAAGGACGGCATTGTCATATATGTTGGCAAGGCTAAGAACCTTAAAAACCGCGTAAGTCAATACTTCCGCAACTCACCAAAACCAAGCAAAGTGCAAGCAATGGTCAACAGCGTTGATGACTTTGAATATTTTATCACAATGTCTGAAATGGACGCTCTTGCGCTTGAAAGCAATCTTATCAAAAAATACCAACCTTTTTATAATATTTTGTTGAAAGACGGCAAGCAGTTCCCCTACATCAAAATAAACCTCAAAGACCCTTTCCCTAAACTTGAAATTGTGAGAAAGGTTAAAAATGATGGAGCGAAATATTTTGGACCTTACTTTGCTGGTCTTGACGCAAGAGAGATTGTCAAAACCGTCAACACTGCCTTCAAAATTCGCACTTGCAACAACAAAATTTCATCAACCTCTGTTGCAAAGAGAGAGTGCCTTAATTTCTCGCTCGGACTTTGCTCTGCGCCTTGCACAAAGAGGATTGATGTGGCTGATTATCGCAAAGAGATTGACAAGGTTATCAACTTTCTTAACGGTAACGATGAAGAAATTGAAGAAATACTTCAAAATAAAATGGAAAAAGCCTCAAACAATGAAAACTTTGAACACGCCATTCTGCTTCGCGACAGACTGAAAATGATTTCAAAACTCAAACAACGCATTGTTGCCAATCTGCCAAAAAATGTTAATAAAGATGTTTTTGCTTATCAAACAGATGGGCTATCTGGCGTTATCACAGCCATGGTGGTGCGTGGCGGAAAAATTCTTGGCGTGATGAACTATCCTTGCTCGGACGGCGAACTTGAAGAAAGCCAAACGCTTTTCAACTTTCTTGTGCAATACTATGGCAATATGATTTTGCCTCATGAACTTATTCTCAGTCACGCAATACCAGACCAAGAACTTTTATTTGAATATCTTGGCAAAAAGGCAAGCATAATTTCAAATCCAAAAGGTGTCAACAAGACTCTGCTTGAAATGGCAAAAGACAACGCACGCGAATATCTTGAAAAGCATATTGAAAAAGAAAAATTAAAATACAACAATACCCTTGGCGCACTTAAAGTTTTGAAAGAAAAACTTGGGCTTAAAAACCTGCCTATGCGAATGGAATGTTATGACATTTCCAACATAAGCGGAACAAACAAAGTCTGCTCAATGGTTGTGTTTATCGGTGGAGAGCCAGCAAAAAAGGAATATCGCAAATTTAAAATCAAAACGGTGAAAGGCTCAAACGACTTTGCATCCCTTGCCGAAGCATTGACTCGCAGGCTTAAACGGCTCAAAAATGAAGATGGAGAGTCATTCAAAGAAAAGCCTGACCTTATTATTATCGACGGCGGAAAAGGTCAACTTTCATCGACATATGAAATCTTGCAAAATTCAGGAGTGGAAGGCATTGAAATGGTCAGCCTTGCAAAGCGTATTGAAGAGGTCTTTAAGCCAGAAAACAGCACTCCAATACTCTTAAAACCTGGCAGTGCGGAACTGCGTCTTCTTCAGCGCATTCGAGATGAAGCCCACCGCTTTGCAATAACATTTCACAGACAAATTCGCACCAAAAAGCAGACAGAAAGTGAACTTGATTCAATCTCTGGCGTTGGGCCAAAGAAACGGGATGCTCTCCTCAAAGCTTTTGGAACAAGTGATGAAATTGCAAAAGCAAGCATTGATGAACTTGCTTCTGTCAAAGAGATACCTTTTTCACTCGCTGTAAAAATTCACGAACATTTTAACGGCAAAAAATAATATATTCAAAAAACATTTTTATTTTCATTAAATTTAAGCTGTTTTTATGAAATACTGCTAATTTTCAGTAAAAAACCCGCTAAATCTTTAATATCTGCAAATTTATTTTACAAATTCTGGCAAAAGTTATATAATGTCTTATAGGAGGAATTAAATGAACAAAATCACAATGATCCAATACGGATGCGGAAAAATGAGTGCCTACACAATGAGATATGCACTCGAAAAAGGAATTAAGATTGTTGGAGCTTTTGACATCAACCCTGACATCATCGGCAAGGACATTTCTGTTGTTATGGGAGGAAAAAAGCAAAATGTCAAAATTCAAAATGCAAGCGAACTTGAGGCATTTTTGAAAGAAAATGATGTTGACGTTGCTATCATCACAACAACCAGCCTTATTTCTGAAAACGCACCTGCAATGGAAATTTGCGCTAAATATGGAGTGAACGCCATCACCACTTGCGAAGAGGCTTTCTACCCACAAAACTCAAACCCAAAGGTTACAAAAAAGATTGACAAGCTTGCAAAGGAAAGCGGATGCACAATTTGCGGAAGCGGTTATCAAGATGTTTTCTGGGGCAACCTTATCAGCGTGCTTGCTGGAGCAACTCACAAGATAACAACCATTCGCGGAAAGTCAAGCTACAATGTTGAGGACTACGGCATTTCTCTTGCCAAGGTTCATGGTGCAGGACTTACAAAACAAGCATTTGCAAAAGAAATTGCATCAGCTGACGACATAAGCGATGAAGAGAGAAAGAAACTTATCAACGCCGGCAAATTTGCACCAAGTTATATGTGGAATGTCAACGGCTGGCTTTGCTCAAAACTTGGACTGACTGTTAAACGTCAAACTCAAAAATGCGTGCCTCAAATTGCAAGCGAAGACATTGAGTCAACAACACTTGGCATGACAATCAAGAAAGGTCAATGCACAGGCATGAGCGCTGTTGTGACCACCGAAACAAAGGAAGGCATCACAATCATCGCTGAATGCATTGGCAAAGTTTATGGCAAAAATGACTTTGACTGCAACGACTGGACAATTGAAGGCGAGCCAAACACACGCGTGGTGATTGAACGCCCTGCAACAGTTGAACTCACCTGCGCAACAGTTATCAACCGCATACCTGAACTTCTCTGCGCACCTGCTGGCTACACAACAACTGAATATATGCCTGAGAACTTCTATAAATCTCAACCACTTCACAAATATATCGAAGAAGTTGGATGTTGCGATTGTGAAGATTGCCATGATGACTGTCACGGCTCATGCAATGGAGATTGCAAACACTAAAATCTTAAATTGACAACCAAGAAAGGCTTTAAGCCTTTTTTTTGGCCTAAGATTGAACTTTCATTGACTTAAAATTTTGAATTATATATAATATTTTTAAAGGAGAACACAAATGAATAAGGGGCTTTTTATCACTTTTGAAGGCGGAGATGCTTGCGGAAAATCCACACAGGTTAAACTTTTTAAAGAATATGCAAATCTTCATCCTTTAAAAGATAAATTTATTTTCATTCGCGAACCAGGCGGAACTGTTCTTGGCGAAGAAATAAGAAAACTTGTGTTGAACTATACACTTGATGCACCAGTTCCAAAAGCTGAACTTATGCTTTTTCTTGCCTCACGCGCTCAAATATGTGAAAAAGTGATTGTTCCTGCTTTGAAAGAAGGAAAAATTGTCATCGCTGACCGTTTTTATGACTCAACAATAGCATATCAAGGCATGGCAAGAGGAATTATGTCGCCAGAAGAAATATTAAATCTCAACAGGTCAATTTTAGGAAATATCACCCCTGACCTTACCTTCTATCTCAAACTCGGCGCAGAAGATGCGCGTGCGCGAAAACTAAAAATGCTCAACAATGCAGGACAAGAACTTGACCGAATGGAAATGGAAGAGATGGCTGAAATTGACTTTCATCAAAAAGTTTGTGATGGCTATGACTACATCGCAAATCTTGAAAGTGAACGCTTTCACATAATCGATGCCAGAAAAAGCATTGAAGAGATACAGCAAGAAATCAAACAGACATTTGAAAAAAAACTTATTCAAAAATAAAAATTGAAAAACTTACATGTGATTTAAATTATTATTGCATACAAAAAAAAGACAGATAATCTGTCTTTTTTCATCCAACAAGTTGAAATCCGGCAAGCCCAGTTAAAAGCACATCACTCTGTATTGGAATTTGTTTAGCGTATTCGAACAAATCAACTTGCATTGGCAGGTTGTTGTTCATGCCGGATACAAATCGAAATCCTTTATTAAAATCTTCAGCTGTGCCATATGCATATTTATACATAACCAAAGCACCACTTCCAACACTACTTTCAAGGATTGCTTTAACATAGCACCCTGAAATCAAACCATTTGCAGTTCCGCCATATATATAGTTAGTTCCGCTTGTGAAACCGCTCCATAGTCCAACTGATGAGCAATACATAATTGTAATCACATCATTTGAAGAACTGCAACTGCCAAGAATTCCACCTATCCTGCCTCCAATGGAATCTGTTAATGAACCATAGTTAGCACAAGATGTTATGCTTGCATTGCCATAGGTATAACCAATAATGCCACCAACAGTAGAGCCACACACAACATCACCATAGTTAACGCAGTTTTTAAGGATTGTGTTGAGATTTAGTTCTGCTCCAATTCCACCACAATTTCTTGTCCCTTGAACTTTCCCATAGTTGAAACAACCATAAACCAGTGAATCTGTATAATTTACAGAAAGTGCTAATGAATAAAAAATTCCTCCAGCATTAGTGCCATTAACTTCTGCCATGTTTACACAATTGTAAACTTTGCCACTTAAATTTACAGTGCCAACAACACCGCCGGCATTTTTGCTTTTAACAGTTCCAGAACGAACTTCACAATTTCGAACCACGCTCTCATATGACACATTACCAGCAATTGCTCCAACTTCTCCATTTTTTTGAGAATTTACGATTTTGACATTATCTAGAATCAAATTTTCAACAATAGCGTTATGACTTATTCCACCAAACAACCCGGCATATTCATAAAAATCACCAATTTTTAAGCCAGAGATGACGAATCCTTGCCCATCAAAAACATTATCATAAAAATGATTTAGTTTCCATGTTGAAGAACATATAGTCTTATTATACTCAATTTTTGAGTATTTACCAAGTGAAAGAGATTATATTTAATATTCGAATGATTTTATAATAAATAAAAAAATCCAAACAAAAGATTTATTTGGATTAATTTTAATGATTATTAAATATGTTTATTATATTTTAAAATTAAAAATTTCAATTTTTCAATTCAATTTTTGAATTTATAAAGATTTAAGAATTTCTTCTCTGAGCGCTTTATATTCTTCTTCAGTTATTGCACCATTTTCATATAAATTTTTTGCGTTTGTGAGTTTCTGTTCAATTGAATTGTTTTCTACGCGTGGTGCAGTTAACGTTTCGGTGACAGACAAAAAGCCAACCAAAGAGAACACGCCTGTTATCACTGAACCCAAGATAAACTGCAAAACAATAACAGTGATAAGTTTTGATTTTTCTTTGAGGAGTTCATCTTTTTCAAGTTTCGCAAAATCAAAACACTTTTTTGCGCAAATGGTGTTAACGATTGCAACAACAAGACAAGTGATAATCAAAATAATTGTCACAAAAGTTATAACAGAAACTGGCACTTGAGATTCTTCAGGAAGTTTGCCAATAATTTCTTCAAGCCCTCCTGTTGAATAAAGAATGATGGCTAAAATGATAGATAAAATTGTTCCGAAATATGATAAACCTGCCATAATTGCGCTTATAACACCGCTAACATAGAACCAAATGTTTCGTTTATTTTCTGTCATAGTTCACCTCTTTAAAAATATTATAAACAAAACAAAAAAAATAATCAAGCAAAATCACTTGATTATTCTTTCTCCCCTAAGTTTAATAAAATTGGTGCAAACTTCATAGGCAGTTGTGCCAAGAATTTCTGATATGTCATTGGCGTTGTTTAAAATTTCCACTTCGTCGCCAACTTTGACGTTGACATTTGAAACATCGACCATGAATGAATCCATGCAAATGTTGCCAGTGCTTTGGCAAAACCTGCCTCTGATTTTCACTTTCAAAATGTTGGAAAGTTTTCGTGGCAAGCCGTCGGCATAACCAAGAGGTATGGTTGCAACAATCATATCTTCTTCTGCAGTAAAACCGCAAAGATAACCAACATGTTCACCTTTATGAACAAGTTGAAGGTCGCTGACTTTTGACTTTATTTTCATGACAGGTAAAACGTGCTCGTTTCCATAGCCATAAGCAAGAAGACCGACGCGAATCATATCACAATCAAGGTTTTCAAAAAGGCTGTTTCCGCCACCAACATGCACAATCGTGTTCCACTCTTGTGGCAACATGTCAGCAAACTGTGCAAACTTGTTTTCTTGCATTTGGGAATATTCCTCATCAGTTGTCAAAGATGAAAAATGTGTGAAAATACCTTCAAGTTCAATATTATTTTTGACGCACAGTTCGATTATTTTCTTTAAATCTTTCTTGCTTTGAATTCCAAACCTGTTCATACCTGTATTGACGTTCAAGTGAAGTTTTGGTTTCAAATTTTCCTTCTTTGCAATTTTCAAAATCTTTTTCAACTGGTCAACCGACAAAAGTGACATTGAAATATTGTTCATCATGCAAAGAAGTGGGTCTTCACAGTCGCCAAATATGATAACTTTATGTGAGGTATATTCTCTTGCGCGCAAAGCCTCTTGCAAATTGGAAACACCAAAAGTTGTGATTTTTCCGTCAACAAGAGCAATAATTTCTTCCATGCCATGACCATAGGCGTCAGCCTTAATCATAAGGCAGACCTCTCTTCCTTCTGCTTGCTCGAGAAGGTAGGAAATATTATGTGATAAATTTTGACTATCTAAAACTATTTTTGAAAGCATGTTAGTATATATGACATAACTTTCACTAGCGTGAAGAATTATTCTTCAACAAATTCGCCAAAGCCAAAACTTTCTTTTGTTGTCAATTTCTCATTTCTCAAAAAGAACTGGCAAGTTCGTGATTTGACACGTTCAAGAGTGAATGAACCTTGACCTTTGAGAAGATATTTAACACCCTCTTTATATTTGCAATTTGCACAATTGCCACCAAAATGCTCTTTGATTGGACAGTGTTTAAAATAGATAAGTTTATGTCTTACCGAAGTTGGAACAAAAAGTTTAACGCCTTCTCCCACGATATTTTCAACGTCAACGCTTTCTTTTGAAAGAACAATTTTATCAAACCCTTGTTTTTTATAAAACTCAACAGAAAGAGAATTGAAAACATTCATTTCGCTTCCAACAATCGTCTTTTCTTTATCTGTCAATGTGAGAGCATAATAATTGTTCGCAAGCACGCCAATAAATGAACTTAAACTGATTATTTCCCTATAAAGTTCCACATCTTCATGAGTTGCAATGACTGGAAGGTCGAGATAAACCATTCGTTTTTGGCTGTTTGCAAAACTTACAATTTCATCTTTATTGAAAACTTTTGGGCTGTAAACAATGAGTGAATTTTTATCACTTTGACATATTTTTTTCAGTTTATCAAAATTATCAACAGAGATGATTTTTTCTTTATTTTCCTCTCTTTTTGATGAAAAAACAAAGTTTTTTTCAGTTATTTCATTTAGTTTGTGTATTTCAATATATTTTGCAATTATTTTTTCTTCCAAAAGTGCAATTGTCTTTCGCCTGAGTTCGTTAAGTTCTGCCTTTCTCATAAACACATCATCAAGTTCAACTTCAAGATTTGCAAGAACAAAATTTTCTCCCAATTTGCAAATTTGAGAAAAACACTCCTCTTTTATTAGCGGGCTGTTCTTGCTTGCCTCAAGCAAGCTTTCACTTTCGCCAACAGCAAAAACATCACCATAGTTCAAGGTCAACTTTGCCCTCTTTCCAACTCGGCAAAAAAGTGTGCCATTGACTTTTATCTGCCTTTTCATCGAAAAGATTTGATTTTCTTGCGCCTTACTTGAAATCAAACTTACTTTTGCATTGTTTGGAATTTTTGCCGTAGTTGTGAAGATAAATTTGTCACTGCCAACTTTTTTGACGTCTTGAACTGAAACTGAGGCAACTTCTTTTTCATTAACAAAAAACTTCAGGCTGTCACCTTTTATAAGTTCATGCGAAATTTTTAGAGTGACCTCGTTGAAACGATTGCCGTTTTTAACTTCAAAAACCTTTCCAATCTCAAGACCAATATGATTTTGCGTTTTAGGATATATGATTGAAGTGTTTTCAAAATAGCCTGCTGTATAATCACCTCTATTGAAAACTTTTTTGAGGTCATTTAAATCTTCTTGGTCAAAGTGAAAATTGTTGTCAATGGCTTTACGATATGTCGTAACGACTTGTCCGACATAGGCAGGTCTTCGCGCTCTTCCTTCAATCTTCAAACTTGTCACACCACTTTGAACAAGTTCTTTAAGTTTTGGCAACATGCAAAAATCTTTAGTGCTGAGAAGATAGCCCTGTTTTTCTATATTGCCCATTTTAGCCTGATATGGCAAACGACAAAACTGTTTGCACTTGCCTCTGTTGCCACTTGCTGACGCAAGAAGAGAACAAAGATAGCAATTGCCTGAATAGCCAACGCAAAGCGCGCCTTGAACGAAATATTCAATATCAATTCCAAGTTCTTTTTTTATTCTGGAAATTTCTGCAAGCGGAGTTTCTCTTGCAAGCACAATTCGCTTGAATCCAATAGGACTCAAAAATGACGCACCTTCAAGATTTTCAATACCCATTTGTGTGCTTGCGTGAAGTTCAATTTTCTCAAACTTTTGCCTAAGCAGATATGCAAGACCGATATCTTGAACTATGAACGCATCGACCTTAGCGCTTATGGCTTGACGAACAACTGCCAAAACATTTTCAATTTCGCTGTCATGAATAAGTGTGTTGAGTGTTAAATAGACTTTAACGCCAAAAAGATGGGCTTTCCTAACAAGTTCTGCCAAATTTTCAAGTGAAATATTTTCAATGTTGCCACGTGCATTGAAATCATTAACGCCAAGATAAATTGCGTCAGCACCAGCAGAAAGAGCAACAAAAAAACTTTCTTTGTTGCCAGCAGGCGCAAGAATCTCTAACTTTTCCTTCCAATTTTCACTTGAACTTTTTTGCATAGGTTTCTCCTTAGCCTATTGTAGCACAAAACATCATCCAAGTGCAACATCAAGAGCCATCATAATCACAAATCCTATCAAAAATCCCCATGCGCCAATGCTTGACTTGTCTGAAAGTTTTGCTTCGGGAATCAATTCCTCGGCAACAACGAACAACATTGCTCCTGCCGAAAAAGACAAAAACCAAGGCATAAGCGAAGTTAAACTTGTTGAAAGGAAAAATCCAAGAACTGCCATAACTGGCTCAACAACACCGCTGAGCATACCAAACAAAAATGATTTCCACTTGTTGCCTGTTTTTCTGAGCATTGGCAAACTTATCCCCGCACCTTCTGGAAAATTTTGCACGCCAATGCCAATCGCAAGACCAAGTGCGCCCATAAGTGCCGACTGCGTGCCAATCACAAAAGCACTGCCAAATGAAAGTCCCACCGCCAAGCCTTCTGGCAGATTGTGAAGTGTCACTGCCAAAAATATCTTTGAGTGCTTTGACAGATAGGGTTCTTTTTTCTTGTTAATCACCGCCAAAGTTTTATCAATAAGCACCAAAAATCCACCGCCAAGGATTATGCCGACAAGTGCTGGCATGAAAGCCCATTTTCCAAAACTCTCACTGCCATCAATAGCAGGCAAAATCAAAGACCAAATGGACGCAGCAATCATAAGCCCTGATGCAAAGCCAAAAAACAAACAATTGCATCTGTCGCTTACATCTTTTTTAAATAAAAACACAACTGCCGAGCCAAGAGTTGTCATAACGAATATAAACAAAATTCCAAGTATGGTTATAGTTGCAAAACTCACAATTTTCTCCTTAGTAATTTGACCGCATTTGTCCTATTATCAATATAAAGAAAATTTTGTGAAATGTTCGTATTTTTTTTTGAAAAAGTTTTATATTCTATTTTTCTTTATAATTTGTTTTTTAATTAAAAATTCTTTTGATTTTTTATTCTTGCATACAAAAAAAGACAGATTATCTGTCTTTTTTATCCAATAAGTTCAAATCCAGTAAGACCAACCGAAAGCACATCTGACTGCATTGGAATTTGACTCGCGTATTCAAATAAATCAACTTGCATTGGAAGGTCATTGTTCATGCCAGATACAAATCGAAATCCTTTGTTAAAATCTTCAGCATTTCCATAGGCATGCTTTACACTTTCTCCAGCAACTGTCATTGAAGCATAACTTGATTTGACATATGCTCTGCCTTCACCTCCACAGAGAACACTAACCCACGTTGCGGCACTGCCTTTTCCTGACATTTCGCAATTTGAAGAACAATTTTCAATAAGCAGGTCATTTCTATCGTTTCTTCCAACAATTGCACCACTGAAACGAGTTGAACCACTTTTTGAAATGATATTCCCATAGTTTGCACAAGCAGAAATAGCTGTGTTTTCACCCTCGTTCGAACCAAGTATGCCTGCAATTCCGTCCACACCTTTTTTGTTGGAAACTTCTCCATAATTGATGCATTTTTCTATGATAACACCATTGCCATACGTTTTGCCTGCGATTCCACCATAATAGTAATCTGAGCCTTCGTCATAGTTTTCAATTGTTCCATAGTTTATGCATCCAATAATTCTCGAAGTGTTAACAAGTCCGCAAATTCCACCATGATATCTTGATTCAACTTTTGCTGAGTTAACACAATTTTCAATAATAGTTGAATTTTCAGCGCATCCGCAAATTCCACCAGTTACCCATGTTCTACCAATAACACTTCCGCTTAAAATTTTACAATTTTTAATTTGTGAATTTGTCGCAACGCCAACAAGTCCTCCGGCATAATCTCCACCTTTAATATCAATTTGTGATAAGATCAAATTTGAAATCGAAGTGTCTAAAATTTTTCCGAAAAGTCCTATGTCATTAAAGTAATCACTTTTAACATTTGATATCGTGAAATTGTTTCCATCAAATTCACCTTTAAATCTTGACTCATGCGTTCCAATCGGCATCCAATATTTGCCTGCAAGGTCAATATTGTTAACAAGTTTGAATTTATTCCCAGATTGCGTGTTACCCAAACAACTAACTTCGTATGCAATTTTCCCAAGTTCCTCTGCACTCGAAATGAGATATGCTCCGCTTGCGTCGGTTGTAAGTTCAACGTCTTTACCCGCTCCTGCCCAGGTTTCAATCCAGTTTGCAGTTATTGTGGTGTCACTGTTGCCTGCGAGGAAATAGTATTCTTGGTCAAAAGAAGTCATTCCATCAACAGTGTTGACAAAATCATTATACAAAATCACATTGGCAATTTGACCTTTAAAATATTTACCCTCAATATCAGTTCCGCCACCTGGCTCAGCACCAATAATGATTGAATTTGTTGGGTGATATGAAACAGCCTTATTTGTGAACGTTTTTGAAAGGGCAACCAATTCGCCGTCAATATAAAGTGCCAACTCGTTGCCAGTGAATGTGCCAACAAAATTGTGCCAGCCTGATGACAATGAACTCCATTTCTTATCTGAAAATGCTTCCACATAGCCCACTCCATTTTGATATGCAATGAAATCAATAACATCAGCGCCCTGCATGTTCCATCCGCCACCTTCAGTGCAGCTCAAAATTCTTGAATCTTTAAATTCACTCCAGTCGTCCATGCTCGCCCAAACACTGAACAAAAATTTATCAGTATACATGTGAGTTCTTCCAAGACTTACATAATCACTTGTGCCATTGAAAGTTTTGCCGTCTTTTAGATATTGTGATTCAATCATTTTTCCACTTCCTGAAACTGTCCAACCGGTGAAAATATATCCCGGTCTTGTTGGAAGAGAAAGTGCATAAAGAGATTTATCAAAAACTCTCTTAACCTGAGTGATTAAACCATCATTGATTGTCAACTGGTGATTTGTTATTATTTGAAGATTGACGTTTGACCTATAATTTGGAACAGTGACAATTATATTTGTTTTTGAACTGCCTGAACCTTTTAGGTTTGCTAGGTCATCAATGTTACTTGTATAAGAAGATGCAAGTTTATAGCCTGTATAATGATAATTTGATGGATATTTTATGTCATATATTTCAACTTTTGCACCATAAAGCACAGGCTGACAAAAATCATGAACATTTGAAACTTCGACAACACCATCAATTTTAACTGAAAAAGTTGCTGGGTCTGTTCCATTGTTAACACCATTAACAAACTGATTGATATCAAATTCAAAACTAAATGTGACACTTCCTACTGAACTTCCTGAACTTCGATTTCCAGTTGGGTCGTAAGCGTAAATATGAGTATGGTAAAGCCCATATTCATTATTATGGTCTGCAACTTTGACTTCATAGCGATAATTATAACTTTGTCCGTCCACTGTCCAAGAACCATAACTTCCACTAGCGGCACTGCTTGTTGACCAATTTCCTTGTATGTCATCTTGACCATTCAATTCCGTCCATGTTGGAAATTGAACTCTTGCAACAGCATCATTGTCAGTGACATAAGCATAAGCATAATATCCAGTTGCGCCATTTTGTTGCCATGTTGCTCTATGAACAGTTGGCGCTTGAGAATCTGTCCAACGCGCAGTTAAAGTTTCATTATCTGGAGAAGTTTTAAAAGTATCATAATAAACACGTTCACCATTTGAACGATACCATCCCTCAAATGTGAAACCCTCACGTGTTGGAGTTGGACAACGGTATTTATTACCATAAGTTATTGTAGAATCTCCACCACCACTTCCGCCATTGGCATCAAATGTAACTTTATATCTTCTTGGGGCAACATAACTGAAAAACCATACATTTTCACTTGAATTGGTTGCCGTCTTCAAAGTGGTTGTCCTTTCAATGGAAGCAGTGTAACTGGAAGCACCCCATGCATCACTCACAGAACTCAAAGTTACATCCCCTGATAAAATTTTGTCAAAGTATTTTTCTGCATACAACGCATTAAAAGTTTGTGAAAGAGTATAAACCTCATATCCTGGTGCGCTAACATAATAGTTAACCTTATAGTTTGCAACTTGGTCACCTGCAAACCACGTTTTAGATAATGTCACACTTCCACCAATACCTCCATCTCCAATTTTGCCACTTCCAGTTGAATAAGAAGCAAAATCAACGCCTGACTTATCTGAATAACCTATTGAAAAATTTCCTACACTTCCATCTTCCCATCCGTCTTGTGATGTGTATGTCACTTTAAAACCTAAATCTTTAACAGTAAATGTGCCTAAAGCAGTTTTTGTTACCGGCTTTTGCAAACAATAGACAACAAAACTATGAATTGATTTACTTTCCCATGCATAAGTTTCTGTGTCTTGATAATTACCGCTTTTAAAATCAGAATAAGTGAAAAACAAGCCTGCTGAAAAGCACACCGCAAAGACAAAAGAAACTGTTAACAAAATCTTATGTATTTTTTTCATACTTTATCCTTTTTATATTTATTCTTTAAATAATTATACCTCAAAATCCCCCCCCCCATGTCAACAAAATCCGACAGGAAACTCACGCCATTTTTGCGTTTCCGTTTCGAAAGCGTGGCTATGCTGAGAGTTATTTTTAAATATATATTATTATACTCAAAAATTGAGTAAATACAAAATAAAAAGATAGTTTTTTAGTTTTTGATTTGCACTTTTTAATGATAATTATAAAATTTTTAACAAAAAAAAGACAGGAATTTCTGTCTTTTTATAATTTAAAGTAAAAGCATAATGCATAAGAACGGATTAAGTGAAAATTTCGAATTTAGTCAAAAGATGAAAAGTGCATAATGCACATGACCGAATAAAATATCAACTTTGAATGAAGTTGATAGATATAAAGAGCCTAAGGCTTAGTATTCGCAGTTGTTTGGTGTTCTTGGGAAAGGAAGGACGTCACGAATGTTTTTCATTCCTGTCACATACATAAGGAAACGGTCAAAGCCCATGCCAAATCCGCTGTGCTTCACGCTTCCGAATTTGCGAAGGTTCATAAACCACCAATAGTCTTCTTCTCTGAGTCCAAGTTCGTCAATACGTGCTTTCAAGACTTCATATCGCTCCTCTCTTTCGCTTGCTCCACAAAGTTCGCCAATGCCTGGAACAAGAAGGTCGGTTGCACGAACTGTTTTGCCATCTTCGTTGACGCGCATATAGAATGCTTTAATTTCCTTTGGATAGTCATAAACGAAAACAGGTTTTTTGTAAACCACTTCGGTGAGATATTTTTCGTGTTCTGTTTGAATATCACTACCCCATTCAACTTTATAATCAAACTTATCGTTATTTTTCTTCAAAATTTCGATTGCTTCTGTGTATGACACACGTGCAAACTCATTGTCAGTCACATTTTTAAGTTTTGCAATAAGTCCAGTTTCAACGAAACTATCGAAAAATTCAAGTTCGTCTTTGCATTTATCAAAGAGATAGTTGATAACATATTTAACCATGCTTTCCATAACGTCCATATCATCAAAAAGTTCGGCAAATGCCATTTCAGGCTCAATATGCCAAAACTCA
This sequence comes from uncultured Eubacteriales bacterium, assembly GCA_948607205.1. Lineage (GTDB taxonomy): Bacteria > Bacillota > Clostridia > Christensenellales > UBA1242 > Caccovivens. Next base: position 5,871 of record CAPERS010000006.1, on the reverse strand, counting down.
TTTACGTGTTTGACAGTGTTGCTGTTTTCCGCACGGAAAGAAGGACCAAAAGTGTAAATATTGCCAAATGCAAGCGCAAAAGCCTCGCCTTCAAGTTGACAAGATGGTGAAAGGAAGGCTTTCTTGCCAAGAAGTTCGTCTTCCGGATTGAGTTTTTTTCCAGCATAGATATCTTGCGTGCTGACTCTGAAAAGTTCTCCTGCTCCTTCGCAGTCAGAAGAAGTCAAGATTGGTGCATGAAGATAAACAAAGCCTTGCTCATTAAAAAACTTATGAAGAGCGAACGAACTTTCACTTCTCACTCTGAAAACAGCATTGAAAAGATTTGTTCTTGGGCGAAGATATGCCTGTTCACGCAAAACTTCAAGCGAAGTTTTCTTTTTTTGAATTGGATAACTTTCATCAGTCGCAGAAAGGATTTCAACTTTGTCTGCAACAAACTCGAATGGCTGTTTTGCCTCTGGTGTCAATTTAAGTGTTCCCTCACAAAGCACACTGCTTCCAGTATTGAGGTGTGAAACTTCTTGATAGTTAGCAATTTTCTCAGCATTCAAAACCACTTGAATGCCTTTGAAAGAGGTTCCGTCATTGAGGTCAATAAAACCAAATGTTTTCATGTCACGAACTGAGCGCACCCAGCCACCGATAGTGAAAGACTTATCAGTAAACTTTTGAGGCTCTTTTCTTAATTTTACAATATCAATTTTTTTCATATTTGCTCCTAATTTTTTGAAAGATTGATTATTCCTTTTTATATTTTTTAAGGGCTGATTCTTTCAGGACCACGGAATATAAACATGGCTTCTTTTATATTTGCAAGTTCCAAAAGGTTCATAATAATTCTGTCAAGACCAAGCCCAAATCCGCCATGTTGAGGACAACCATATTTAAAGAATTGAAGATAGAACTCAACATCTTTTGCAAGACCTTTTTCTTCGGCTTGCGCTTTAAGAATATCATATCTATGCTCTCTCTGCGCGCCTGTTGTGATTTCAACGCCCTTCCAAATGAGGTCATAACCTTGTGGGATTCCGTTCTTGCGCAAATGATAGAACGCTCTTTTTCTTGGACCATAACCGGTGATAAACAAAAATTCATGTCCGTAAAAATCCATTGCAAATTGTTTGCAAAGTTTTTCTCCTTCGGTTGAAAGGTCATCTTTTTCACTTTCTTCAATTGTATAACCGTAACGCTTTTCAAGTTCATCATAGAGGTCACCAAGTTCAATTCTTGGGAAAGGAAGAGTTGGAACTTTAACTTCGACGCCAAAAGTTGCCTTTATTGCCTCGCCATACTTTTCACTTACTTTTTGAAGAGCATAGGTTACAAGTTCTTCTTCCATTTTCATAACATCTTCGCAACTTTCAATTCCTGTGAATTCGAGGTCAAAACCAGTGAACTCAGTCGCATGTTTTCTTGAATGTGACTTCTCAGCACGAAAAACTGGTCCGCATTCAAAAACTCTTCCAAATCCTGCCGAAATGGCAAGTTGTTTATAAAATTGTGGACTTTGTGCAAGATATGCTTTTCCGTCAAAATATTTCACTTCAAAAACTTCCGAGCCACTTTCAGATGCCGTTCCAATAAGTTTTGGTGAATGAATTTCAACAAAGTCACGCTTTTCAAGGAACTCTCTCATAGCCTCAGTGAAACATGTTTGAACTTTGAAAATAAGCAAGTTTTTGTCTTGTCTAAGGTCAAGCCAGCGATAATCAATGCGCTGGTCAATATTGCTTTCAGGGCCGATTGGATATGGCTCTTTTGCCTCACTTGTGACAATAACGCTTTCAACGAGCACTTCTTGACCGCCCATCTTGACATATTCGCTTTTAACAAGTTCGCCTTCGACCATAACTGTTGAGCCTGTCAAAAGTTTTGCAAAAACCTCACCCACTTCTGGATGTGCAACCTTATCAACTGTCACTTGAATTTTTCCTGAAAAGTCTTTCAAAACAACAAACTGAATGTTTTTTTTGTCACGAACAGTTTCAATCATGCCTTGAAATTTAACTTTTCCAACTTCGAGTTTTGAAATTTGAGTCGTCATATATCTTCTCCTATATTTCAAGATTATATCACATTTTTATGTCCAGTTGCAAGAAATTTGAATATGTTGCATATTAAAAATTGTTTGCTTTTTTTGAAATTCCTTAATTTTGGTAGACAAAAGTTAAAAAAAAGTATATACTTTGAAAGTTATTCCCTAAAAAAGGAGCTTTAATGGAAAAAGGAATTTTAAAATATTTCAATACTGTTTATAAAAAATATAACAATTTATACAAACTCAAAGTCAACACTTGTTTGAGGCTTGCAAAACTTAAAAAACAACCTTTTCAAATTTTTGACGAAATGGTTGACGACCTTAATTTAGTTACAACGCCCGAACTTGCACAAGAACTTATTGATAAATTATTTAATGTCGAATATCTTCAACTTAGAGGAATCAAAGTTATGGCATTTTCAGCACTAATCAGCAATCTTATCAAAGATGAAAGCACCAAAGAAAACATCCTCGCCAAATCCAAGTTCAACAATGAAGCCAACTCAATTCTATTTAAGTTTTCCAAAAAATTGATGCTTTTGCAATCAAAACTGGAAAAATCCGCCGAAGATATTACTGAGGCTTTCTTCGCAGAAGATGCAATTCTTCGCGAGGTTGCCCTCCTCCACAACTAAATCTCTTGCAAAATTAATTTTATTCTGGTATATTATATTTGGAGGTTAAACATGGATCTTAACGAAGATTTTTTCAAACCTAAGCAAAATGAAAATGGCTCTCAGAGTCTAAAAGATATGGTTGCACTGAGTGAAGATGAGCAACTTTTATGGACTGGCAAGCCAGACAAAAAAGTTTTTATGCTTGAACAATTTTTCAAAATGTTCCCGATTGCTTTTTTATGGCTTTGCTTTGACGGACTTTTTATAGGCGGAATCATTTATGGAATTATTTCAGGTGGAATTCCGATTGCTTTGATAATCTTTTTTGTTATTTTCTTTGCAATTCACCTCATGCCAGTTTGGATTTGGCTTTCTCATATATTAACTGCGCGCAGACGTCTTAAAAACACTGAATATGCTTTCACAAACAAGCGCATTATTATTAAAGAAGGTTTTTTCGCAAATTTAACAAATATTATGTATTCAGAAATCTCATCAGTGAATTTGCATATTGGTTTTCTTGACAGAATGTTCCATGTTGGTGACATTGTTATCTACACAAGCAGTAGCAAAACTCATGTTCTTGAAGATCTACATGACCCTTATCTTCTTGTCAACCGCTTGCAACAAATTGTTGTCGACATCAAGACAGACATCGAATTTCCAAACGACCTCCGCCCTGAAACAAACAGTGGATATAAGACAAAATATAAAGGTTAGTCGACTGACATTGCCTGAAACTAAACTAAGAAAAGTTTTTCTAAATACAACTTTATAAAAAACAAAAATAAAAATTTACTAAAACAAAAATAACAGGATGAACCTGTTATTTTTTCTATTTTAAATCTTTTCCTATTTCATTTTCGTCAACATTTGGATTAAAATATCTATCTTTCTTTTTATGATTTTTATATCTAATTGCCTTTTGTGGACAGCGATGATAACATCCAAGACAGGCAATGCATTTGTCGCTAAAAACAACTTTATTGTTTTCGATTGATATATTTTTCACTGGACAAACGTTCACGCATTTTCCACACCTAACACAGTCTTCACTTACGCAAAATGATTTGGCAATCTTATTCCAGTTAGACATATTAGTCAAATATTTTTTCTCTTTTGTTTTCTTTTGTTTTGGAATTGAGAATTTCTCATTCTTTATATCACTTATGACCTTATCAATTGCACCGTCCGCTTTTTTGAGAGTTGACTTAATATAAAATTTTGGAACAGTGAAAGTTGTTGTGAAACTTTCAGGCATTTTGAGGACAAACACGCTTCTGATGTTTAAGCCATGATTTTTGCAATACGAATAAGCATAATAGTCTGCACCGCCAACCATTCCACCATAGTTTTGCACAATGATAAGTTCTTTGTTTTTGTTCATTCTTGGCAAAAAGTCGAATACGAATTTTGGAAGACCGTATGAGTGAATTGGCGTGACCAAAATCACATTATCAAATTCAGAGCAATCGCCTGTGTATGATGGAATATATCTCAACTCTCCGCCAAGACTTTCTCTAAGTTTCTTTGCAATATAAAGACTGTTTCCAGTTGCACTGAAATATAAAATTCCAAGCATAAAATCTCCTTTGATGACATTATATCATAAAAAACAGAAAATTTTTATAAAAATAAAAACAATTTACAAAAAACTCTTGCAAAAATAGACAAAATTTGCTTTTTGTGATATATTTTTCTTATGGTGCAATTCATTATTTCTCAAGTGCTTGGCGGAATTGCGTTGATTCTTGTTTGCATATCATATTTTTGCAACAAGAAAGTTTTTCTCATCTTTCAAACGGTTGCAAATGTTTTTTATGGAAGTGCATTTCTTGTTTCACTTTCACTTGTTGCAGGAATAAACACCTTTATAAGCATGACTAGAACTGCTCTTTTTTACTTTTATGAGAGAAAAAACAAAACAATCCCTTTCTTTTATATACCTATATATTCAATCATATATATTACAATAGGCTTAGTGTTCTTAAAGTCGCCTTGGGATATTTTAACAGTTATTTCACCGATAATCTTCACCTTTGCTATGTCACTTAGGAAAATGATTGTTGTCAATTTCACTTTAATATTGCCAAACTTAATGCTGGTTATCTATAATATATTCAACACTTTCTATACTTCGGCTATTCTTGATGGCATTGAAATCATTGTCATCATAGTTTCGATTTCACTATACTTTATTAGAAAAAAACAAATTGCAAATCCCCCCCCCACAAACAAATAAATAATAATTTTATATATTGGAGATTGAACTAATGGATAAAGTTAAAAAAAATAAGCTTTCTTACATAATTTTTAGAGCATTCACTTACGATTTGCTTTTTTATTACACTCTTGAGATGATGTTTTTGACTCTTATAAAGGGCTTTGATTTTTCGCAAGTTTTTATAATTTCGTCTATAGACTTAGTATTGATTGCTCTGCTTGCAATTCCTTTTAATTATATACTAAAAAAAGTTTCAATTGTTAATAGATTAAGGCTTGGAACAATTTCATTTATCATTTATGTTTTAAGTTTCGCTCTTATCAATAATTTTATCGCTTTATGTTTTTTGGTATCATTTAAATCAATTGGAAACTTTTTGCTATCAATAAATTCTAACAGTTTGTTAAGTATCATTTGCAAAGATGATGAGTCAGGAGAAATTTCAAAAATTGAAGGAAGAGCTTCGGCTGTTTGGTGGATTTTGGAAGCAGTAAGTTCAGTTGTCAGTGGTTATTTTTTTGTGTTCAATCCATATATAAGTTACTATATTTGCGCAGGTCTTCTTCTCATATCCTTTGTGGCAACTTTCTTTTTTAAAATTCCAAAATCTCAAACAGTATTGGAAACAAAAGAAAAAGTCCAGAGTGATGTTACTTCTGATACAAATTTAATAAGCAAAAAATCCTCTGTTATATTTGGTTTAATAATTTGCTTATTGGCTTTTACTTTCTGGGGAAGCGCAGAAGTGTTTGGAAGTTCATCCAAAGCCTTTTTACAAGAAATTGGAACGTCTTCCGTCATAATGGGTTATATTTACGCCGGCGTCAAACTCCTGACTGCAACTATAAACACTGTATCTTATAAGATTGAAGCAAAACTTAAAAACAAATTTCTTCCTATTGCAATAATATGTTTCTTTATTGCAGTAATAGCAATGGTTATCCTTTACTTTTTAAATATTGGTTTTATTGCAAGTTTGATAATTTTAA